>JANMCN010000130.1:0-6273 GCA_031361295.1 Acidobacteriota bacterium | reverse complement strand
ACCAGGAGCGCACCCTTCTGTCGCGCGTCCGCCGTTTGACGGTGGAGGGCAAGCGCGCCGGCGAGGGCTACTGGTCGCCTGACGGGAAGCGGCTGGTGTTCCAGAGCGAGCGCGAACCCGGCAACCCCTTCTATCAGATCTATGTGCTCGACCTCGTGACCGGCGACACGCGTCGCCTCTCCACCGGCATCGGCAAGACCACCTGCGCCTTCTTCCGCCCTGGCGCCGCCGAGATTGAGTTCGCGTCGACCCACGCCGATCCGAGATCGAAGGAGTACCAGGAACAGGAGCTGGCGTTCCGCGCGTCCGGCAAGGAGCGTCGGTATTCGTGGGACTACGACCCCGAGATGGACATCTACCGTTACGACGAGACAACCGGTGCCTCGACGCGCCTGACGACGGCGAAGGGGTACGACGCGGAGGGCAGCTACTCCCCGGATGGGAAGTGGATTGTCTTCTCCTCGATGCGCAGCGCCTACGACCACACGCTCACCGATCCCGAGAAGAAGGCGCTCGCCGAGAACCCGAGCAGCTTCGGCGAAATTTACATCATGCGCGCCGACGGCTCCGCCCAGACCCGCCTGACCAGCGTCCCGGGCTACGACGGGGGTCCGTTCTTCACCCCGGACGGCACGAGGATTGTCTGGCGGCGCTTCGACGAGCAGGGGCTGATGGCCGACGTCTGGACGATGAACCCGGACGGCACGGACCAGAAGGCGATCACGGCGTTCGGCTCGATGAGCTGGGCGCCCTACATGCATCCGTCTGGCGAGTACATCTTTTTTGCCTCCAACAAGCTGGGGTTCGACAATTTCGAGGTGTTCATCGTGGACGCCGCCGGAGCCAAGGAACCGGTCCGCGTGACGTATTCGCCGGGATTCGACGGCCTGCCCGTGCCCTCCCCCGACGGCAGGACGCTGGCGTGGACATCCAGCCGGGCCGGCGGTTCGGCCGGACAGCTGTTTCTCGCCCAGTGGAATCACGACAAGGCGCGCGAGGCGCTGAGAAACGCCCCGCCCAGGCGACAGGGTATCAAGTCATGACAGGCCATCGCGTGCGGCGCGGCGCGGCGTCGGGGCTGATCGGCGCCGTCGTCTTCACCGCGGCGCTCCACGCACAGGGATCGAGGACCCGCCCGCACGTCGAAGCGCTCGCGTCGTCCCGCTTCGAGGGCCGTCTCGCCGGCTCGACTGGCGAGCGTCTGGCCAGCGACTACCTCGTCGCCGAGCTGCAGAAGATTGGCGCGAGGCCTCTGCCCGGGCAGGAGGACTTCCGGCTGCCGTTCGACTTCACCGCCGGCACACGCGATGGCGGCTCGACCGTCAGGGTCGGAGACGTGGTCTTCAACACGGGTCAGGCGCGCGCGCTGTCGTTTTCCGACAACGGGGACGTCAGCGGCCCCGCCGTGTTCGCGGGTTACGGGATCGTGGTCCCCGAGAGCCAGGCCCTCGGCTACGACAGCTACGCGACGCTGGACGTGAAAGACAAGATTGTCGTGGTCCTGCGGTACTTCCCGGAGGACGCCGATCAGAAAACCCGCGGCATTCTCGCGCGGTACGCGGATCTGCGATACAAGGCGATGGCCGCCCGACAGCACGGCGCGAGGGCGCTGGTCGTCGTCACCGGTCCGCAGTCGCCGAATGCCGGCCGGCTGGCGCCGATGACGTTCGACACCGCCATTGCCGGATCCGGCATCGTCGCGGTGAGCGTGACGGCGGAGGTCGCCGCGGCCCTGTTCACCGCCGACCTCGATAAACCCCTCGCGGCCATCCAGAAGTCTCTCGATGCCGGCAATCCTCACGTCACCGGCTTCGCGCTGCCGGGCGTCACGCTCGCGGTGCATTCGGCCGTCGAGCGCGAGAAACGCACGGGCCGCAACGTCGTCGGATACCTCCCCGCCACGACGCCGGCCGCCGTGTCGAAACCCTGGGTCGCCATTGGCGCGCATTACGATCACCTCGGCCACGGGGAAGCGGGGAACACCCTTGCCGCCAGAGACGACTCGGGGAAGGTCCACGCCGGCGCCGACGACAATGCGTCGGGATCGGCGGCCGTCCTCGCGATCGCGGCGGCGCTCGCGAGGCAGCCGCGCCCGCGCAATGTCCTGATCGGCTTCTGGTCTGGCGAGGAGCTGGGGCTCATCGGCTCCGGCGCGTTCGCGACGTCGCCGCCGGTGCCCCTCGACGCGATCGCCGCGTACCTGAACTTCGACATGGTGGGCCGCATGCAGGACAACAAGCTGACCGTGCAGGCGGCCGGCTCCAGCCCGGCGTGGGGCAGGATCCTCGAGCAGGCCAACATCGGCGCCGGATTCGATCTCGCGGTGCAGGACGATCCCTATCAGCCCACCGATGTGGCCACGTTCAATGCCGCGCGCATCCCGTCGCTCAGCTTCTTCACGGGCGCGCACGCCGACTATCACACGCCGTCCGACACGGCGGACAAGATCGATTACGAGGATCTCGACCGCGTCGTCGACTTCGCCGCGGCCATCGTGCGCCGGCTCGAGGAGGCCGCCGCCGCGCCGGCGTTCACGAAAGTCGATCAGCCGCTGCAGCAGGGCGCCGGGCGCGCCGGCGTCCGGGTGTTCACCGGCACGATTCCCGACTATTCGTCGGAGGCCAGGGGGCTGCTGCTCGGCGGCGTGGTGGGGGGCGGACCGGCCGAGCAGGCGGGGCTGCGAAAAGGGGACATCATTGTCGAGATCGCGGGTCAGACGATCGCCAACATCTACGACTACACATACGCGCTCGACATGCTGAAGATTGGCGAGCCCGCAAAGGTCGTCTACATGCGGGACGGCAGAACGCTCGAGACCGCGATCACGCCGTCGGCGCGGAAGTAGCCGGCAACCAGCTGACCGCGGGCAGCGCGGCCGAGGTGACGGCACCCCGGAATCGATGGGCCGGTGACAGTCCGAAATCAGCGGTGCGCACCGGTGGGGTGGTATGCTGCCGGACCAATCTCATCGTAGCCCACACCGTCATGCCGAGGTGAACTGATGAGGATGCAATCGGTTTCAGGTCTTGTCACGATCTGCTGGTGGGTCTTGGCTGCTTCCGTCCCAGTCGCGGCGCAGGACAAAGTGACCGCCGGCGGCACTGCGCTCCTTGTCGAATCCCAGGGAATCGTCGACATGAACGCGCTGCGAGAGGCCGTCCGCAACCCGGATGGTACCGTCCGCTCCGTGGCCGCGCGTGTGGCGGGCATCCTCGGGCGCCTGGACCTGGCCCCCGCGCTGCTGGACGCGTTGGCGCGCGAGCAGGATGCGAATGTGGGGGCCGAGCAGGTCCGCGCCATTCTTTACCTGAAGAGATTGGAAACCCTGCCGGAGGCGAGGGCCGCCGCGACCCGTCTGGGTGGACCCGTCCGCTTGACGCTGGCGGAGTGGCTCGCCAGGAATGAGCCGCGAACATTTGCGACCACGACGGCGGACATGGTCCGCGACATGGGAGAGAGTCAGGCAGATGTCTTTGCCCGGATTGTCGCGATGGCGGTCCAGCAGACACCGACCTCACGCGCCGAGGTCGGCACCGCATATGCCGCGGCCGGCCCGCCGGGACTCGCATGGCGCGATTTCCTCGATCGTCTCGGTGCGGACGTCGACGGGCCGCTGCTCACCGCGGGAGTGGGTGCGCCCGGCGCCGCAGTGCGGGAAGCCACCGTGTGGTTCATGGTCGCCGCGGGGAGCCCCGACGCGTCTGCGGCGGTGAAGACTGTGTCGAGCGCCCTGCCAGGGATACCGGTGACGAACGACACGGAATGGGCGATATTCGGTCGCGAGTTGCTGGCCAGGCGCTCTCGAAAAGGGAAGTTCACCGAGGGTTCGGAGATCATCAGGCGGAACGGCGATGCAAATCTCCGCGATGTCAGAGCGCTGGCGTCCTTCTCTCAACTGACTCCGGCGGAGCGAGCGTCCGTACGTGACCTCCTGCCGGGTCTCGCCCCCACATCGGGAGCCCAGACGAAGTCGCTTCCGCGCCAGCCCATAGTCAAATCACCGCTCAGCCACTCGATGACGCGGACGTTCGTCTCGATGACGCCTGGTTTCATGGGAAGTCTGATGGCCGCCCTCGGCTGTACTGCGCCTGCCGATGCGTCAGCGTTTGGCGCAGCCCGAGTGCTGTATCGTCCTGACGGCCGCCCGCGTGAGCTCGCGCTCGATTCGACCACGCTCACGAAGCCGTGCGCGGCTTTCCTGAGAATCCTCGCGATGCTCTCGCTGGCCCTACCAGATCAGCCCGTCCTTGAAACAGAGTCGCAATGGCTATTCATCTCGATGGACAAGGACGCGATCGACTGTGCCGATCAGAATCCCAGCTGGTCGAGGACTCGCAGCGACGGGCGTGTCATCGGCGGAACCATCAAGGTGCCCCGAAAGATCAAGAATGTACCCCCTGTGTATCCCCCGTCGATGGTGAGCCAGGCGGTCAGCGGTGTCGTGATTGCCGAGGCGACCATCTCGGCTACGGGCTGCGTAACGGAGGCGAGGATTCTGCGCAGCGTGCAGCTGCCCCTGGATCTCGCGGCATTGAAGTCAGTCTCGGGATGGCGCTTCGAACCCACGGAGCTGGACGGAAAGCCCGTGCCGGTCATCATGACGGTGACCGTCAATTTCACATTGCAATGACGGTCGAAGACCGGGGCATCTACTTCAATCGGCCTGCTTTGGCTCTCCAACAGGTTCCTTCTCCGAGCGGCGACGCCAACGCGCGCGCAGATCCTTCCGTGGGACGGCCAGGCATCGCGGGCTGCACGGGAGGAGGGTTCGGTGCTGACCCGGCGGCCGTCAGACCACAGGTGGCGACTCCTGACAGACAGAACAGCTGCGCTTGCAAAGCGAAGTCGCGGGGGGATAATCGGAACGGGGGAGCGGTGTCGCCGCAATGATCATGGCTACCGATGTTTCGCGCCTTTGAATCGTTCGCACGGCGATTGCTGGAGATCCGGGCAGAGACATCGGCGGCGGTCAAGGGAACGCCGGTGGACGGTGAGCCAGCCGCGGGTCCGGCGGCCGCGGCCCCGGCAGGGCCGGTTCTTCACACGGCCGCGCCGGATCGAAGCCAGCCCGATGACGTGCACGTCCAGCAGTGGAAGGGAACGTGGGTCCGCGGCGCGGAAAGCCGGTGGGCCGGCGCGTCGGTACTGACAAACCCGCACAAGTCAGGTTCAACGCGCGCCGCCGCGTGGCGCGCCGGGTGGCACTGGGCCGATCGTCAGCCGGACCGCCGGCAGTCGGGCAGCGTCCGGTTCGCGCACGCGCACCGGCGGCGCGCCGATCGGTCGTCCCCCCTGGTCCGCGGGGCGCAGGCCGGAGCCGTCGGTCTCTCCATGTTGACGATCGCGGGCTGGCTGTGGCAGATCCGGCGGCAGCGGCGCGCGCGTCGTGCCGAGGATGTCCAGCCGGTCAAGTGACCTGACCCGCCTCAGTGTTTTCCTTCGTCGGGGAGCGCCGATTGGTTTCCACCTTTCGCTCCCGTCTCGGCACGCCGCATTTCCTCGTCCAGCGCGTGGGCAATCTGGTGGACGTCGGTCGTCTCGAGCAGCTCCTCGACCGGGAGCCCGGCCGCGGCGACCCGGACGCCTGCACGTTCGCAGAGGGCCCGCAGCATGCCCATCATGGCGGTGAGCTCCTGTTCGGCGAGGAGGTTCACCTGCAGGTCGAGGTGGGCGCGCTTGTCCGCCTGCTTCGTCATGCGGTTCTGCGTCATCAGCACGAAACCAGTCAGAAAGATGGCTTCGAGCGAGACGACCAGGGTGAGGAGGTTGAAAGGATACCTGTCGAATGGACGCGACGACAGCGTGTTGTAGCCGAGCCACCCGCAGAACCACACGAGGTGCGCCAGGACGAACCACGGTGTCCCGGCCGCGTTCGTCACGGCATCGGACATGCGCTCGAGCGCCGAACGCTGGAGGAGCGCCTCTTGCTCCATCGCCGTGATCGCCCGGATGTTCTTCGCCGCCTGCGTGGTCGTCGCGTGATTCGGGCCGGTCGTGGGCACGTTCCCCCTCCGGAGCCAAGCTTATCGCATGCGTCACGCGGCTCAAGGACGATGGCGCGTCAGAAGTCGGAGTGGGCGCGCTTCAGCAGGCTGGAGGGCACTCTCGCTTACACATCCGTTGATTTCCCGGCAGACCGGCCACCGGATGGCTCGTCAGCGCATCGTGCTGGATGCAGGCGGCCCGAAGACGTATACTCGATCTGTGGGACTTTCGTGGCGTCGCCGCCTCGACGTAATACTCAAGCTCGTCGTAGCGGCGTACCTCGTGGCG
>JANMCN010000107.1:0-16183 GCA_031361295.1 Acidobacteriota bacterium | reverse complement strand
ATATGGGAGGCTCGCGTGATCTCCGACCGGCTCGTGTCCGAACAGTTCCCCCGCTCCTCGCGGTATCACCCTGATTGGGTTGTGGGCAGTGCGAGCGGCGGGGCCAACACGCTGTGGCTCACCGAGTGGCTCACGAGTGCGCTCGACCTCCGGCCGGGCCTGAGGGTATTGGACCTCGGCTGCGGACGAGCCGCGTCGGCCATTTTTATGCGGCGAGAATTCGGAGTGCAGGTGTGGGCCACGGACCTGTGGTTCAGCGTCAGCGAGAACACCCAACGCATTAGGGACGCGGCCGTCCAAGATGGTGTGTTCGCGATTCACGCCGATGCGCGGTCGCTGCCTTTCGCCCCCGAGTTCTTTGACGCCATAGTCGGTGTCGATTCCTTCCCGTACTTCGGCACGGACGACCTGTACCTGAACTACATCGCCCGGTTTGTGAAGCCTGGCGGCTTGCTTGCCATTGCGGGCGCCGGGCTGATGCAGGAAATTGGAGAGGCTCCGCCCGATCACCTGCGCCAGTGGTGGACTCAGGATCTCTGGTGCCTGCATTCCGCGGCGTGGTGGCGCCGGCACTGGGAACGGACCGGCATCATGGACATCGAGCGGGCCGATGCCATGCCCGACGGCTGGCAACATTGGTTGGCGTGGCACGAGGTCGTTGCGCCCGGCAACGAGACGGAAATCGCGGCGCTCAAGGCTGACCGTGGTCGGCATCTCGGTTATGTCCGCGTCGTTGCGCGTCGGCAGGTCCAGGCGACGCTGGCAGATCACATCGAGTCGGTGCCGGCTCAGTACACGAGGATGCCTCTGCTCAGGAGTGAAGAATCGTGAGCGGCCAACGCCGGTCCTCTACTTCGATCGAACCACCGCGCGCTGAGCTGACATCCGGCACGGTCATTGGTGGCGACGCAGCCCGACATCAATTTCACTCGCGGGTAACGCCGATCTGGCGACGAACAGCCCGCACAAGGGACCGGTTGCCGCTAGGTGTGGTTTCTCTCCATCGTAACGCGAAGACCACACTCCATATGCGCGTAAACATTGGCGATTCTGAGATCGCTGTGCGAAGGAGAACTCGGTCCGTATTTCTGCGTTAGCGCTCGCCCATTTGCTTCATGTGCGGTAGCGGACGACCCAAGCCTTGCGCCCGCCGTACGACACTCGGACTCCGAAGCCAGGGAGATCTGCGTCCCAGTAGTCGGCTTGCCCGCTCGCAGGCGGCGGAAGAACCGCGATACTCCGAACCGTCATCTGGACAGTGGACATCTGCACTCCATAGGTCAATTACAAGGGCGATTTTGGTAATCTGACCTGCCGTGGGACGCGGCGACCAAGGCTGAATACACGCCGGACAGTGACTGGGGTCAGGGGTCGCTGGTTCGAATCCAGTCATCCCGACCAATTTTTAGCGGGCCTGATCGTAAAACGCGATCAGGCCCGTTCCGTTATAGGTCACGCATTGGCTGGAGGGATGACGGGGGTGCTTGGGAACCGCAGGCCGGGACGTCCTCTCTGCGCGAGATGTGACAGCCGGCGAATTGCAATCGACTGTCAGCGCTGCCGTTCGATTGTGCGGACGAGATCGTTGCGCGGCCCCTGCTCTCGCCGGTGGCAGCCGGTGCAGGCAGCGCCGCGGTTCGAGACCGAATAGCCGACGGCACCATCCGGACTGAACTCGGCCCACAACCAGCCGTCGCCTGCCAGCGGGTGGCCCGCGTCCTTGTACATCACCGCATACGTCGTCGTCGGGGCGTCTGCGCGCGGCCTGACCTCTTTGAAAATCACCGACCCGGTCGGGAACTGTGCGCCGGCCGGCAAGCGGCCGTCCTGAAGCGCGGCGAATGCGCGGGCATTGAGGCTGACGCGCACCGTCGGGCGGTGCGCCTCCGATCCGTTGAGTCGTCCGTCCGTGAATTCGTCCGCGTTCGGGAAGAGCGTATACCGCGCAAACGGTTCGGTCTGCGTGATCAATCGGAACAGGGAGGCATTGTCAGGAACGCCGCCGGCCGCCTCGCTCGACGGGGCCGTTGGGCTCCTGGTCGCCATGTCGCCGCCGCGGCACGACGAGACTCCGAGCAGCGCGCTCAAGGCGCCGGGAAGAAGCGCCAGCGCGGATCTCCTCACCGCTTGGCCTCAGGCAATCCCGGGCCCGTGGCACCGACAGCGACGATGTGGCGGCTGCCGCGTTCCTGAACAAAAGCTGCAATTCGAACATTCGCAGGATTCCATTCCGGCGACAGGGGAATGTCTATCGTCGCCGAATACGCACGATCCGCCGCGGCCAGGTGACCGGCAGCCGTCAAGGATCGTGCGACCGCGCTGTGTTGCAGCGTCCGGCCTTCGTTCTCGCCACGACGCACGTGCGTCACGAGGTGGTCTTCCGTGACGGCGACCATGACGTCCGCCGGACCATGCACATCCAGGGCGGCCGGCAGGTCGACAGCCACGTGAACCCGGAGGCCCGCGTCGCCGGCGCGCTCTGCGCCGACGACGACACCCGCCTTCGGGTATCTGGCGGCCGCGGTCAGCGCCCGGCGAACGGCTTCGAGATTACTCCCGAGCGCCTGATACCGGCCGTCCACGACCAGCTGCGGCGTATAGACGTTGTCGGTCCTGAACACGCGGGCGTCGTAGTTCGACTGTCGGCTCGAGAAGCTGGCAGACGAAAACGGGTCACGCCAGCCAAGGCGATCCCAGTAGTCGACATGCTCGCCGAGAGGAATCACGTCGGCGATGTCCCCCAACTCGCCCGCGGCCAGTCGGCGAAGGATGTCGTCGGCTGGAGGGCAGCTCGAACAGCCCTCGGACGTAAAAAGCTCCGCGACGACGACGGGCCGTGCCGAGGGGGCAGACGCGGCAACGGCCTGCAGCACATCGGCGACTGGCACTCGGCCCCCGTGCTCCTTGCTGGTCTGCGCAAAGGTGACCACTCCGCGCGCGTTGAGGACGAATGTCGAGGGGTACGCGGTTTCCTGTGGGGCGTCCCACCGCAAGCCGTAAGCGTTCGTGAACGCGTAGTCCGGATCCAGCAGGAAGGTGAAGTGGTCAGGCAGGCTCTTGATTGGCGCGAACGCCTGCGCGTGGGCGTTCAGACCCTCGGCCGGACCGGGATACACGAACACGACCAGTGCTCCGGCCGCCTTCAGGTCGGCGGCGTGCGTCAGGTAGTCGCCGAACTGCCGCGTGCAGAACGGGCAGTGATAGCCCGGCCACCCGCGAAGCACGACAAGGACGACGGGGCCGTGCGACAGGCGATCCTTGAGGCGCACCGGCGTACCGTCGAGCGATGTCAGCGCAAAATCCCGGGCGGTCTCGCCCACCCTCGGAGCCATGCCCACCGCCGGGACGACCTGCGTCAAAACGGACCGGGGGTACAGAGACACGAACATCAGTGCCGTCAGCATACCCACGCGCGCCACACTCGTCGCCACCATCAGTGCCCTCCGAGTCTCCAGCCGGTGTGCCGCCAGCGCACGGCCACACGACACAGCCACAATGTCGCGCGGCCGGCCGTTTATTCCAGCCCCTTCGCCGGAGGCGATCGAATTGACGGTTTTCACGGTCTCCGCCAGCACAGCCATGCCATCAGTCCACTGGTCGAACGCTCCGCGGGTGTACCCTGACGGACCGTCTCTTCTGGTCTATTGAGCCTCCCTTCCTTCATCAGGGTTCCTCATTAGGGCAACTTCGCCCGAGGAATCATGCCACCAGGTCAACGCCGGCCCCCCGTGGACGTTCTCGACACGGTTCATACCGCCGTGACGCAATCGGAACTGCGGCTTGCCCGCGCGCGTCAACACATCGCGGACAGCCGGGCCCTGATGGGGCACATCGGCGAGTCGGATGCTGCGGTCGCCGGGTCGGGGCACGCGACTGCCTCCGACCTCACGAGATTGAACCCGACCTGGCACCGTGCGCGCGTCATCCTGGTCGTCGATGATGATCCCGACGTGCGCGAGGCGTTCACCAGCGCGCTCGCAAGCGGTGGATTCCACGCCGTCGCCGCCGAGAGCGCCGAGCATGCCTGGGCGCTGCTGCAGGACGGACTGACGCCCGATGCCGTGCTGCTCGACCTCTGGATGCCCGGCCTCGGCGGCCTGGGGCTGCTGCTGGAATTCAGGGCGCACCCGCTCTACGCGAGGCTGCCCGCCACGATCGTGACCGCTGATTGTCACATCGACGAGACCATGAAGAGCGCGGCGGGGGCGCTGGGCGCGAACGTGAGATTCAAACCGCTCGGCGTGGGGGACATTCTGTCGCTCGCGCGACGAATGGTTGCGCCTGCCTCAGCCGGCAGTGTCTGACGTCCGTGCGCACAGGCGGCGGGTTTATTACTCTCCCACAGCCACCACGCCGCCAGAATCTGTCACCAGCAACCTGTCGCGCGCCTCTTCGATGCGGACGGGCAGCCGCCCACGGCGGCGGGGGCGATCGTGTCGATCATCCGCGCTAAGGATGACTCGGCGACCGGCCATACCGCCAGGGACGACTGGGCACGGGCACCTGCCGGATGTCCCACGCGTGCTCACACACCGGACAATAGCAGCGCCGGTTCCCATGCGAGACGTACGCGACCAGCGCGGTGAGAGATCCGCAGCGCCGGCACTCGATTGATTCAATCAGGGGCGGAGGGCTGGCCATTCCACAGCATGCCTGCAGCGGGAGCGCCGCGCTGTCTCAATCTGCACACGTATCGGCTCGACGAGCGTGCGAGTCCTCAGCTGGACCGGGTAGCTCCGCACGGCTGGAACGACAAACAGCCAGGAAGCGGCTCAGCGACGGAGGTCGCGCGTGGCCCGGGCACGCGACCGCCATACCGCTGGTTCCTTACTGCGCGTCGCCTGAACGTCCTCGACCCGGCTTGAGGGCCGCCAACCGGCTCAACGCCAGCGCAAGCGGATTGGTTGCCGGCTCACTGCGCTTGAGGATGCTCCGGAGGGTGTCGAATGCCCGCTGGTTGTCGTCTCGTC
This sequence comes from Acidobacteriota bacterium, assembly GCA_031361295.1. Classification (GTDB taxonomy): domain Bacteria; phylum Acidobacteriota; class Vicinamibacteria; order Vicinamibacterales; family 2-12-FULL-66-21; genus JALZOC01. Next base: position 11,213 of record JANMCN010000107.1, on the reverse strand, counting down.
TCGGCAGCGGATGAGCGGCCGTCCCGTTTTCGAGTGAAGCCTTCGTCGATCTGGTGTTCTTGCGTGTCTGCTTTTGCATTCGACGGTGTCTCCGTTCAGCTCAGTGGGCGCGGCCGCGACGATTTCACGATGCGATCATTTCACAAGAGAGGCTGAAGGCCACGGCACGAACGTCGCGGGCCTCCATCTCACTGCCAGCCTTTCGCGATCATCGCCGCCTTCCACTGTTCGGATGTGTCCAGCACGTCGTCCTGCGTGCGGCAGACCTGGGAGCGCTGGAGCGACCCCTCCACGTCCAGCCGCAACTCCCAGCCGAGCGCATGCGTCACTACGTGGCATGCGGCCTCGAGCTGCCGGCCGGCCCGCGCCTTGTGCAGCCGGAAGGCGTCACCCACTGTGACCGGCTGACCGTCCCAGTCGCGTCGATGCAGCACGTGGATGGACATGGCGTGAGTATAGACGGTAACCGCGGTCGGGCTTTCCCCACCCCGGCCCGGACGGCGGGCTTGAAGTTCAACCCAATAAAACGTGTGTGCCGACGACGACCGGGTCCGCGATGCGGTCCTGAAGGACCTGTGACCGGCGTTCCGCCCACTCGGGTGCCCCGTCTTCCTTCAGGCCCGCGCGGCTGGCCGTATAATGCCCGCACCCGCGGGCGATCCCCCTGGAGACCGGAGAAGGATATGAGCACGACAGCCGCTCTGAATCGCACCTTTGATGTGGCGGTCACAACGGAGCGCTTTTACGTGCGCATGGCCATCGCCTTCCTGGCCATCGCCGTTGTGGGGTTCGCCCCCACCTACTGGTTGCCGATGGCGCGGGGCACGCTCGTCGTCAAGCCGCTGGCGCACCTGCATGCGCTCTTTTTTTACGGCTGGCTGCTGCTATTTGTGACGCAGTCATCGCTCGCCGCATCCGGCCGGCTGGTCCGACATCGGGCCGTGGGCGTGTTCGGCGTGGCGGTGGCGACGGGAATGTGTTTCGTCGGGCTTGCGATGGCGGTCGAGAGCATGCGCATGATGGACGCCGCGGGGTTCAGCGACGCGGGGCGTCGCTTCGCCGTCGTGCCCGTGACCGGCATCGGGCTGTTCGCCGTGATGTTCGCGATTGCCGTGTTGAACGTGAGCAGGCCGGAGGTTCACAAGCGGGTCCTCCTGGCCGCGACGGCGGGATTGCTGCAGGCTGGCGTCGGTCGCTGGTTCTTACTCTTCCTGGCCCCCCCGCGTCCGCCCGGAGTGATTGGCCCTTCGAGCCCGCCGCCCGTTGCGGTGACGGTTTTACCGGGACTGCTGGTGGATCTCCTGATCGTGGCCGCCATGGTGCACGACCGGCGGACGACCGGCCGGGTGCATCGGGCCTACTGGCTTGCCGGCGGGGCGCTCGTCGCCGTGCAGGTGCTGCGGGTGCCGATCAGCTCAACCGCCGCCTGGATGCATGTGACGCAGTGGCTGCTGGCGCTCGCTCCGTAGATGTAGCGCCTGGGCGGAGCGCGTCCGAATCTCCGGCGGAGCGTCCCGGTCTTCGGCGGAGCTGACTCCGCCCTACGTACTGAAGCTCCGCCAGACGCAGAATCATCGCGGCCGCGCGGGCTCGCGATCCCAGAGCGTGTTCGTCACATACAGCAGGACGGCGCCGCTCACGACGAACACTGCGGTGAGGGTCAGCGCCGTTCCGGTCCGGCCATAGAGGAAGTTGCCGATCGCGAAGAGCGACGACCAGATCGTCAGGCAACCCGACACCCACCCGAGCGTGGCTTTGCCGATGTCGTCGCTGTACAGCGCAGCCTCCGCATCGCTCACCCCGCCGTCGCGGCGGACCTTCGCCCAGCCTGGACCTGATGGATGCACCTTCTGGTAGAACGCGAGCAGACGCTCGCGGCTTGTCGGCGGGCTCGCGTACGCCGTGACGAGCCACGCGAGTGTGGTGAAGGCGACAGAATAGAGCACGGTATGCGCGAACGGCAGCTCGTGTCCGGTCTTCTTCATCACGAAGAACACCACCGAAATGCTGAATGAGCTCACCATGGCGACCACTTCCGACCACGCGTTGATGCGCCACCAGAACCAGCGCAGCAGGTAGAGGAGTCCGGTGCCAGCGCCAATCGAGATCAGGACCTCGAATGCCTCCTGGGCTGACGCCAGCACGCGGCTGAGGAGCGCGGCGAAGACGTACAGGCCGATCGTGCACGCCCGGCCCACCGCCACGTAGTGCTTCTCCGGCTTGTCGGCCGCAATGAATCGCCGGTACAGATCGTGGACCAGGTACGAGGATCCCCAGTTCAGGTGAGTCAGGATGGTGGACGAGTTGGCGGCCAACAGGCCCCCCACCATCAGACCGACGAATCCCGGAGGCAGGAACTTCAGCATGGCGGGGAATGCGCTGTCGTGCCCGATCAGTGCGGGATCGGCGCCGGGGAAGGCTGCCTGGATGTCCTTGAGCTCCGGGAAAATGATGATCGAGCACAGCGCCGTGATGATCCACGGCCACGGGCGGAGCACGTAGTGCGCGAGGTTGAAGAAGAGCGTGCCGCCGAGCGAATCCTTCTCCGACTTCGACGCGAGCATCCGCTGCGCGATGTAGCTGCCGCCTCCGGGCTCCGCGCCCGGATACCAGTTGGCCCACCACCCGATCGCGATCGGGACGATGAAGATCATCAAGGCGAGCTCGCTCAGGGCGAAATTCGGCAGGACGTCGAGAAGCGGCTGGCCGCGTCCGTCGATCGGCGAGAGCACCGGCTGCGCGCCCGCCTGGAAATTCACCTGCTGCGCGCCGAGCACGCGGACCAGCTCGTGAAGGCCTGCGATCGCCCCGTCACCGACCCCCGTGTGCCGGGCCACTTCCTTCAGCGAGAAATATGCCGCCGCGATGACGGCCGTCATCTTGATGAAGAACTGGACCATGTCGATGACGAGCACGCCCCAGAGCCCGGCGTGCGCGGCAAAGACGACGTTGATGGCGCCGCAGATCAGGATCGTCTGCCACGGCGCGAGCCCGAACAGGATGTTGGCGATCTTGCAGGCCGCCAGCGTGACCATCCCCATGATGAAGCAGTTGAAGAACAGCCCCAGGTACAACGCGCGAAAACCGCGGACCACCGACGCCGCGGTGCCCGAGTAGCGCAGCTCGTAGAACTCGAGGTCGGTCATCACACCGGAGCGGCGCCACAACCGCGCGAAGAAGAAGACCGTCGACACTCCGGTCAGCACGAACGCCCACCACTGCCAGTTGCCCGCCACGCCGTATTGCCGCACCTGCTGCGTAACCCAGTTCGGCGTGTCGCTGCTGAACGTGGTCGCCACCATCGACAACCCTGCCAGCCACCACGGCACCGAGCGCCCGGAGGCGAAGAACTCCGAGGTATTCGTGCCGGCCCGCCGGGCGAAGAACAGCGCCGGCACGAAACAAATCAGCACCGTGAACAGGGCGATGAGCCAGTCGATGGTGAGGAGTTTCATATCTGTCGGTGGAGTATAAGCACCGGGGGCGCGAATTGCACGAACGGCCGCCTAGTCTGTCCACGCTATTGCCCCCGCGGTTCTTCGCGTCTACATTCTCCAGACCCTCGGTCCAGGAGACGTGTTTCGATGAATGCTCGACGGATGCTCGTGGCCCTCCTCATGATGGCGTGGCCTGTCGGCGATCGGGTCGCGGCCGCGGCCCAGGGCAGCACCGCGACCCTCTCCGGCGTGATCCGAGACGAGCAGACCCTCCCGACGCCTGGCGCCATGGTGAGAGTCTCGGGGATCGAGAGCAGCCTGTCCCGCGGCGTGACGACGGGCGCGGACGGCGGGTTCGACTTCCCAGGCCTTCTCCCTGGGGACTACCTGCTGACGGTGGAGCTCAGTGGCTTCGAGCGCCAGGAGGTGCAGATCAATATCGAGGTCAATCAGCGCGTTCGCAGGGACATCGTGCTCCGGACCGGCGGATTGTCGCAGCAGGTGGACGTGGTGCAGGCGGTGCCCTTGCTCCACGTCAGCGACGCCGCAGTCGGGGAGGTCATCGATCAGCGTCAGGTCGCCGAGCTGCCGCTCAACGGACGCCAGTTTCTCGAGCTGGCGCTGCTCGTGCCGGGCGCCCACACGAGCCATGGCGCCCAGATGGGAGACATGAGCCCCCTGTACTGGCGACCCGGGCAGAACTCGGCCATCACCATTGCCGGCGCCCGGCCGAACTCGAACGTCTATCTGCTCGACGGAACGGTCAACACCGACCCGAGTTTCAACACGTTCGTCATCAGCCTTCCGCCCGACGCGATTCGCGAGTTTCAGATCCAGACCGGCACGTACACCGCGGAGCTCGGGGCCGGCACCGGTCAGATCAACGTCGTCACCCGCTCGGGGACCTTCAAGCCGAGGGGGTCGCTCTACGAATATCTGCGGAACAGCCGGTTCGATGCGCCCGAGTTCACCAATCCCGATGCCTTGCCGCCGTTCTCGCAGAACCAGTTCGGCGGCACGCTGGGCGGGCCCGCCGGACACCGCCTGTTCTTTTTCGGCGGGTACGAGGGGCTCCGCACCACGCAGCACATGTCCAACATCATGTTCGTGCCTGGTTCCGCCGCCCGCCTCGGGGACTTCAGCGGCCGGGCGCCGATCTACGACCCGCTGACGACGCGGACGAACCCGGCGTTCAATGCGTCGCTGCCGATCAGCGCGGCCAACCCGCAGTTCGTCCGTTCGCAGTTCCCCGGCAACCGGATCCCGCTCGATCGCATCAATCCGGTGGCGCTGAAGGTGCTCCAGCAGTACGTCGTGCAGCCGAACCGGGACGATCCAACCGACAACTATCTCGACACCCGCGCGCAGGACTTTCAGAACGACTCGGTCAATTTCCGCCTCGATCGCTCATGGACCAACGGCACTTCGCTGTTCGGCCGCTACAGCATGAGCAACGAGAACGGCTTCACCCCTCAGAACCTTCCCGGCTTCGGCGCGTATCACGACAACCGCGTCCAGAACCTCAGCGTCACGCTCCTGAATCCCACCTCGAAACACCTGCTGACGGAAACCCGCTTCGGATTCGCGCGCATGCGCCTGCACCGGTATGGCGAAACCGCGAACGGCGAGGATCTCGTCACCGAGCTCGGCGTGACGGGAGTCGGCTACGGGGGCAGCGACGCCTTCGGCCTGCCACGGTTCGACGTGCAGGGCTACGATCCGATTGGAGACTCGCTGCTCTGCACGCCATGCCGCTACTGGAACAACAACTACCAGGTGGGCGAGCGGATCACCTGGAGCGCCGGCACGCATTCCGTGCGATTCGGCGGCGACGCCCGTCGGTTCGTCTGGGACATGCTCGGGTTCTTCCAGAATCGCGGCTACTTCCAGTTCACGTCGCCCATCACGAGCCGGACGTCGCTGGCGGACGGTTCCGGCGATCCGCTGGCCAGCTTCCTTCTCGGCACGCCCGCGCTCGCGCAACGACAGGCCGGCACGCCGTCCATGAACATGCGGCAGACGATGTACGACGCGTTCATCCAGGACGACTGGCGGATCACGTCGTCTTTCACTCTGAACGCCGGCCTGCGCTACGAGCTTCAGACGCCGCTGCACGACATCCACAAGATCCTGACCAACCTCGACTTCAGCAACGGCAAACCGGTCGCGTTCGTCGGGGGCCAGCAGGGGTACCCGGCCGGGCTCGTCTACACGGACAGGAACAACATCGCCCCGAGAGCCGGGCTCGCGTGGGCGCCGAGGGGCGGCAGGAACGTCATCAGGGCCGGCGGCGGCGTGTTCTACTCGTATCCGGACATGAACCTGTGGTGCAACCAGGTCCACAACGTGCCGCTCGTCTTTCCGGAAATTCAGACGAACAACGCGGCGAACCCGGCCATCAACACGTTCGGATTCGCCCCCCCGGTGCTCGGCCGCACGCTCGTCGGGTTCACCGCCATCGACACGCACCTGCAAATTCCGCGCATCGAACAGGCGAGCGTGAGCTTCGAGCGGCAGCTCGCGTCGAATACGATGATGCAGCTGGGGTATCTGGGCGCCTGGGGCTCGAGCCTGGACCGGTCGCGGCTCGTGAACAACGCGCAGCCCGGCCCCGGCGGCGTCCAGCCGCGCCGGCCGATCCAGACGATCTCTTTCGTGCCGGGCTCCGACCTCGGCGCGCTGCCGGCGGACGTGACGGTCCAGAGCCTCACGTTCCCGGTGGGACCAATCAATCTCCTCGAGAGCACCGGCCGATCCCGGTACAATTCGGCGTGGATCCTGGGGCGGCGCGCGTTCTCCCGCGGCCTCAGCTTCCTCGCCAGCTACACGTTCGCCAGCAGCCTGACGGACGCCCCGTCGTTCCGGTCGCCGGCGAACGAAGCCGAGGTGCCCCAGAACAGCTTCGACCCACGGGCCGACTGGGGACCCGCGGGCTGCGACGTGCGGCATCGCTTCGTCAGCAGCGTCATCTACAAGATCCCGTTCGGGGCCGGCACCGGCCGCAGCAGCGGCGCACGGATCGCGCGCGCGGTCCTGGGCGGCTGGCAGGCCTCGCTGATCTACCAGTGGCAGAGCGGATTCCCCTTCACGATCAGCGTCTTCGGCGACACGGCGAACGCGGGGTCGCTGCTGAACGTGAATCCGATCCGGGCGAACGCGGTACCCGGAGTCTCGCCGGAGTTGCCTGCGAACCAGCGCAACGCCGACATGTGGTTCAACACGGCCGCGTTCACGACCCCCGCGCCCTTCACGTTCGGGACCGCGACCCGCAACAGTGTCTGGGGGCCAGGCCTCAGCAAGGCCGACCTGGCGATGGACCGCGCGGTGCCGCTGGGCTCCACCGAGCTGCACGTCCGGATCGAGGCGTTCAACCTCCTCAACACCGTGAACTACGGCACGCCCAATCGATTCGTGAACACCCCGCAGTTCGGCACCATCACGGCCGCGGCGACCCCGGCGCGGCAGGTTCAGCTGGCGGTGCGGGCCACGTTCTGAAGTGAACAGGACGCGCGCTCATGGCTTCACGTCCATCGCTCGCCGCGCGTTCGCGAGGGCGGCGTTCGCCGCCCTGACCGCCGCCGCCGTGGGCGGGACATCGGCGTCCTGAATCACGGTGTAGGCCTCCTGCAGGGCCGCCACGGTGCGCGCCCGCACATCGGCGTCGAGGCCGGCCCTGGCCACGCTGCGGATCGCATCCGACAGCTGCGCCGACAGCGTGAACTGACGGAGCAGCTCCGGCTGCGGGGTCTTCACCCGCGGATCCATGCCGAGGATCAGCGGCCGGGTCACGCTCCGGCCATTCGCGCTCAGCCTCACCGTGTAGCTACCCGGCATCGCCCAGACGCCGTTCGGTTCCCGGGCCGTGTCGTGGAAAACCGCGGCGATCGGAAACGAACGCAGCATGCCCTCCGGGGCCGCGTAATGCAGATCCCACACGAATCGGTGCATGCCGGGGGCAGTCGAGAGCCGCAGCGTCGGACGGATCCAATACGCCGGCACGTTCGACTCGTCCTGAATCGGCTCGGCGGCGTCGTCGCTCGAGTACGCGCGGACCGTGTGACCGGCGGCGTCGAGAATGTCGATGGTCACCGGGGATGAGGCCTCGGACGCGAGGTAGTAATCGAGGATGGCGCCGTCCGGGGGATTTCGTCCCGCGGGCTCCTCCTGCGGCAGTGGCGTGTCGGTATTCATGTTCCAGCGGACGCGCAACGCTCGCGCCGGCGCGAAGAGGTGGACGTCACCAAGGCCGGCAGTTAGCTGCCTGAGCGGCGTGATGTCGTCGAGAATCCAGAAGCCGCGGCCGTGGGTCCCCGCGACGAGGTCGTCTCCCTTCACCACGAGATCCCGGATCGACGTGGCGGGCATGTTCTGCCGCAGCGACTGCCAATGCTCGCCATCGTCGATCGAAAAATAGACCTGGCGCTCCGTGCCGGCAAACAGCAGGCCCTTCGTGACCGGATCCTCCTTGACGGTGTTCACCGCGGCGCCGTCCGGGATCCCGTTCGTGATGGCCGTCCACGAGGCCCCGCCATCACGCGTCCTGTAGATGTGCGGCCGCAGGTCGTCGAGACGGAAGGTGTTGATGGCCGCGTACGCACCGAGCACGCTCGAATGCGACGCGTCGATCATCGATACTTTCGACCAGGCTGTCAGCTCCGGCGGCGTCACGTCCCTCCAGGTCTTTCCCCCGTCGGCCGTCGTATGAATCAGACCGTCGTCCGTCCCGGCCCAGATGCGCGAGATGTCGAGGGGTGAGGGGGCCACCGCGTAGATGACGCCCCGGCGCGTCGCGGCTGCCGCAGGAGTGTCGCGGTACTTCCCGACACTTGCCGGCGGAGTCCACGTCGCGCGGGTGAGATCCGGACTCACCTGGGTCCACGTGTGGCCGCCGGTGGCGGTCTTCCACAACGTGTTCGACGCGAAGTAGAGCACATGCGGATCGACGGGCGAGAACAGCACGGGTTGTGTCCGCACCGTGCGGTACTCCGGCCCGACTGACGCCGGCGCAATCTGCTGCACCTGGCCTGTCCGGCGGTCGAAGCGGGAGAGCTTGCCGCCGTAGACAATGTCGGGATCGAGCGGATCCGGGGCGATGTACCCATACTCCTCGGCGCCGACCGGCGTCCACTCGCGAAACGTCACCTCGCCGTAGTTGCCACGGCTCGCCACGCACGCTGATCCGCTCTCCTGTTGCCCGCCGCACACCCTGTATGGAAAAGCATTGTCCGTGCTCACGTGGTAGAACTGCGCGGTGGGCTGGTTGTACCAGGAGCTGAACGTCTGCCCGCCGTTCACCGTGATGATGGCGCCCTGGTCCGACGCCAGCAGGATCACGTCCGGGTTGACGGGATCGATCCACACACGGTGGTAGTCGTCTCCGCCGGGCGCTCCCCGGAACGCGCTGAACGTCTTCCCTCCATCCGTGGATTTCCAGGTGACGATGCTCCCCGTGAACACGATGTCGGGGTTCTTCGGATGCACCTTCACTTCCGCGAAATCGGAGGCGCGTGATGTGAAGCGTTCGTCCGTGGTCATCCGCGTCCAGCTCTCGCCGGCGTCATCGGATCTATAAAGGCCGTTCCGGCGCCGCGCCTCGACTGTCGCGAACAGGCGTTGAGGCATGCTCGGGGCTACCGTGATGCCGATACGCCCGAGGCCGTCCTCGGCGAACGTCGGCAGGCCGTTCACGATCGGGCGCCAGGTGGTGCCTCCGTCTGACGACTTGAACACGCCGCTGTTCGGCCCTGTGAAGACGCCGTTCTCCCACGGCCCCTGCCGCGACTCCCACAGCACCGCATAGACGATGTTCGGATTCTCAGGGTCGAGGACGACATCCGCGCCGCCCGTGTTCTCGTCCTTGTAGAGGACCTTCTGGAAGGTGCGAGCGCCATCGGTGGACCGGAAGATACCGCGTTCGTCGTTGGGGCCGTAGGGATGCCCGAGCACCGCGACGAAGAGCCGGTCAGGATCCTTCGGATCGACGACGATCTGGGGAATCTGCTGGCCGTCCCGCAGCCCGAGATGGGTCCAGGTCCGACCGGCGTCCGAGGACTTGTAGATGCCGTCGCCGGTTGAGAGATCCGGACGCTGCAGGCCTTCGCCGCTCCCGACGTAGAGAGTGTCGGGATCCGACGGCGCCACCGCCAGTGCGCCGATGGAGCCCGTGGACTGGTCGTCGAAAATCGGGGTCCAGACCCGGCCGTAGTCGATGGTCTTCCACACGCCTCCGTTCGTCACGCCGATATAGAACACGCCGGGCCGGGACGGCACGCCGGCCGCCGCCTTCGTCCGCCCGCCACGGAACGGTCCGATCATGCGCCACCGCAGGTCGCCATAGAGGGCGGGCGATGCCGACTGCGCCGATACGAACGGCCTGGAGCCGGTTGCCACGACGAGGCACGCGACGGCTGCGAATCCGAGTCTGCGGATCGTCCCCACACTCACCTCCGGTGAGCATGAGTATAGCGGGCTGGAGAACCACCACCCACGAGAGCCGCGCGTCGCGTGGGCCGTGTCGAGGGGCCGCTCATGCCGGGTTCGGCATTGCAGTTGTGGCGTCAGGCGGGGAGACCGCGGACCGGCCGGCCGAACAGGACCGGCCGGTGCGCGGGCGTGCTGCAGGAGCGGCGTCAGTTCTTCGTCATCGTGAAGCCGCTGACGATGGCTTCCGTGTTGTGGGCGAAGCGGACGCCGTAGATGCCGTCAGTGGATTTCAGTTTGCCCGCGGCGACGACCGCGGTCTTGTCATAGCCGGCCACGACGGTACCGTTGATCGCGCACTCGACGCGATCGCCTTTGACCGACACGGCAATTTCCTGCGTGACGGGTTCTCCCTGGGCTGCCGCCTTCTTGACGGCGGCGTTCGCCTCGCCGCGGCGTCCGTTCATCTGGAACGGCTCCGGGCCGAAACCGCGGACGATGAAATTGCCGTTGCCGTACGCGGCGCAGTACAGGTAGCTCTGCGCGGGGGTCCCGAGGTCGTTACCCGCGATCACGATGCCGTAGGGATGCGGATGGTCGTTCAGCCCCATGTACTTCGGCTCGTTGAACGTGGCTTTCACCGTGTAATTGCCGGCGGCCTTGTTCGCCGGGTTCCAATACGTCACCGCGGGACCCGTCGTCACGCGGAAGCCGTCCCCCTCCTTGGCGAACTTCGCACCGTTGAGGGTCTGGCCGGCCTTTTCTTCACCCGGGTCGATTTTGCCGGTCCACCCCGGGACGGTGATGCCGCCCCCGGCGACCGCGCGAGCGGTCTCGGGCGCCTGGGCGCGTGGGATGGCCGGGACGAGCATCGTGACTGCAACCGCGAACGCCGAACCGTATACGAGACGCATGTGGGTGTCCTCTCCTGAAACTGTTTCGACATCAGCGTACGTCCGTGTGTATCGATCTGGCAACTGGACACGCGGCTGGACGCGGCCGCTGCGCCTGGATTATGAATAGGCATGCTTGAAGGGCTTGGCACCGTCATCTACCACGTCCCCGATCTGGGTGTGGCCAAAGCCTGGTATGCACGCGCATTCCAGCAGGAGCCCTACTTCGATCAGCCGTTCTATGTCGGGTTCAACATTGCGGGGTACGAGCTCGGGCTGGACCCGAATCCGACCGCCGGCAAGCCGGGGCCCGGAGGCTGCGTGGCCTACTGGCGGGTGAACGAGATCGCGTCGGCCGTGAAGGCCTTCACGGACTGCGGCGCGTCGATCGCGGTGCCTGTGCAGGACGTGGGCGAGGGCATCAGGGTCGCGACGGTGACCGATCCATTCGGCAACCTGATCG
>JANMCN010000073.1:0-1921 GCA_031361295.1 Acidobacteriota bacterium | reverse complement strand
TTCGGCATTGACGAGCTCGGCTGTGCGCCGCTGCGCCTGCTGCATGCGTTCGCTCGCGAGTTGCGAGACGGCGTAACTCGCTCCGAGCTGCACGTTGCTCGTCTGCAGGTAGACGACGATGCGCTCGACCACGCGCCTCAGGACTTGCGATCCTCCCGCGTTGTCCAGGAAGATCCAGTCGCCTCCGACGGCGGGAAACTGGGCGCGAACGAAGGAGAGGTCGAACGGCGCGGTCAAGGGTGCGGGCATGGAGGGACAGGGTATCAGAGCCCCGTCCGAACGGCTCCCGGGCCGGGGGTAGTGTAGGATTCCGCGTCCGACCGACGCGCGGAGGTGGTCAGCTACGCAGCCATCTCCGCCGGCCTGCGGGGCGATGGGAGTTCCCACGAGGGCATCAATGGGCTGGCTGACGTCCCTGACGACGACCAAATCGATCGAGCAGTTGCACGCGGAGGCTTCGCCGGCCGGCGGCCACTCGCTCAAGCGAGTGCTCGGTCCGGTGCAACTCGTCATGCTCGGTATCGGCGACATCATCGGCGCCGGCATCTTCGTGCTGGCGGGCCTGGCTGCGGCGCAGTACGGCGGGCCCGCGATTCTCCTGTCCTTCGTGCTGGCGGCGATTGCCTGCAGCTTCGCGGCGCTCTGCTATGCCGAGTTCGCGGCGATGCTGCCGATGTCGGGCTCGGCGTACACCTACGTCTACGCAACGCTCGGCGAGCTCGCGGCGTGGATCATCGGCTGTGCGATGACGCTCGAGTTCGCGGTCGGACCCTCCGCGGTCGCGGTTGGCTGGTCCGGCTACGTCACCAGCCTGCTCCGCGACTTCGGTGTGACCGTGCCCCCGGCGTGGACCGCGCCGCCAGGCACTATCCTCGTCGAGACAGCGCCGCGCCACTGGGAGATCCTGTCGAACGTCGCCGACCGCCTGGCCACGCTAGGCATCGATCCGTCCACGCTTGCGCACGAAACCGCGATCTTCAATCTTCTGGCTGCTGCCATCGTCCTGGTGATGACCGGCGTTCTCGTGGCCGGCATTCAGGAGTCCGCGCGCGTCAACGCCGCCATCGTTGTCATCAAGGTGTCGGTCCTCGTCGTCTTCATTGCGGCGGGCGCCGCGTACGTGCGGCCGGAGAACTGGACGCCTTTCGTGCCCCGCAATACCGGTGAATTCGGCCACTTCGGCTACTCCGGCATCGTCCGCGGCGCGGCCGTCGTCTTCTTTGCGTTCATGGGCTTCGACTCCGTGACGACTGCCGCACAGGAGACGAAGCACCCCCAGCGGGACCTGCCGATCGGCATTTTCGGCTCGCTGGCCGGCTGCGCGGTGCTCTACATCCTCCTCGCGGCCGTGCTGACGGGCGTCGTGCACTACCCCGAGTTGAACGTGCCGGATCCGATCGCCGTCGGCGTGGACGCCACCGGGCTCATGTGGCTGTCGCCGCTCATCAAGCTGGGCGCGATCTGCGGCCTGAGCTCGGTCGTGCTCGTCGGCATGCTCGCGCAGTCGAGGATCTTCTACACGATGGCCAACGACGGGCTGCTGCCGCCGTGGGTTGCGCGGATCCATCCCCGCTTTCGGACGCCGCACCTGACGACGATCGTGACGGGCCTGGTCATGGCCGTCGTCGCCGGCACGACGTCGATCGCGGCGCTCGGCGAGCTTGTGAGCATGGGCACGCTCTTTACCTTCGTCATCGTCTGCGCGGGCGTCGTTGTACTGCGACGGACGCGGCCGGATCTTGTGCGTCCGTTCCGAACGCCGTGGTCGCCCGTCGTGCCGCTGCTCGGGGTGGCGACGTGCGCGTATCTGATGTCCGGCCTGCCCGGCGACACGTGGTTGCGCCTGCTGCTCTGGATGGGGGCGGGACTCGTCGTCTATTTCGCCTACAGCCGCCGTCACAGCAAGGCGCAGCACGCGAGG
>JANMCN010000051.1:0-17980 GCA_031361295.1 Acidobacteriota bacterium | reverse complement strand
CCGTCGTGGGCGGCGCGATCACCTCCCATCTGCTTCTCCTGAACCACGAAACGCTGCTGCCGCTGGAGACGCTCCTCAAGGTGACCGAGGGCTCACCGCTCTACAACGAAGGGGAACGGCGTTCGGTGTTCTATGCGCAGTCGTGGGCCCTGACGCACATGCTGCTGCTCGGCGAGCCGCGGCGCGCGCCTCAACTGGCACGCTACCTCGAGACGCTCGACCAGGGAGTGGCCGCGCCGGACGCCTGGCAGCAGATCTTCGGGTCTGACGCCATCGAACGGGACCTGCAGAAGTACATTCGCCTCCCGGTGTGGACGTCGCGCGTGTACTCGTTCTCCGACAAGCTCGCGACGTTCCCGACGACTCCCGTTCCCCTGACGGCCGGCGATGCGGACGCATTTCTCGCAGACTTCCTGATCCAGCAGGATCGTCTGGCGGAAGCCGCCGACCGCCTGGCGAGGCGGCCCGCCACAACCGCCCTGGCGCCGTGGCCGGCAACCGTCGCCACACTCGTCCAGATCTCGAAGAAGAACTACGCAGACGCCGAGAAGCATCTGGGGTCGATCGCCGACGCCGGCGACTGGCTGACGGCGTATCGCGCGGAAGCGGCACTGGCCGAGCTCGTGCACCAGCGCGGCGACACGCCCACGACGGAACAGGTGGCGATCATGCGGCGGCTCTTCGCTGCCGTGAGGGGGGCCGGGCGGGAGATCCCGAACGCCGCGGCCGCGCTCGCCGCGCTCGAACTGGCGGCTGGCGACATGCCGTCCGCTGCGACCGTGGCCGCACTCGATCGTGCCCGGACGATCGCTCCCGGGCGATACGATTACGTCTACCTGTACGCGCGGATTCTCGCCCGGCAATCCGAATTCGTGGCCGCGAGGGGAGTACTGGCGCCTCTGCTGTCGCCTGGGCTTCCCGCTGACGTTCGCGAGCCCGCGCGCAGCCTGATGGAGTACATGGCGCAGGTGGAGCGATCGCGGGCGGCGGCCGGGGCGAGCACCAGGCGCGACCGATCGCCATCCGATCAGGCCGGACCTGAGCGCCCGCCAGTCGCGCGCCCGGTCTTCCGGAAGCAGGACGAAGGAGAACAGCGGCTCGAGGGCGTGCTCGAGCGGATTCAGTGCTCACCCAGTGGAGTGGCGTTCCATGTCAGGACGGCTGACGGCCCCGATCGGTTGACCGCGGCCCGGATGGAAGACGTCGCGTTCGTCACCTATCGCAACGACCTGTCCGGCATCATCAGCTGCGGACCCATGGCAGACGACATGCGGGTGTACGTGACCTGGCGCCCGGGGCCGGGCGCGGCGAGCAAGGTTGCCGTGGCGATCGAGTTCCTCCCAAAAGACCGCGAGCACGAGACGCCATGAGCGGGTCTCGCCGCGTGAAGGGACGCGAAGTAGAAACCGCTATAGTTGTAGCCTTCTGGAGGGTCCGTGGTCGCAGTGGTGTGGCAGGTCGATATCCGGGCGGGGGTGGCGCAGGAGTTCGAGCACCTTTATGGCGCTGACGGCGCGTGGACGAAACTCTCGCGCCGCAGCCGGTCGTTTCTCGGCAGCTCGTTCCTTCGGGACATAGGGTCGGACACCCGGTACCTGCTCATCGAGTATTGGGGTGAGATGGTCGTGTACGAAAGGCACCTCGCCGACTTCGGCGACGAAGTGGCCGAGCTCCAGCAGCAGCGGGAGCGGCTCGTGGATCGCATGGAGACCATCGGCGTCTTCACCGCGCTCGACGTGCCCGATCGCGTAGGCCCCACGTGGTCGCGCCGCTCGGGCAAATGATGCCGGCGCCCAGGGCGCTCAAATCGGTCGCACGAGTCCGCCGTCGGTAGCCCGTGTATTCCGGATCAGCAGGAACACCGCCGCGACTGCCACCAGCGGGACGAGGCTCGCGCCCACGAGAATCGGCGCGAACGAATACCGGTCCGCGACGATCCCGGTGAGGTACGTGGCGGCGATGGTGCCCAGACCTGCCCCGGCCCCGCTAATTCCTCCCACGGTGGCGACCGAACCGGACCTGTAGATATCCGCCGGGAGATTCAGCAGCATCGTCGACAGCGACGCGTACGAGCAGGTCGCCACAGCGAAGCAAATCGTGAGAGGCACGAGGCCGGTGAAGAGCAGGCTGGCCATCAGCAGGCTCATGCCGAGGCCGCTGACGGCGATCACCGACTTCCTCGCGGCACCGACCGAGTAGCCGCGTCGAATCAGATAGCTCGACACGCCGCCGCCGAGGAAGTTGCCCGCGTCAGCCGCGACAAACGGCACCCAGAAGGCGAGCAGTCCGTGCTCGAGGGAGAATCCCCGGGAGGCGAGATAGATCGCGAACCAGTCGGTGATGAAGAACCACACCGGGTCGGTGAGCGCCTTGCCGATGATGATGCCCCACGTTTGAGGGATGCGGAGCAGCGTCGCGTAGCTCACGGACGGCGCACGGGCCGCCGCCCGGTCGTCCTCGTCGCGGTCGGCGAGGATGTAGTCGCGTTCCTCCCGCGAGATGCGCGGGTGGGTCTCAGGCGGATGGTAGGACCAGCGGAACAGCAGCAGCCAGAAAAAGCCGAGTGCGCCGGTGATGAGGAAGACGGGACGCCAGCTGCCAAAAACGTGCAGCAGCCCGACGAGCAGCAGCGGCGCCACCGCCGCGCCAATCGACGAGCCGCTGTCGAAGAGCGCGACCGCCCAGCCGCTTTCGCGTCGCGGAAACCACTCCGCCACCGCCTTCGTGGCGCCCGGCCAGTTGCCGGCTTCGCCGGCTCCGAGGAGAAACCGAAAGACGCAGAACGATCGAAGCCCGCCCGCGAGCGACGTCAGCATCGCGGCCACCGAATAGAACGCCACCGTCACCGTCAGGCCGGCGCGCGTGCCGACGGCGTCCAGAAATCGCCCGGCGCCGGCCTGGCCGACCGTATAGGCAACCCGGAAGGCGATGATCACGAGCGCGAAATCGGAGTTGGTCCACCGGTATTGGTCTTTCAGGGTTGGACCGAGGACGCTGAGCGTCTGCCGATCGATGTAGTTGATGACGGTCGACAGGAACAGCAGTGCCCCGATCCACCATCGGAGACGACCAATCGGACGGCCGCCGGACGTGGATGCGTCCCCCACCCGTTATGCGACAGACTCGCGGTGCGTGATCTGCCCGGAGGCGTCGTTGTCGCGCAGGCGCCGACGCTGGGCGTGCGCCCACGCCAACATGATCCACGCCGCGGCGCGAAGGTCGATCGTCGTGTCAGTCAGATTCTGCATCGCTCCCCGTTCGGCGCTGGATCATACACCGGGCGGCGCTCCGTGCCCCGTCTCTGGCGCCCGCAATCAGGACGCGTGATAGGGTTCCCGGGTCACACCATGTCTCACCAGCCAGTGGTCCAGGTATCGGCGGTGCGGAAGACGTACGGCCGGACCGTCGCGGTCGACGACGTGTCGTTCGAAGTCGATCAGGGGGAAATCTTCGGGCTGATCGGTCCGAATGGCGCCGGCAAGACGACGACGATGGAGTGCGTCGAAGGGTTGCGGGTGCCGGATCGGGGAGCGATCTCGGTTCTGGGCCTCGATCCCGCCCGCCAGGTCTATGCGCTGCAGGACCGGATCGGGATCCAGCTGCAGGAGGCGCAACTCCAGAAGCGGGTCAAGGTGCGCGAGGCCGTCGGGCTGTGGGCGGCGCTCTATCGCAAGCCGGTGGACGGCGATCGGCTGCTCGAACAATTGGGGCTGGGCGACAAGCGGAACGCGTGGTTCATGACGCTGTCCGGCGGCCAGAAGCAGCGATTGTTCATTGCGCTGGCGCTCATCAACGACCCGGAGCTCGTCTTTCTGGACGAGTTGACGACCGGGCTCGATCCGCAGGCGCGCCGCACGATTTGGGACCTGGTCCGCGGCATCCGTGCACGCGGCAAGACCGTCTTCCTGACGACGCATCTGATGGAGGAAGCCGAGCGCCTCTGCGACCGCGTGGCGATCATCGACCGCGGGCGGATCGTGGACGTCGCGACGCCGGTCGAGCTCATCCGGCGTTACTGTCCCGAACAGACGATCGTCGTCACGACCGAACGGACCGCCACTGCCGACCGGCTTCGTGAGTGGCCGGCCGTCGAATCCGCCGTCGTGCAGGATGGAACCATCACCATCCGCGGCCGTGGCGACACCCTTGTTGGACAGGTGATCCGGTTCCTGGCGGAGCACCAGATCGATGTGCGCGACTTCCGGACCGAACGCGCCACGCTCGAAGACGTGTTCCTGAAGCTGACCGGCCACTCGATTCGGAATTGAGGATCTTCACGTGCTGCGAGGACTCTGGACGCTCACCTGGCTCGAAATCAAGATTTTCGTGCGCGAGCCGCTCGGCTTCATCGGCACCGTCGCGATCCCCGTGCTGGTGTTCGTGCTCGTGGGGCGGGCGGTGGGCGCCGCACCGGCCGACAGCGCGCGCCGCGCGGCGGGCTCTCTGACGATCGATTTGCCGATCTTCGCCTCGATTCTCATGGCGCTCAGCGCCGTCCTGTCGCTCGTCACCATCATCTCG
The DNA here is from genome assembly GCA_031361295.1 of Acidobacteriota bacterium. Classification (GTDB taxonomy): domain Bacteria; phylum Acidobacteriota; class Vicinamibacteria; order Vicinamibacterales; family 2-12-FULL-66-21; genus JALZOC01. The sequence continues at coordinate 13,459 of JANMCN010000051.1, read as the reverse complement.
ATCTACCGCGAGGGGGGCATCCTGAAGCGGCTGCGTGCCACGCCGCTGCGGCCCCACACCATCCTCGCGGCGCACGTCATCGTCAAGCTGCTGTTCACCGCCGTCACGCTGCTGGCGATGATGCTGGCGGGCAGGCGCTATGTCCCCCAGGGGGTCGACGGCCCGATGGCTGCCTTCGGGCTCGCGCTGCTCTTCAGCACGCTGAGCATTGTCTCCATGGGATTTCTGATTGCCAGCATCGTGCCCACGGCGCGGTTCGCGCAGCCGATGGGTGCGCTGATTCTGTATCCGATGGTCGGGCTGTCGGGGCTGTTCGTGCCGATCGCGTCGCTCCCGCCCGTGCTCCGGCTAATCGCGCGGTTCGTGCCGCTGACGTACGTCGTCTCCCTGCTGCGGGGCATCTGGCGCGGCGACGGCTGGGCGCGTCATGCAGGCGACCTGGCCGCCCTGGCCCTTGTCCTGCTGGTCTGCACCGCGCTCTCGTCGAAGGTCTTCCGATGGGAGTAGCGGGTTATGCGGCCGTATTCGCCAGCGCCTCGTCAACCATGACCTGGGCGGCTCGAAGGATCGCATCGAGGTGGTCGGCGCTTCGAAAGCTCTCCGCGTAGATCTTGTAGATGTCCTCGGTGCCTGACGGCCGCGCGGCGAACCAGCCGTGGCGGGTCACGACTTTGAGTCCGCCGATCGGGGCGCCGTTGCCCGGCGCGCGGGTGAGTGTCGCCAGGATCGGATCGCCCGCGAGCTCCGTGGCCGTGACGGCTTGCGGCGAGAGCTTCGCCAGCCGCGCTTTCTGCGCGGGAGTCGCGGCCGCGTCGCGGCGCCGGTAGAAGGATGCACCCAGCTCCCGGGTGAGCGTTTGATAGCGCTCGCCGGGGTCGCGGCCCGTGCGCGCCGTGATCTCCGCTGCCAGCAGACAGAGGATCAACCCGTCCTTGTCGGTCGTCCACACGGTCCCGTCGAGGCGCAGGAAACTTGCGCCGGCGCTCTCTTCGCCGCCGAAGCATTGCGTCGCATGGAGAAGACCCTCGACGAACCATTTGAAGCCGACGGGCACCTCGCACAATCGCCGACCGGCTTTCGCCACCACGAGATCGATGAGACCGCTGCTCACCACGGTCTTGCCCACGGCCGCCTGGACCGGCCAGCCGGGGCGATTCGTCAGCAGGTAGTCGATCGCGACGGCGAGGTAGGCATTGGGGTTCATCAACCCCAGGCCTGGCGTCACGATTCCGTGGCGGTCCGCATCGGGGTCGGACGCGAACGCGAGGCGATACCGGTCCTTGAGCCCGACGAGACTCGCCATCGCGTAAGGGCTCGAGCAGTCCATCCGGATCTCGCCGTCGTGATCGGCGGTCATGAACGAGAAGGTCGGGTCCACCGCCGGATTCACGTTGACCAGGTCGAGCCCGTACGTCGTGCGGATGGGATCCCAATACGCGTGCGACGCGCCGCCGAGCGGGTCCACCGCGAGCGCGACACCAGAGGCACGCACCGCATCCATGTCCACGACGTTCTTCAAATCCTCGACGTAGGGGCGGACGAAGTCCGTCTCGTGCGTCGTCGAGGCGGACACCGCGCGGTCGAAGGACATGCGCTTGACGGCATCGGGCTGCCGCAGCAGCTCGTTCGCGCGGTCCTGCACCCATGTCGTCACGGTCGTATCCGCAGGGCCTCCGTGCGGCGGGTTGTACTTGAACCCGCCGTCACGCGGCGGATTGTGCGAGGGGGTGATCACGATGCCGTCGGCGCGGCCGGCGGGCGCGCGCTGGTTGTGGACGAGAATCGCCCTGGAGATCACCGGCGTGGGGGTCACCCCGTCGTGGTCCTGGATCACGGCGTGGACTCCGTTCGCCGCCAGCACCTCGAGGGTGGTGCGCTGGGCGGGGCCGGAGACGGCATGCGTGTCCTTGCCGACGAAGAGGGGCCCGTCGATGCCCGCGCCCTTGCGATACTCGCAGATCGCCTGGGTGATGGCGAGGATGTGCGCCTGCGTGAACGTGCCGTTCAGCGGCGTGCCGCGGTGGCCGCTCGTGCCGAACGCAACCCGCTGGGCTGGATCCTCGGGATCGGGGAGGCGGTCGTAATACTCCCGCTCGAGGCGGGCGGGATCGATCAGGATCTCCCGAGGGGCAGGCTTACCCGCCAGGGGCGACAGCTTCGTCGACTCGTCGTCTGCGCTCATCATCTCCCCGCGATTGACCCAGATCTCCGTGGCGCAACCGTCGGTGGCCCACGGCCAGGCGCATCCGCCGTCGCTCAGTGTAGCCTCGGTCCACCAGGGGCGGAAACGGACGGCCAGCCACTCGAGGACTGCCAACCGGCATGCGACGGGCGAGCGACGGGGCCGGTTTACTGGGACAGGGGCAGTCGCGCCTGGGCCATCCGGACTTCCTCCTCCGTGTACACCGCCGCGAGAAATCCCTGGGATGCCAGGAACGACGCCACGTCTTTCAGCGAGAAACCCCGGGCCACGAGTTTCGCCGTGTCGAGATGGATCTCGTTGTTGGCGGCGTCGTTGTAATACTGCACGACGGACTCGCCAGACGCCGCGAAGCGCGCGTCGATGAGGGCGCTGATATCGTCCATGTAGTGCCGCCCTCCAGGGCGAGGCTCGCCCGGCATGCCGTGATCGGCGGTGAAGGCCACCGCGAAGCGACCTTCGCCGGACTTGCGCGCGATCACCGCAAGGGCGCGCGCGATCTGGCGATCGAGCTCCGTCAGCTCTTCTTTCATCTCTGCCGACGCCGGACCGTAGGCATGGCCCACGTAGTCGGGACCCTTGAGATTGACGAGGACGAGATCGGTCACGTCATCTGCGCCGATCGGCTCACGCTCGAGGACCGACACGAGCGCGTCACCTTCAAAGCGCTCGAAGACGGCGGAGTGGCGGAATTTCGTGCCGTCCGAGATGTCGTGGCCCATCCATGTCCCGCCCGCGTCTTCCCAATATTTGCGCGCGTTGACTGGCTTCAGCGCCTCCGACATCGTGTAACAGGTCGAATTGGTTTCCCACCCTGCGTCGCGCGGGCTGTAACTGGCGGCGAACACGCGGCGGCCATTCAGCACGCACGCCCCGTGCCCCACCAGCCCGGCCGTCGCGCGGATGGCGCCTCCTTGTCCGATGATGACCGCCCGGCCGTCGGTCTCGATGTTCCAGACGTCGGCCAGCGTCAGTGCCATCATTTCGCCGGGGTCCAGTCCGTTGTACGCCTCCTGGGCCTTGCCCGTGACCCGATTGAACAGGTTGTTGACGACGAGCCCGTGGACGCGCGGCTCGGCGCCCGTGCCGAGATTCGCGTGGCCGACCGCGGTCAGCGTCGGGACGGACGTCACGTGCACGTTGCCGAACCAGACCCCTTCGCGGCGGTAGCGTGCGAGCGTCGGGAGCACGGCCGCGTACGTGTCGAAATAATCGGCGCGCATCCCGTCGAGCACGAACAGCGCGACGACTTTCGGCCGCGTCGTCGTCGTCGCCAACGCCTGTCGCAGGGCGTGGCCGATAGCCGTCGCAGGCGGAGCCGTGCCGAGCAGTGCGGCCAGCGTGGGCACGACATCCTGCTGCGACACCCTCTCGTTCGAGACGCCCGGTCTGATGTACGGCGGTCCGTGGAAGAGCAGGGGCACGTGGGTGTCGTACTCCCACGGCGAACCGTGCATGAAGGCGTAGAGCGGATTGCGATCCACGACGAAATCGCCTTCGCGCGGAACGAGAAAGACCTGGCCGCTGCGGCCGGGGAAGTAGCCACGGGCGAACTGGTCGAGCCAGGCCCCCCTGGCGACAACTCCGGGACTGGCCCTGGTGGCTGGCGCCACCGTTGCGGCCCCACACCCCGCGCCGGACAGGACCAGGATCAAGAGCAGCGAGAGACGGCGAGCATCAGGCACGGCGTGAGTGTAGTCCCGTTGGCGTTGGATGCCCCTGCCGCGCGCCGCAATGCGCCCTCAGATCCAATTGAGCCGCCGCAACGCGCCGAACAACAGATAGACGCCCAGCGACAGCACGAAGATGCCGAATGCCAGCCTCAGGTACGACCCTGCGATCCGATTCGCGACGATGGCGCCGACCCAGCCGCCGGCGAATACGGCACCGGCGATGATCATGGCGGCCGGCACATCGACGTTGCCGTGTCGGTAGTACTCCCACATGGCCCCGATGCCAATCGGCGGCAGCAGGACCGCGAGGCTTGTCCCGGTTGCCCGATGCTGCGTGAAGCCAGCGAGGTAGATCAGGCCGGGAAGGATGACCAGACCGCCGCCGATGCCAAAGATGCCCGAAAGGACGCCCGCGACGAGGCCGATCGCGGTGAAGAGGGCCGCAGATGATCCAGTCATACAGAATGCCTCCACTGGCACAGCCGCACGAAGCGTCGTCGATCGTGGCGTGGATCGCGATCGGCATGCTCTCGTGCGCACGAGGATGAATTGCTTGCCGCACCGACTAGTGCGGAAGCCGTGACTGCAGCGCACCGTAGCACCAGGTGCCCGCCACAGCGCTGAGGAGCGCTACGCTCATCGAGGTCACGCCCGCCCCGATCAGCGCAAAGATGGGACCTGGACACGCTCCCAGCAAACCCCACCCGAGACCGAAGATCGCGCCGCCCAGCCAGTATCGCGTGCCGCGACGAGTCGGCTCTTTCTGCGGGATCACAATCGGGTCTCCGTCCAGGGCGCGAAGGCCCAGACGCTGCAGCACCTGGACACCGATCGCGGCGACACACAGAGCGCTTGCGATCACCAGGTACATGTGGAGGGATTGAAACCGAAACATCTCCTGGATGCGATACCAGGAAAGCACTTCCGATTTCACGAACACGATCCCAAGCAAGGCGCCTGCACTCACGTACAACAGTTGGGCACCGGCGACGTGTCCGATCCAGGACGGCACCGGCCGGGTCACCGACGACTCGACGGCGCCGGGGGGGTCAGGGGTGTTCACGGCGATCAAAAGAGCCACGGCATCAGGGCATGGGTCATCAGCAAGCCTCCCGCGAAAAAACCGACGACCGCGATGAGTGACGGCAGTTGAAGTGTCGACAGGCCGAAGATCGCGTGACCGGACGTGCAGCCCCCGGCCCATCGAGAGCCGAATCCAACGAGAAATCCTCCCGCTCCGAGTGTCAGCCACCCGCGTCCTGTGGCCAGGGCCTGCCATCCGATCAGTTCTTGCGGGACGAGCCCGGAGAGGTCATGGATGCCCAGCGCGTGCAGATCCCGCTGCGTGGCGTCAGAGATCGCCACCGAGTATCCGTCGGGCAACAACAGGCGGGCCGCAAGGAGGCCGCCAAGAAGAATCCCGGACGCGAACAGCAGGTTCCATCCGCCCTCGCGCTTCCAGTCATACGCGAACAGCGGAATCCCGCAAGGCACGGTCGCCGCACACAGGTGCCGGAGGTTCGACGAGATTCCAAACGGCCTGCCGCCGATAAGAAGCAGCACCGGGACCATCAATCCGATGAGCGGTCCGGCGACGTACCAGGGCCAGGGTTGTTGCAGCAGATTCATCATGTCCACCCGTTCTCGTGACTCGCTCGACTGAGCGCTGGTGCGGTTTCCTCCGCATCCCGCGGAGCCGTGGTCCCGCTCAGCCGGGCTTTCTGATTGTTGTCGGCGTACTCGCGAACACGAAACGACGCACCGACGAGGCCCGTCGGGCGAAACCGGACGACGATGCCCTCTGGTTCAGGTCGCGAACACCTTCAGGGCAGCCTGATTGTCTCAAAAGCGTCTCGCGTCGTCGGGAGGCCCGCGTCGTACCAGGCTTTCATGCCCCCGGTCAGGTTCTTGGGACCGGTGAAGCCGGCCCGCTCGAGCACGCTCGCCGCGATCGTGGATCGATAGCCGCTCCCGCACATGACGACGACCGGTCGATCCCGAGGCACTTCGTCGAGCCTGTCAGGCAGAAACCCGCCCATGATGTGCAGTGCTCCGGCCAGATGCCCCTCGCGCCACTCGTCGTCTGTGCGCACGTCGAGCACGAGAGGGCGCTCGCCTGCGGTGAGTTGGCGCTGCAGCTCCCCGGCAGCGATCTGCGCGGTGTGGTTGACGGGCAGGCCTGCGCCGATCCAGGCCGACATGCCACCGCACAACGATCCCTGTACGTCGTCGAGCCCGACGCGGATCAGTGCGCGAGCGGCCTCGCCGATCGCCGCGGCTTCCCCGATCAGCAGCAGAGGCGTGTCGCGAGGGACCACCCATGCGGCCCACATCGACAGCATTCGTCCGGCGCCGATGCCAAGGGCGCCGGGAACATGGCCCGCGCCGAACGCCGTCTGATTGCGCAGGTCGATGACCACATGGCCTGCCTGCACGCGGCGCTGAAAATCCTCGAGCTCCAGTGCGCGCTGCCCCGGAAGTCCGTCAAGGATTCGCGGCCCCTCGGCGTTGAGGCGCTTCATCCGCCGGTAATACGGCGGGAAGGGCGGCGCGGTACTGAGCACGCGTTGCACAAACGCTTCGCGTGAAAGGGCGGGGTCGAGGTAGGGATTGTTCTGACGTTCCTGACCGAGCGTCGTGCTGGACGCCTGGCCCATTCCTGAACCGCACATCGATCCCGCGCCGTGCCCCGGATAAATCGGCAACGTGTCCCGGTAGCCCTTCAGTGTCTGCACGCTGTCGTAGAGCTGACCGGCAAGGCCGGCGCTCTCTTCGTCGCCAAGCAGGTCAGGACGTCCGACGGAGCCGACGAATAGAAAGTCGCCACTGAGCATGGCGGAGGGCTCGAGGCGATCGCGCTCGAAGACCAGAAAGCTGAGGTGCTCCGGTGTGTGACCGGGTGTATGCACGGCTTCGAGATCCAGTCCGCCAACTGAGACTCTGGCACCGTGCGCCAGGTCCTGATGGCTGCCGCTGACCTCAAATGCCTCGCCGCGGTCATGTGCCGAGACGAGGAGCGTGGCTCCGGTCCGTGCAGCCAATGCGCGGGCCCCTGACGCGTAATCCGCGTGGATATGAGTCTCGAGGACGGCGGTGACGCGGGCTCCGCGCTGGCGGCACCAGTCAAGATAGACGTCGATGTCACGGCGCGGGTCCACGACGACGACATCAGCGCTTTCGCCCGAGCCGACGATATACGAGTACTGCGCCAGACCTTCGTCTTCAATCCGTTCGAGCACCATCAATGGCCCCACTCTCCAGACCGCGCTGGCGGTCTTCACAGTGTGAGAGCCACGGGGATGTCAGAAGGTTCCCGCGTCCGAGACGGCCAACGATATTGCTGAGGTGGCCGAGTGCGCGCGGCTCGGGCGTCTATCGGCGGCTGCGTGCGGGCTTCATGGGTGAACGAGGAGGCGTGGTCGACCTCAGTTCCGCTCGCAGGACTGTGGTGACCTCGGGAGGCATCTCTCCCTTCCCGAGCAGACGGCACACATCGCGAGTGAGATCCAGCGTGGCGAACAGGCTCCGGCATCGCTCACACAGTTCGCCGTCGTCGACGAGAAACGACACGCCTCGATCCAGGGCCTCTTGCTTGGCCTGCAGCAAGTCGAGGCAGAACCGGCGATCGTGGTCAGTGGCTGGCGCACGGTGAGAGGGCAGGTTGGCTGCGATGCGCTGTCGAAGGGCCAGTCGCGCTCGATGCACGCGCGATTTGACGGTCCCCAGCTTAAGGCCCAGCAACCGAGCGACATCGTTGAGCGGTATCTCCGCAATCTCCGCAAGGACGAGAGGTAACCGTATGGGGGCCGGCAGGTCCGCGACCGCCGCAGCCACGCGGTCCTGCAATTGTTGCCTGAGCGCGTCATCGAAGGGATTCGAGTCGGATGCGATGTCGACGATGGGGTCGTTGGCTGATGGCACCAGCGAGGAGAGCGACATCAGCGCCGCCGGCTCGCCGGCGCGGCGTCGGTGTCGGCGCTGGCAGCGTCGTGCTGCGATGGTGTATAGCCACGTCGAAGGAGAGGACCGACCGTCGAATTGCTTCCAGCTGCGAAAGGCTTGCAGGAAGACGTCCTGGACGAGATCTTGCGCCTCGTCAGCGTTGCCGCAAAAGCGAACCCCAAGTCGATACAGACGGGCACCGTGCTGTTCGAACAGCCGGCCGACGGCCGCTTCGGGGGATTCCTCCATGGATCCATCTTGGAACGCATCACCACCAGGCGCAAGGTGGTCCTTTAAGGTCTTTCGCGCCCAATCAGAAGGGACGTTGATGAACCAGGGGCCGCTGCACAGCGCCATGCGCATACGTGATACATTGCCGCCGACTCATCAGGCGCGGAGCGAAAACCCTCCGCGAGCCGCACCCCTCACACGGAAAGATGCAGGAGATCGCATGGTGAAGCGACGCGCGTTTGCGATGGTTCTGGGGCTGTTCGCCGTTGTCGGGTTCGCCCATCCGGCTCTGGCCGACGACGTGGTGGACGGCACGATCGGCCCGGGCGCGATCTACCGCCTCGTGCGTCCGACGACCTGGAACGGTACGCTCGTCGTATACGCGCACGGCTATGTCTCTCCCGACCAGCCGGTCGCGATCCCGCCCGACGCCGAGCAGGTCATCGCGCTTCTCGCGTCCCGCGGCTTCGCCATTGCGGTGTCGAGCTTTTCCGAGAACGGCTGGGTGGTGAGGGACGGCGCGCAGCGCACCCACCAGCTGCTGGGCATCTTCACGTCGAAGTTCGGCCATCCGAGCCGCGTCTACGCCGCCGGCGCGTCGATGGGTGGGCTCATCGCCATCCGTCTCGTCGAGACCTACCCGGGCGAGTTCTCCGGCGTCCTTCCCGCGTGCGCGGTAGCCGGCGGCCTGCGGCCTCAACTGGACTACTTCGCGAACGTGCGGGTGCTCTTCGATCTCTTGTATCCCGGTCTTCTTCCCGGGAGCGTCGTGGATGTGCCTGCCGGTCTCGATGTCACGTCACAGATCGTGCTCCCTGCGGTCGCGGCCATGACGGCCAATCCGGCAGGCGCGTTCGCGATCGCCAGCATTGCGCAGACGCCGGTTCCGTTCGCGAGTGGCGCGGAACTCGTCCAGTCGATCGCGACCGCGCTCGGGGGGGCAGCCGGCTACCCGAACGTCCTCCGCCTGACGCACGGGCAGCCCGTGTTCGACAACCTGACGACACAGTACATGGGGGCTCTTCCTCCGTCGACGCTCCAGTGGATCAACGCGAGCGTCCAGCGCTATGCGGCGTCTCCAGCGGGCCTCAACTACGTCGAGCACAATTACACGCCGACGGGCGATCTCCAGCTTCCGGCGTTGACGCTGTCGACGTTTCGCGACCCCGTCGCGCCCGGCTTCCATCGCAGCGCTTACGGTGCAGCGGTTGCCGCCGCCGGCGATTCCGAGTGGCTCGTGCAGCGCTCGGTCCTTGGCACTGGGAACGGATACGGCCACTGCACCTTCACGCCGCGGGAACTCACCACGGCCTTCTTCGACCTGGTGCTGTGGGCCGAATACGGACTCAAGCCCGCGAACTGATTCGCCTCACGGCCAGCGCCGGCCATGCGCTCTACACGAGTGCGTGGCCTGCCTGGCGACCGTGACGCGTGACCACGTCCCCCCGATGCGGGCGAGAATATCGCGACGCACACCCGGGCTCGGTTCTCTCGCTACGCCAAGGCGACGTTCACGAAGGACCGACGGCTGAACATCCGCCTGTCGAGCAAAGACCTGGAGGCCATCCAGAGGCGCGCGCTCGAAGAGGGCCTGCCGTATCAGACGGTGATCGCGAGCCTGCTGCACCAGTACGCGTCTGGCCGCCTCAAAGAGGTCTGAAGAACCGCCGACGGCTTGACGCCGTTCCGGGCCACGGCCCTTGTTCTCGTCTTGAAACGCCCGCCGTCTCCATTCGAAGAGACGGTGGGCGGTTTGGGGAGCGGTAAGAGGACGCCTCGCCGGAGATCGTTCAGTTGAGTCGAGCGGCGACGCCGCACACGATGACCGGCCCAGCGCTACCAAACGGCGCACCGTTCGGCCCGGTGATGTATCCGTCTCTGGCGAGTTTCAAGATCCGGAACTCCTCGGTCAGGAGGCCGCGATAGCCCTTTTCGACGGCATCTGGGGTCCATTCATAGATGTTGGCGTCCCAGACCGGGCTGTAATCGGAGGCAGTCGTGGGGATGCCGCCGAACACATTGTTCGGCCGATGCCCGTCCAGGAGGGCGGCAAATATGCCTTGACGCTGCGGATTGTCGCACCCGCCATCCGAGGGGCCGTTGAGAGCGATGAAGATGCGCTCTACGGCGCTTCGAGGGATGTCATCGATTCCGACCTCGAGCCTGCCCAGACGCGGAGCGAACGTATTCGCCTCGATAGCAGACACCGTGGGATCGCTTGAGTCGGTCGAGATGTACAGGACCGGCTTGCCAAAGCTGAATCCGTTGATCAGGTTGAGCGTGACGGTCCGCTTGAACGGATCAATGGCGATGACCTGGTCATGGACGAAGGCGTAGTTCGGATGTCCGGCTGGGAAGTTGATACTCGCTTCGTCCACCGCCGCGGCGACGATCGGGGCATCGTAAGTAACGCCGTTGTTCGCGAGGACCAGCGGGCTGTAGTCGTCATCTCCGACGGAGCCGGGCCTGGCCTGGCGGGGGGGAAACGGTCGATCGTCATCGCCTCGCACCACCACCCGGTTTGGCGTGAAGTCTACGAGGCCGGACTGGAACAGAAACGTTCCGTCACCGCGAACCGTCGCGGGCCGTGCTCCAGCGCCACCATTCCGGAGTTTCCTGGAGAAGTTCACACCGAGGCGATCCGCTTCTGCCTCATCTCCCGCATCGAGGATGACGTACCACGCGGGCTTCAGACCAGACGGCGTTTTGACCGCGCCCTTGAACAGCGGTAATGTGACGGTTCCTCGGGGACGGTTGGCGCCGATGTTCACGCTCGTCAACGACTCAATCGGAATGTCGAACTTCCCAGAGCGCAGCAACTGGACAGGCCCAGCCAGCTCGGAATCAGTAAGCGAGTCCGGCGGCGGAAACTCCGAAATGTCGACTTTGGTTCCGGTCGACGCCAGCGGCGGTATGACGTTGCATCCGGGCCCGGGCCCGTTCGGACCCGGCCCGGGACCATTCCCCGCTTTGGCGGGCTTGCCTCCCTCGTGCTCCTGCCTGTCTCTGTCTGCGGCAAAACCGGCGCTCGACGCTGCCGTGAACGCCGCCGCTGCTGCGAACACTAATACTGAGCTCGCCCATTTCGGTCGTTTTGTCATCTTTCGCTCGCTTGTCTGTACTGATGCTCATACTCCGGGCGGGCTGCCTGGCTGCGAGCCCGCCGCCGTCCATTGCCCAATCTCCGGACGCCGCCGAAATATTCCGGGACTGATGTGAAGCGTGACGTTCCGGCCTCTGGCCATGCACTGCGACACCGAGGGGGATTTCTCCGACTCCCGCGACTACATCAGCACTTCGAAAACGCTGCACATTTCTGTGTGGCAGTTGGACCGCGACGGCGTCGAACGCGGCAATGTCGAGCTTCGCGCTCGGCCGGCAGCCAGGGACATCGTTCGAGAAGGTCGGATGAGGGTTTACGTTGAGGAGGATCAGATGTCACATTTGAACGCACGGATGCTCGGCGCCGCGGTCCTGACGGCGTCCCTGCTGCTGGTCTTGCCAGCAGCCGGAGTCCAAGCCGCCCGGGACGACGATGACGACGCGCATTTCATCGTCACGGTCACCAATCTCACGCAGGGCCAAGTCTTTACCCCGATCGTGGCTGCGAGCCACAAGAACTCGATCAAGCTCTTCCATCTGGGTCAACCCGCCAGCGAGGCGCTGGAAGTCCTGGCCGAATCGGGCGACACAGGCCCGTTGAAAGTAGCCCTGGGCGATTCGCCGGCGGTCCTCGACATCGCGGACTCGGGCGCGCCGCTGCCTCCGGGGGCGTCGGTCATGCTGTCGGTTGCCACGCGCGGCGCGTTCCGATTCGTCAGCGTCGCAGCGATGCTCGTACCCACCAATGACGCCTTCTTCGCCTTGAACGGGGTTGAAGGGCCGCGCGGCCGCGAGGTGCTGACGACTTACTCGCCCGCGTACGATGCCGGGACGGAAGCGAACGACGAGCTCTGCACCCACATCCCAGGTCCACCAACCGCGTGCCAGGGCGAAGGATTCAATCCCGCTCGAGGTGCCGACAACTTCGTCCACATTCACCCCGGCATTCACGGCATCGGGAATCTGAGCGCGGCGCGGTACGATTGGCGCAATCCGGTCGCGCGCATCACGATTCGACGAGCTGAATAGCCGCCGGACGCGCGCTCGGAGATCACGTCCAGCCGAGCCGAGGTCTCTCAGTGCGCAGCTCTCACCGCCGGGGCAACGCGGCCTCGCGAACTTCCAGAATCTGTTCGGCGTCGTCCGAGCCTTCTAGGTGTGAGTCGTTTCGCGCCTAGCGCCGCTGAAAATCGACGTACGGACAGTGCGCCCAGTAGATCGGCGGCGACTCGAAATGCTCCGCCAACAGGCGGGCGTGGCAGACCCGGCACGGATTCATCGACACGAGGCGGTCGTTGGGGACGACGTGCAGCACCTGCTCGAAGACGCAGAGGGGGCGTCCGTCGGCTTTCGTCGCCGGGAGACTCCGAAGCGGTCCGACCGCCGCTTGTTCGGCGACGAGCGCGGAATACAGTCGCGACTTCAGGCGCGCCGGGGCGCGATCGGCCAGGTCTGGCGCGGCACTCGTCCGTTCAACGAGCCGTGTGAAGAAGGATTCGTCGTTCATGGCTTAGCTCGCCTCCCAGAGGCGTCTGAAGGAAGTCCGTGCCCGTGCCAGCAGCCGTTCGATGGCTTTTTCCGTCTTGTCTGTTTGCGCAGCCATCTCCCTGATGCTGCGTTGTTCCCAGTAGCGCCAGAGCAGCGCGGCACTGTAGGCCGCCGGCAAGCGCTCGAGAATCCGCCGTGTCTTCTCCTCCGCGCGCGCCGCATCAATCAGTTCGTCCAGGCCGGGGTCGACGGTCGAGCCCGCACCCGGCGGCGCGTCGCCGTCGTCTGGAAGCGGGTCGGGCTCGCGCAGCTTCGCGCGATAGACGTCTTCGACTTTGTGCCGGGCAATGCCCAACAGCCATCCGACGATAGACGACTGTCCTGCAAAGGTCGCCAGTTTCTGGAGCGCTGCGAGAAACACGTCCTGGACGACATCCTCCACGAGGTCTCGGCGAGGCGCGAGCCGACGCGAGACGTACGCGTAGACCGGATCGGCGTAGCGGGAGACGAACTCGGCGGCGGCCTTTCGATCCTTCGCCAGGACCGCGCCGAGCAACGCCTGTTCCTCGGCCGACAACTCCGACGCGCGCAGTCCGGCGCTGGGGTCGGCCGACGTAGCTGAGGACGACGCGTGGGGGGACATCTATATCTAAACAGTCGGCCGGAGACGCGAATTCCCCCGTCGTTCGGACACGCCGGACGGCGTTGCGTCCCATCGCGGGCTGCAGTCACGCCGTGCAGACGGCGTCAAGAGCCGGCCGGTGTTCCCGTCACTCGAAGCATGCCTCATACTTAAGTGTCTCGCCGCGGTGATGTGGCCGAG
>JANMCN010000030.1:0-20481 GCA_031361295.1 Acidobacteriota bacterium | reverse complement strand
GAAAAATCGCCGTCCGGGCCGTCCCCGAGTACTCCACGTACAGGTCGATGTCTCCCGAGCGCACCGCGCGGTCGCAGATGAAGGTGCCGCCGAGATTCAGGCGCCGCTCGACCCGGAGCGGCGTGCGCGACTCGATCGTCTGCGCGAGGATCTCACCGAGCAGGATCTGCTCGGTGAAGTTCTTGGATCCGACCCGGATGGCTCCCGCGCCGCCGCCGGGAGCATGCGCCGCAATCGCTGCGGCACCCACGAGGCCGAGGACCGCCGCCAGCCCGGCCAGCGCCGGCATCGTCCGTCGTCGCCCCGTGCTGATGCTGCGCTCGAGCACCGTCAGCGCTCCGTCGATCGAGAGCGCGAGCAGCGCCGAAGGCACGGCACCCGCCAGGATGACGGTGGGATCCACCATCGACAGCCCGCGAAAGATGTACTCGCCGAGTCCTCCGGCCCCGATGGCGGCGGCGATCGTGGCCGTGCCGACGCCGATCACGGCGGCGACGCGGATCCCCGCCACGATTGACGGGAGTGCCAGCGGCAGCTGCACCTCGCGCAGCAGCTGCCAGGGAGTCATCCCCATGGCGGTGCCCGCCTCGACAACCACCGCGTCGAGGGAACGCAGACCCGCGGTCGTCGTGCGGATGATGGGGAGCAGCGCGTACAGAATCAGCACGAAAATCGCCAGGCGCGCCCCCAGGCCGCCTAGGAGCGGCAGGGGCAGCAGGAACCCGAACATCGCCAGGCTGGGGATGGTCTGCACGACGTTCACGAACCACACGATGGGAGCGCCGATGCGCGGACGGCGGGCGGCAAGGATGCCGATCGGCACGCCGGCGGCGATCGCGATCCCGGTGGACAGCGAGACGAGCAACACATGCTGGCCGAGAAGCGCGGCGAACTCCGCCGCATGCGACCGCCAGAACTGAAGCAGCGTCACCGGGACGCGTCCAGCGCCGCGCTGGCTTCGAAGAGCGGGGCCAGCAACGGACGGACGCGGTCGTCGTCGAGCCGCGCAATCACCCGTGGGACATCGAGGGCGGCAAGGACACCGTCGGCCAGCACGCCCACGCGCGATCCCAGCGCGAACGCTTCGGCCATGTCGTGCGTGACGAGCACGACCGTCTTCTTGACGCGATCCTGGATTCGGCGGAACTCGCGGTGCATTTCGGCACGGGTGACCGGGTCGAGTGCGCCGAACGGTTCATCCATCAGGAGAATCGGCGGATCGGCCGCCAGGGCGCGTGCGACACCGACGCGCTGCCGTTGTCCGCCCGACAGCTCGTCTGGCCGTCGATCGGCATACTCCGACGGATTCAGCCCGACGAGAGTGAGCAGTTCATCGACACGCGCGGTGATCCGGCGGGCTTCCCACCCGAGCAGGCGGGGAACCACCGCCACGTTCCGGCCGACGCTCATATGCGGAAACAGGCCGACTTCCTGCAGCATGTACCCGACCCGCCGCCTGAGCTGGAACGGATCCCAAGAACGCGTGCTGCGCCCTTCGATGAGGATCTCCCCGGCTGAGGGCTCGATCAGCCTGTTGATCAGTTTCAGGATGGTGCTCTTGCCGGCACCGCTCCTGCCGACGAGTGCGATCGTCTCGCCGGGCGCGATCTCCAGGTCGAGCCCTCGCAGCACCGGCACGGCTCCTCGCACTGCGTGTACGGCAGTAAACCGGATGGCGGCGGCGCGGGCGTCCACGGCGCGACTCTACCGCAGCGCCCTCCCGTTGTCGAAACACCGCCGACCAAGACCGTACATCTCGCTGCGACAGTCCACGTGCCCGGTCTGGCGCGGCACGACGTTTGCGACCGAAACGCGGCCGGGAGGATGACCGCCCGGCGCAAGACGACCGCGACGCTCCTCGATGCGCGCCCGGACGGGACGAGGCCGTGATGCCGACGGACGAATCCACGCTGAACATGCAAATCTGATGTGCTGACAGCTGACGTGTGCTGATCGCCCACCTTTCGGACCTGCACCTGCGGAACGCCGGCGATGTGACGGGCTTGGATCACCAGCTCGATCGCATCGCCGCCGAACGGCCGGACCATCTCGCGATCACCGGCGATCTCCTTGATCGATGGGCTCCTGGACTGTTGCGGCGCGCCCTCGACGCGCTCGCCGCACGCGGTCTTCTGGACGCCCGGCGCACCACCATCCTGCACGGCAACCACGACCTCGCGTCGAGCGGGGGACACCCCCGCGGCCGCGCCGATCTCTGGCGGCTCGGGCTGCGCTTCTGGGATCCGCCCCCGCTCATCCGCTGGCGCGCGCGCCGATTTCGCCAGCTGATCGCATCCCGCGCTGCCGGCGTCTCCGGGAACGCTCCCTTCTTGAAGACGTTGCCCGGGGCCCGGGTGGCCGTGCTCGACACGATCCCGCATTCATGGCTTCCGTTCACCATTGAACACGGGGCGATCGTCCTTCGGCACGCCGTCGGCGCCGTGGCGGGCCGCCAGGCCGTCTGGCTCGCGTCGCAGCCGCCGGCGGCGACGCCGCTGGTCGTGCTCATGCACCATCTTCCGGTGGGCTCACCTTCCTTCGAATGGACGCCCGCAGCCGGGCGTACACGGCTGCCGCGAGTGGTGGTTCCGATGCATGTTCCGGCGCGCGATCGTGAAGAGTTCTGGATGGCTGCCGAGTCGGCGGGCGTGCGCCTGGTGCTCTGCGGCCATGTGCACCGGGCGGGGCTGTCGTGGCACGGACGCATCGCGGTCGGCCTCAACGGCCAGAGCGGTGCGTCGTGGGCCGGCCGGACCATCGCGTGGTACGAGATCACGCCGGACCGCGTCACGATGCGCGTCGAGCCGCTCGTGCCGGACTAGAAGAGGTAAGCGACCGAGGCTCCGGCCGCCGCAACGGTCCGGCGGCCGCTGCGAAAATCCGCCCCACCCTGTCGCACCGTCGCTCCCCCGTCAGCGCGGAGCCCGACCCGGTGCTTTCCCTGTCCGAGCCACAGGTTCAGCCCGGCCGTCGCGTGGTACTCGCGGCCCGTACCCACGAACTCGTTGGACTCGTGCAACTCCCGCAGGTACCCGGCGCCGCCCGCCAGGAACGGGACGCCGCGACCGCCGGCAAACGCCAGCTGCGTGAGGTGGAACAGGAGGGAGCCGTCGACGACGTACCGGGTGATCGTGTCGGCGGCCGTGAGACTGGGCGCCTCTTCCGCGTCACTCGACAGGCTGGTCGAGAGCGTAGGCCGGCCATACTGCAGGCTCGTTTCGAGCGAGAGCCGCCGCGACAGGTAGGCGCCGACCCTGACTTGTGCGCCGGGCGTTGCGGCGATCCGCGAGTGAGCCGCAAACAGCGCGAACGGACCGGTGCCCGTGTTGATGTTGCGGGTCTCTTCGGCATTGCGCGTCCCCATGTCGAAACCGCCGAACGAGACCACGCCGGCGCTGATCTCGACGGAGCCTCTGCGCGGGGGATTCGAACCGAGCCAGACTTGGGCATCGGCGCACGCGGGCCAGCCCGCCAGCAAAATCACGACAGCCGTCGAAGCAATCCAGTAAGGGCAGGGACATGGCGCCTGCGGCGCCGTCTTCGTCATCATCCGCATAAAAAATGGCAACGTATCGGCGCCCCCTGAAAACGCGGGGAACCGTCTACGTTGCCATCGTGTCACGATCGGCGAACGTCTTCCAAACGCCGCACCCGGCGCGGTGCGGTCAGCAGGTGCTCGACAGCGGCTGGCGAGCCCGTCGCGTCTTGCCGATGACCGCGGCAATCGCGATCCCTGAAAGGAGCCAGGTCGTCGGCTCGGGAACCGGCGATGGCGTTCCGCCGCCCGGCGGCACATAGAGCCCTCCGCCCAGGCCACTGCCGCCCCCGCTCCCGCCGCTGACTCGGCCGCACCCGATCGACACGGTGTTCATGTCCATCGTCACAGCGCCGGTATCCGCGAGGGCGCGACCGCAACCAATCGTCGCCTTGTTGTTGAGGGACACGCTCGTGAGGGCGAGGATATTGCCCTGGAACGAGGTGGTCGTATCCAGCGTGGCGGAACTGCCGACATTCCAGAACAAGCCTGCAGTCGACCCCGTGTTGATCAGGTTCACCTTGGAGCCCGGCGAGGTGATGAGCGTGCTTGGCATCTGGAACACCCAGAAGGCATTTGACCTGCCCTGGCCATCGAGCGTGAGGGTGCCAGTGAGGTTGCTCACGCCCGCGGGAACGGTGTAGACCCCGGAGGTGAGGGTGCGCCCGGCCAGGTCGGACCCGAGCAGGGTGCCGGGCCCCAGGAGCGCGAGTCTCGTGCGCGCCAGCGTGAGCTGACTCTGCGCATTCGCGGCGAGCCCGGTCGTCGCGTGCACCAGGCCGTGCGTGACCTGCGGGTCAGCCACCGCTACGCCCGGGCTGGAATTGAACCCGGTGATGGACGAACCGGGCGCCACACCGACATTCCCGACCACCGTGCTCGTGGGCACATTGGTAACCGCGGAGGCACCCAGCACCGCAAAACTCGCCAGATCAGATAACAGGATGCTCTCCGCGCTGGCCGCGCGGGAGAGGACCGGGAGAACGATCAACGCGACAACGAGCAGACAAACCGGGCGCCATTTCATAATTCACTGCCTTTTCCGGCCTCACACCAAACGAGGTCAGCAGAGCTCCAGTGCAACAAGGCCGCCACTGTCCGGCTGTGAGACAAGCGAAGGATAAAATGATGGGCGAGGGGACGAGGGGAAAAGGGGTCCTGCACCGGGCAGTGACGCCGGGTGCAGGACACGAAACAGGTGTTACGCCGACGCGCTGGCCGTGGTCGTCATCCGCTTGGCGCGATGGAAGCCCGCCTTGCCGAGGACGCCGGCGACAGCCGTGCCGAGCAGCAGGAGCGTACTGGGTTCGGGAGTTGGAACCGGAGTCTGATCGGGACCGATGACGATGGGAGTCCCCCCCGTGCCGCCACTCGCGATAACGGACAGGCTCCCATTGCATCCGGTAGAGATCGTATTGGTGTCCATCGTCACCGCGCCGTTGGCCGCAAGAGCGCTGCCGCAACCAATCGTTGCGCTAGTATTTAGGGAGATGCTCGTCACCGCGAGGATGTTTCCCTGAAACGAGGTACTCGTGCCCAGGACCGCAGAGCTCCCGACGTCCCAGTAAAGCCCGGGATTGAAGTTTGCTCCCTGATTGATGAATTGAACGACCGAACCGGACCCCGTATTGAGCGAGCTGGACATCTGAAATACCCAGAATGGATTACTGGAACCCTGCGCGTCGAGAGTCAGGACTCCGCCCGTGGACAAGTTGAAACCGCCATTCCCCGCCGCAGCGGACACTCCATAGACCCCCTGGTTGAGAGTGAGTCCATCCAGCACCCCGCCCAGGACTGAGCCGCTAGTCGCAAGGCCACCCAACAAACCGAGAGCAGTGTCGAGCTGCGTTTGCGCGAGGCCCGCCACTCCGCCGACGATGCTCGTCCCTGCCGAGGGCCCCGCGAACGTGAATCCCGTTGACCCGGGGACTATTGAGCTGCCCGCGTCCACGCCCACGTTCCCGCTGACGAGCGTTGTTGAGCCGGTGTTCGTCACCGTTGTCGCACCCAACACGGCGAAGCTCGCCAGGTCGGACAGGAGAATGCTGGCCGCGTTGGCCTTCGGCGCCGCCAGCGGGAGCACCATCAAACCTGCCACAAGTAAACACAAGCGTCGAAATTTCATAATTCCCAGCCTTCCGCTAACCAATCCGGACGTGGATGTGATTGCGCGTATTGCAATTGGACGACCAGGAACGACCGTAACGTAATTTGATATATCGCTGAACGATCTGTCGGTTAATCAGGCTGGAGGCACGGCGGGAGCGCGCGGCAGAATCGCGAACCTTGACAAGAGTCTGCCTTCCAATGGCTGTGCTAAAAGGCTCGAGGCTAAGAGCTCTTGGGCAGGACCTTGATTTCGACTTTGCTGGTCCCGCCGCCCTTCGGCACGACGACCAGCCGCTGGTAGAACTTGACCCGGAAATCAACGTCCACGCCGAGTGTCAGATCGAGAAAACTCTCGATATCGGCATCGTCGAGCGGCTCGACGCGGAGCACCTGCGGCCCGGGTTCGAGCCCCGCGATCACGAAAGCCCCGTCCGCGCTCAGTGAGAAACCGCCGACCATGTGTCCCGTCCGGGGATTGAAGGCGACGATGTGCGCGCCGAGCACTCCGGAGCCGTTCTTCGTGACTTTTCCGCTGACGCTGCCGGTCTGACGCGAGAAGGCGGGCTCCGGATAGAGATCGGAAATGCCGGCCACGTCGTCCGCGCGGAGTGTGCGGAACGCGATGCTGCCCGCCGAGAACGCGATCGGGAACATCACCGACTCGGCCGCGATGACGCGTCGGCCTCCCGCGCGCAGTTCCGTCTCGCCCAGCGCCGAATGTGCCAGGCCGTGCAGATGGCCGATCTCGTGCAGCGCGATCGTTTCGAGGTCGAACCCATTCGGGTCCCCCTGCGCGGCAACCGACCAGGAGAATGCGGCATTCAAGAAAATGTCCGACTCGACAATGTCGCCGGTCGTCGTGTCGACGATGAAGGACGTGGCGCCCAGCGTGCGGTCGAGTTCGGGCCGATTTTGAAATCCAATCACCGTCGCGCCGTCGCCGCCGCGGGGC
Source organism: Acidobacteriota bacterium (assembly GCA_031361295.1). Taxonomy (GTDB): domain Bacteria; phylum Acidobacteriota; class Vicinamibacteria; order Vicinamibacterales; family 2-12-FULL-66-21; genus JALZOC01. The sequence continues at coordinate 13,885 of JANMCN010000030.1, read as the reverse complement.
GCTGCCGCGGTGAACCCGACGAACTCCGATGAGGTTTTCGCGGTCGGGACGGCGTCCCAGGTGGCGAACGCGCGCGCCACGGCCTGCTGGAGCTGCTGGGCGGTCACGGCCGGCACCCCGCGATCGGTGACGAAGTACCGGATCGGCATCACGTTCCACTTCAGCGTGAGCGTCCGCGTGTCGACTCGCGATCCCAGCTTGAGGTAGGCGGCGGCGGGAACCGAGGCTGCGCCGACGAGTACCAGGGTCAGCAGAAGGACCGAGGCCCGCCTCAACGATTGCCCCGCGCGGGCGACATCGCGTTCCGCACCGTCGAGGCAAACGATTCGAGCGGCAGCGGCCTGCGGTTGGCCGCCCCTCGAATTACCGGCTCAGGCCCGTCCTCTGCCCCCATGAGGACCGGAGGTACCACCATCCGGCTACCGGTGCGCGCGTCCACCCTGACGCGGAAGACGCCCTGGTTCAGTCCAAACACGTGCGCGACGGCGGGGCCCTGCGCGCTGAGGAACACCACGGCCTCTTCACCCGCATGGAACTCCGGCGCGCCGACCATCACGTTCTTGTAGCGCCCGATCTGGCCGCCTGGCACCTTGAAGGTCACCACATCCCCGGGGCCGCCCTTGAGATACGTGGCCGCATCGAGACTGACGACGGTGTCGATCTGGCGGCGATCGTCGGACCACTCCGCGTGCACGTCGGAGACGCGGCCGTACACGATGATTTGCGAGCCCGAGACGATTTCTCGGAACTCCGCGGGAACGAGGACTGTCGCGCGCAGTGACGGCGCGCACAGGAGAACGAGGACGAGAGCGGCAATACGGCGCATGCTCGAAGTCTACCTCAAAGGTTTCTGCGTCCCGTCCGTGCAACGTCGAGCACCGCTGCCGCCGCACGCGCGCTGGCGCCTGGTCCGCCCAGCTGTGCCCTCACGGCCGCGAGATCGCTCCGCACCCGGGCCGCATGCGCGGGATCGGTCAGCACCCGCAACGCTTCGTCCGCCACCGCTTCAGGAGTGAAGGCGTCCTGGATGAGCTCCGGCACCACGCGGCGACCCGCAATGAGGTTGGCCATCGCGTAGGTATCGACGTGGATGAACGGCTTGCCCAGCCGGTATGTCAGGGGCGACAGGCGGTAGACGACGACCATCGGACATCGATGGAGCGCCGCCTGGACGGTGACGGTCCCTGAGGCGACCAGCGCCACGTCGGCCGCCGCCAGGACGTCGTCGGTTCGCCCCTCCACAACGGTCACGGACGGCCGCTCCCCCTTGTCGTCGTCCAGCAGCGCCAGAGCCTCGAACAGTGAGTCGTGCAGGTGAGGCGCGCGGGCGACGACGAACTGCACCGTGGGGAGGCGGTGTCGAATGAGGGTCGCCGCCCGGGCGAGGTCCGGCAGAATGGCGCGCACCTCGTTTCGACGGCTGCCTGGCAGCAGGGCGACCGCAGGCCGCCGGGGATCGAGCCCGACTCGCGCGAGAAACGCGTCGCGCGGCTCCGGGGCCTCCGCCACGTCGAGCAGCGGGTGCCCGACCCACTGCACCGGCACGCCGGCCCGCTCGTAGATCGCCTGTTCAAAGGGAAAAATCACCAGCACCCGGTCGGCGATTCGGCGCATCGTCTTCATGCGCCCGCGGCGCCACGCCCACAGCTGGGGACTGATGTAGTAGACGACCGGCACACCGAGTCTGCGGACCGCCCTCGCGAGGAAGAAGTTGAAATCGGGAAAATCGATCGCGACGAACACGTCGGGGCGGATGGCCACCGCGTCCTGCACGAGGCGGCGGTAGGCGGCGTAGGTGCGCGGCAGGACCCTCGCAACCTCGAGGAGCCCGGTGACCGAGAGACCGCTGAAGTTGCCGATGAGCGAGGCTCCGGCCGCCAGCAGCCGCTCGCCGCCAAACCCCGTGATGACCGTGCCGGGTTCCTGCCGGAGCAGTTCCTGCGCCAGCGCGCCGGCATAGAGATCCCCGGACGGCTCGCCGCACGAGATCATCACGCGCACGGAGGAGGGCTCGACTCGATCAACTGGGCTTGACGAACAAGGCGGGATCCACAGGCACGTTGATCTCGTAGCTGCGCAGCGTGCGGACGAGTGCGGGCGCACCCTCGCGTCGCACCTCGGTGGCAAAGGCGACCTTTACACCGTGGATGTCGCGATAGTCCGCATAAAATTCCTCGGCCTTTGACGGGCCATCCGGCCCTCCGGTGTTCACGCGGTAGCGCGCCCTCAGGACCAGTGCGGTGTCCGGATCGAACGCCAGGGTCAGCGGGTAGGCGCCAGGAAGGCTCACCTCGACTGCGGGCAGCCTCCGGCCCGCCTCCATCAGGTCCTCGACACGGCGGGCGGTGAGTTTCCCGTCCGCGAGCGCCAGCAGGAGCGGCACCAGGTCCCGCTGGACCGCGCCGCGCATCTGGTCGGCCATCGCCGGGGGGGTGTCGTGGACGCCGGCCGCGTCCTCGAACCACGCGGTCCCGGCGCTGAACACCTGCACGAGCCGGCCGCCGGGCAGGTCGGCCTCGCTCCGGAACCCGCCCGGGTACCGGATGAAGGTGGTGCTCGCAAACTCGGTTCTCGACCCCTCGGATTCGACGACGGTGGTGGCGTGCACCCGGGAGGTTCGTATCGCTCGCAGGGCGTCCAGCCCGCCTTTGGCCGCGACGGCACGGTCGATCCACTGGCGCACGCCAGAGTCCGCTGCGGCAGCGGGACGCGCGACCGGGACGGCCGCGCCCGTTTGCCGCGGCTCGGAAAAAGCGACCGGTTCGAGCCGGCCGCCGCCGGACGCCGGGGCGGCATGCCGTCGCAGATTCGGGGCCGACAAGTCGAGGTCGGCGATGGAGATGCGCTCGACTTCGTCGAAGCCGACGGCCGCGAGCTGCTTCGTCATGATGGACGCGTCGCCGACCAGCACGATCGCGAGTCGATCCGGATGCAGGTACTGCTGCGCGACTCGCTGGATGTCGTCGACCGTGATCATGTTGACCCGCTCGCGATAGTTCTGGAGCTCGTTCAGATCCAGCCCGTAAAACACCGCGTTCAACACCTGCAGCGCGATGGCCCCAGGCGTTTCAATCGTCAGCGGAAAGCTGCCGGTGAGGTACTCCTGTGCGTCGCTGAGCTCACGCTGCTGGACCCGCTCGTGCTGCACCTTGGCAATCTCGTCCACGATGATCCGCAGCGCCTCGCCGGTCTTGTCCGAGCGCGTGTCGGTCTCGGCGATGATGTTGCCCGTGTCCTTGAGCGCATGAAGATCCGCGGACGCGCCGTAGGTGAGCTGCCGCTCGGACCGGAGCACGCGGTGCAGCCGGTTCCCCCCTTCCCCGCCCAGGATCTTCGTCGCGATGTCGAGCGCCAGGTAATCCTTGTGCCGCCGCGCCAGCCCGATGTTCCCGACGCGGATCTCGGTCTGCACCGCCCCCGGCCGGTCGATGATGACCACGCGCCGCGTCGGTGCGGGCGGGGCGTCGGTCCGCGCCTCCGGGAGATCGATCCGCTTCCAGCCGCCGAAGGCGCGCTCGGCGCCGGCGAAGGCTTCCTCCGGCGACACGTCGCCGACGATCGCCAGGATGGCATTGTTCGGGCCGAACCACCGCTGGTGGAACGAGAGCAGATCCTCCCGCGTCACCGCCGCGATCGATTCGGGAGTGCCGGAGTCGGGCTGGCCGTATGGGTGAACGCCGTAGACCAGGCGATCGAACACCACCCCCGCGAGGTAATCGGGATCGTCGTAGCTCACTTTCAGGCCGGAGAGGATCTGCTGCCGCTGGCGTTCGATTTCCTCCGGCGCGAAGGCCGGAGCGCGCACGAGCTCCGCCACGAGGTCGAGCCCCACGCCGAGGCTGTCCTTCATGACGGCCGCGTGAATCGACGTGAGATCGCTCGTCGCCCCCGCCCCGATCGCCCCGCCAATCGAGTCGATGGCGGTGGCGATCTGCTGGGCGCTCTTGGTGGTCGTGCCCTGATCGAGCAGCGCCGCGGCGACGTACGCGACGCCGGGCTTCGACGCAGGATCCTGCGCACCGCCGGCCCGCACGACGAGCCGCAGGCTGACCGCCGGCTGCTCGTGATGCGACACCGCGATCACCTGCAGGCCGTTGGGCAGCGTCTTCATCTGGTAGGGAGGAAAGCTGACGTCGCGGGCAGGCAGCGGGCGGGGCGGGCGCTCGGAGGGCCAGTCCGACTGGGCCCGGACCGCGGGGGCGCTCGCGAGCGCCAGCAGCACGAGGGCGGCCAGGCGCCTCACCGCGCAGGTGCCCCGGTCGTCGCGCCCTTCGGCATGATCGTCATGACCAGCCGGTTCTCCGGCGTGAAATACTTCCGCGCGACGCGCTGGACGTCGCCCTGGCTGATGTTCATGAAGATGTCGAACTCACCGTCGGCCGTCTTGATGTCGTCGTGGATGACGGCGGCATGGCCGAGTTGCGAGGCCTTGTCCTTGTTCGACTCGCGGCCGAACATGTAATCGCGGGCAAACTGGTTCTTCGCCTGCTGCAGCTCGCCCGGCGTAATCGGCTCCGTCCTCAGCCGATCGAGCTCCGCGATGAGCGCCTCGATCGTTTCGGCGGTCGTGTGTCCGGGCTGCACGATGGCCACGGCGTAGAACAGGTTGGGATCCTCGATGATGTTGCCGCCGCCGAACGCCGCCAGCGCGAGCTGTTTCTCGTACACCAGCTTGCGATAGATCCGCGAGCTCTGGCCGTCCGACAGCACCTTCGACGCAATGTGCAGCGGGTACGAATCCGGGTCGCCGTCATACGTGATGTGATGCGCGACGACCACGGCCGGCAGCGGCCAGTTCTCCTCGAGGTTGACGCGGCGTTCCTTCGTCTGGGGCGGCTCCTTCGGGATGTCGCGCGGCACCGGACGGTCGGACTTCGGAACCCGCCCGAGATAGCGCGTGACGAGCGCCTGGGCTTCCTTGGTCTCGAAATCACCAACGATCACCACGGTCGCATTGCCTGGCACGTAGTAGGTGTGGAAGAAGTCCCGCACGTCGTCGACCGACGCCGCCTCCAGATCGCGCATGCTGCCGATCGTGGGGTGCTTGTAGGGGTGAACCGCGAACGCCTGGTCGTAGATGAGCTCGTTCAGCCGGCCGTACGGCTGGTTGTCGATGCGCATCCGCCGCTCTTCCTTGACCACCTCGCGCTCCGCCTTGAACACGTCCTCGTTGATGCGCAGCGATGCGAGGCGGTCCGCCTCGAGCCAGAGCACGAGCGGCAGGTACTGCGCAGGCGTCGTCTGCCAGAAGACGGTCGCGTCTTCCGTCGTGTAGGCATTGCTCTGCCCGCCGATGCTCGAAATCCAGGAGGGATGGCCTTCGGGTTCCACGTTCTTCGAGCCCTTGAACATCATGTGCTCGAAGAGGTGCGCGAACCCCGTGCGGCCGGGTTTCTCGTTCTTGGACCCGACGTGGTACCAGACCTCGGTGTGGACGATCGGGGTCGAATGATCTTCGAGGAAGACGACCTTCATCCCGTTGGACATGGTCGTCATCGTGTAGTCAAGACGTGTCGGGCGCGTGGCGGCCCCGGCCGCAGGATCGAGCGCCAGCAGTCCGATGACCGCGACGAACAGCGCGGCCGAGGTCCGAGCGATCGCGTGCAGCATGAGGGGGTCCAGCACTCCGGGATGCCCCTGGATTATGACACGGCCGGGAGGGCGTCCGAGGGTCGCTGTCGTATACTGCCGTCCTTGAAGCTGCGGGACATCGCTGAACGTCTCGAGTGCCGTCTCGACGGGGACGGCGACATCGACATCCTGCGCGTGACGGGCATCGAGGAGGCCGCGGCCGGCGATCTCACCTTCTGCACGAACGCGAAATACGCCCCGCATCTGAGGCGCACCGCGGCGTCGGCGGTCATCCTGGGCGAGAGTGTCGATGGGGCGCCGTGTGCGACTCTGCGGACCCCGCAGCCCTATCTCGCATTCGCGAAAGCGGTCGCGCTCTTTGCGGATCCATGGAGGCCGCTGCCGGGGGTGCACCGGCTCGCCGAGGTCCATCCGGACGCCACGGTCGATCCCACGGCGTCGGTGGCCGCATTCGTCGTGGTCGCCCAGGGCGCCCGGGTGGGGGCCCGGACGATCCTTCACGCCCACGCCACCATTGCCCGGGGCGCGACCATCGGCGCCGACTGCATCCTCTACAGTCACGTATCCGTGCGCGAGCGCGTCCGGATCGGCGACCGGGTCGTGATTCAGGACGGCGCGGTCCTCGGCAGCGATGGATTCGGCTTCGCCCGGGCGGCTGACGGCACGCACCACAAGATTCCGCAGGTCGGCGGGCTGACGGTAGAGGACGACGTGGAAATCGGGGCGAATGCCACGATCGACCGGCCTGCCGTCGGCGAGACCCGGATTGGCGCGGGCACAAAGATCGACAACCTCGTACAAATCGCCCACGGGGTCAAGATGGGCAGGAATGTGCTGCTGGCCGCGCAGGTGGGGATCGCGGGGAGCACCACGATCGAAGACTCGGTGACTCTCGCAGGCCAGGTCGGGGTCGCGGGCCACATCACGATCGGCAAGGGGACTGTCGCGACCGCCCAGACCGGAATCCCGAATTCAGTCGACGCCGGATCCTTCATCTCGGGGTACCCGGCAATCGCCAACCGCGACTGGCTCCGCGCGTCCGCCGTCTTCCGCCGGCTGCCTGCCTTGCGGACGGCCGTCACGGCGCTCGGGGCGCGGCTCGCCGAGCTCGAGGCCCGCCTCAAGGATCACACGTCCTAGCACGTCGCACGTGTTGCACGTTGCACGTTGCACGTTCTACGTTCTCAAGCCGACCCCGAGACCGCCACCCGCTCGAAAAACTTCGCGAAGTGCTCCAGGCGCAGCGCCGTCGCGACGTCGGTGACGCGTCGCTCGCGCTCCTCGGCATCGAGGCCCAGAGCCCGGCGGAGCTCCGCGAGCGGGGGACTCTTTTCCGCTGACCAGACGATCGCGTGCAGCCCCTGGCGCGCGCCGCGCATCGAGAGGTAGTGGCCCACCATGCGGAAGGCGAAGTAGTACGCGACGATATTGGGCCCGGGGACGAGGAACAGCAGGCCCGAGGCAACGAATCCGACCGAGTCGACGCCGAGCCAGAACCGGTGCTTCTCGAAATCGCGGCGCAGCTGGCGGCGCAGTGCCGTGACGGCTGGCGACTCCTCGATATCATCCGGATAATACAGGCACGCCGTGCCCTGGCGCCGCAGGTGCCAGAGCAGGCGCTGCTCCGCGATGCTTTCGGCGATCCAGCGCATCGAGCGCGCCCTGGCCCGCCCCATCCATCCGTCGTGCCGGCGATCGATCGGCTCGTGCCGCCGCTCGCGTTCCGCTTCCGCGAGGAGGTCGAGAAAGCGCCGTTTCTGTCGGGCGATGAATCCGGCCGGCGGCCCCCCGGCGTCCACCTCCACCGGTTCCTCCGGCACTTCACAATAGAGCTCGTAATCGTCGGCGCCGATTGGCACAAGGTAGACGTCCATGGCGCCTCACGCGAATAGCGACATACGCACCGCGCCGGGCCGCCGGCCGGCGGCTTCGCACGACATCTTCCGCCGGCCGGCGTCCCGCATGTGCGTACTCTTCGACCGGCTGCGATCAGACCCGCCGTCCGCTCAACAGCCGGAAGACGATCACGATGAGTGCGATGACAAGGAGCAGGTGAATCAGCCCACCGGCCACGTGCATCGTGAAACCAAGCAGCCACAGAATCAACAACAGGACGACAATTGTCCAAAGCATGCGTATCCTCCCGCCGCCAAATTGCGGCCGGGCTCATCTGTGCAAGCGGGGTGCCATCATCCGTCGCGCCGCACCTTGCGCGGGGGGCGTGACGCGTCGAGCGGTAACGGGGGCCGCCCCGCGGCGACCCACGCCGCAGTAATCAGCGACGCGGTATCCGTGATGGAATCGGCCAGTCTCTTTTCGAGCACGGGGCCTGCCCTGGCGAACAACGCCGCGAAATACGCGTCGTCGTACATCTCGCGCCCGGCGACGGCGGCCTTGTCCGCATCGAGCAGCGGCTGCACGTACGCAAAGCTTGCCGTCAGCGTGTCGAAAATCAGCTCGCGCGCACTCGCCACCGGACCGGCCGGACGTGGGGCGACACTCAGCTTCGGCTGGTAGCGCTCGAACAGCTCGCTCTCGAAGCGTGCATGGATGCCCCGCTGCCCTGTCAGCTGGCCGTCGTAGTTGAGGGTTGCATGGAACGGCACGTGCGCGTCGGCACAGTAGTGAGCGAGCACCGATGAGAAGAACTGGATGTTTTCCCGCGCGTAGGGGGTCTTCTGGGTGAACGCCTCCACGAGCTTGCCGTACATCTCCTCGGAGCGCCACGGCAGGGTGCCGTTCTTCAGCACGAATTCGGCCCCGTAGCGTTTCACCGCGTCGTCGTAGGGATGGGGCATCCCGGCGAACGGGTACGGACCGTAGGCATCCATGTCGACGAAATGGCGCGGCGGCTCCTCCAGCCATCCCGCGGTGCGCCACAGGTCGGGATCGACCGCGTGCTCGACGATCCCCGACTGATATTTCTCGAAGTAGGGCCTGATCTCCGGCGGCAGGAGCGCGATGGCCCGCGTCATGATGTACTTGTGCGCGTCGAATCCCCACGCCGCCGCCGGCCGCGGCAGGCCGGCGAACACGACGAACGACAGCGCCACGACCGAGGATTTTCGCATCGGCTTACTATACCGTCCGGATGAGGTTGCGCAGGGTCCGGAGGTTCCTCGCGTCCCAGGCATCCACGTCCCGCCGCTTGCTGTGCGCGCTTTCGAGCTTCGGCGTTTCCAGCACCATCGGCAGATCGGCAAAACGCGGATCGTTCAGCAGGCGCCTGAATGGGTCGAGACCCAGGCATCCTTTGCCGATGTGCTCGTGACGGTCCACGCGGCTTCCGCACGGCTTCTTCGAGTCGTTCAAGTGGAACAGGCGGAGGCGGTCGAGTCCGAGGATTTCCGTGAACTGCCGGAACGTGTCCTCGTATCCGTCCTCGGAACAGAGGTCGTACCCCGCGGTCAGCAGGTGGCACGTGTCGAGGCACACGCCCACGCGCGGTGACCGGCCGACCCGGTCGAGAATGGCGGCAAGGTGCTCGAACCGGTGTCCCAGGTTGGTCCCCTGACCGGCGGTATGCTCGAGGAGGACCATCGCCTTCGCGCGGGGCCGTTCGGCCAGCAGCGAACCAATCGCATCGCCGATGAAGCGCAGTCCGTCCTCCTCGGTGCCCGACGTATGCGATCCCGGATGCATGACGAGACCGTCGAGTCCGAGGGACTCCGCGCGATCGAACTCGTCGCGCAGTGCCGCCATCGATTGGGCGCGAAGCGCCGCAGACGCGGCGGCGAGATTGATCAGGTAACTGTTGTGCGCGACGACCGGGTGCAGGCCTGTCTCGACTACGCGACGGCGAAACGTCGCGATCTCTTCGTCGGGCAGTTCGCGGGCGCGCCACTGGCCGGCGGACTTGGTGAAAATCTGCAGCGCCTCGCACCTGGAAGCGACCGCGCGGTCAACGGCGCGCGGCAGCCCGCCCGCAATCGACAGGTGCGCGCCTAGGCGGGGCATGTTGCTCCAGCCCGTGGGGCCACCCGGGCCAGCCATTTACGGTCCCCCGGCACGATCACTCCCCGAACACTTCAGCGTCGAACCGCCAGATCCGGGCTCCGCGCCGCCACGCGTCAGCCGGGAGACCGGCCTTGAGGCAGGTCTGCTGCAGGAACTCTTCGGCGGACCAGCCGTGCTCCCCTGCGACCTGCGGCAGGAGCAGGCCGCGCCGGTGTCCCTGCTCGGCGACCAGACCGTGCCGCCCGATCGCGATCGCCGCCGGGTCGATCGGATCGACAGGCTCCAGGGGTCCCAGCACCGAGACCTCCACCGACAATTCGGGCAGCTCCGACGCGGCAACCCGCACGAAGCGCGGGTCCTCGCTCGCCGCGTCGGCGGCGCACCGGACGACGTCGTCCGCGAGCGGTCCCTGCGACTCGAGCGTGCCGAGGCATCCGCGCAGCTCCCCGCGGCGCTTGATCGTCACGAAGACGCCGGAGGCAGCCGGCAGGTCGATTCCGGCCGGACGGACGGGGCGGGCGCCGCCCGCCACTCTGGACCTGACAGCGCGTCGGGCCAGATCGAGCAGCGTGTGTTTTTGCGTTTCCGTCAGCATGGAGGGTCGGCTCTCCGCGATCCTATTTCGTGAATGTCCCGAACGCGGCGGCGAGGTAGCCGACGACTCCGTCGTTGTCTCCCGACACTTCCCCTGAATGTGAGTACTTCAGCACGTGACCCTGGGTGGCGCCGAGCGTGCGGGCCGCCATCATGACGGCGATGGCGGCACCGCCGCCGCAGGCGACATATCGCCCGCGCTCATTTTCCGGATAGCGCTCGAAGAGCGACAGCAGGCCCTCCGGGTCGAACGCGCGGACATGCTCCTGCACACGGCCGTCGAGCGACGCTGCCGTCGCCGCGTTGAAATAGTGCGACAGGTCCGTACTGGCGACGAGCAGGGCCCGGCGGCCGGCGAATGCCTCGGCGAGCGCGCTCGCCAGCCCTTCGATGGTCGCGCGGCGCTGACGCCCGATGAGCACGGGAACGATGGGCATCCGCGGGAACAGCCGCTTCAGGAACGGCAGCTGCATCTCGAGCGAGTGCTCGCGCCGGTGTGCCTCCGGATGGACGATGACGAGCGGGGACGACGCGAGCGCGCGAGCCCCTTCCCGATCGATCTCGGCAAGTCCGAGCGGGCACTCGAACGCGCCGTCGGCCCACAGGGCCGCTCCGTCGAACGCGGCGAAGTGCGACGGCCCCACCAGAACGGCGACATCGAACTCGCTCGCGGCTGCCGCCTTGTACGCATGGGCGCCGACCGGACCGGAGAACATGAGACCCGCGTGAGGAGCCAGGACGGCGCTCACGCGGCCTGTCGGCCCGTCGGGCGCGGAGGCCAGGTACGCATCCACGTCGCGCCTCAAGGCACCCGCGCTGCCCGGATACCATGCACCGGCAACCGCCGCCGCCCGGATGGTCATCTCGTCACCTGCCTTCACGATCCGTCACTCGCGACGCGCAACTCGTTGGTGATAGCATCCGCGAGATGTCCCAGGGCTTTACCCGCGCGGATCTCGAGCGCGTCGCGCGTCTCGCCAGGCTCGAGCTCGACGCCTCGGAGCAGGATCTGTTCGCGCGCCAGGTGGCTGGCATTCTCGAGTACGCGGATCAGATCCAGCGTGTGGACACGACAGACGTGGAACCCACCTCGCATCCGCCGGGCAGCGTCGGCGCCATGCGTCCCGATGCCGTGCGACCTTCCCTGCCGCGCGGCGAGGCGCTCGCTGGAGCCCCGGACGCCGACATCGCGGCCGGCCTCTTCAAAGTACCACGGGTGCTGGGTTGATGGAGGCGCCGTTCACGGTCGCCGAGACGCGCGAGGCGGTCCGATCCGGCCGAGCTTCATCGGTGGAAATCTGCAGGGCCGCCCTCGACCGGATCGCCGCGGCGGACCCGGGCATCAACGCGTTTCGCGCAGTGGCCGCCGAGCGCGCGCTGGCCCGAGCCGCGCAGCTCGACGCGCGGGGCGATCGGGCCACACTCCCGCTTCTCGGCGTGCCCGTCGCCATCAAGGACAACCTCTGCACCCGGGGTATCGCGACCACCGCGGGCTCCCGCATGCTCGACGGCTACCTGCCCCCCTACGACGCCGATGTCGTCGAGCGGCTCGAATCCGCGGGCGCGGTGATCATCGGCAAGACGAACTGTGACGAGTTCGCGATGGGCTCATCAACCGAGAATTCGGCATACGGCCCGACCCGGAACCCGTGGGCGCTGGACCGCACGCCCGGCGGATCGAGCGGCGGATCCGCCGCCGCGGTCGCCGCCCGGATGGTCCCGCTGTCGCTCGGATCCGACACCGGCGGATCGATCCGGCAGCCCGCGGCGCTCTGCGGCGTCGTCGGCTTCAAACCGTCGTACGGGCGTGTGTCACGTTACGGGCTGATCGCGTTCGCGTCGTCGCTGGACCAGGTCGGCCCGTTTGCGACGACCGTCATGGACGCGGCCCTCGCGATGGACGTTCTGGCCGGCCACGACCCGCGGGATTCCACGTCGTCGCCGGCGCCGGTGCCGGCGTTCGCGCGGGCGCTCGACGAATCGCGCGGAGAGCTGAAGGGCGTGCGCATCGGAGTGCCGCGCGCGCTCTTCACCGACGGTGTCGATGCCGGGGTGCTGGCCGCGTTCGACGCGGCCCTGGACGTCTCGCGCGCGTGCGGGGCTGAAATCGTCGACATCGCGCTTCCCTACAACGCGCAGGCGATCCCCGTGTATTACATCATCGCGACGGCCGAGGCGAGTGCCAACCTGGCGCGGTACGACGGGGTCCGCTATGGATTCCGCGCCGCCGACGCCAGGAGCGTCGGCGAGATGTACGAACGATCGCGGGAGGGGGGATTCGGCCGCGAGGTGAAGCGACGCATCATCCTGGGCACCTACGTCTTGAGCGCGGGATACTACGACGCGTATTACCTCAAGGCCCAGCAGGTGCGCACGCTCATCCGGCGCGACTACGATGCGGCGTTCGCGGGCGTGGACGTCATCGCGATGCCCACGAGCCCGACGCCCGCGTTCCCGCTCGGCGAGCGCACGGGCGATCCGGTGCGGATGTACCTGTCCGATGTCTTCACGGTGAGCGCAAACCTGGCGGGCTTGCCGGCCGTGACGGTTCCGTGCGGCTTTGCCGCGGGCCGGCTTCCCGTGGGTCTGCAGTTCACCGGACGCCCGATGGACGATTCGGGGGTGCTGCGGGTCGCGGATGCGTACGAGCGCGCCACCTCATGGTCCACCGAACGCCCGGATGCGCGTCCCTCGTCTCTGTCGCGCTGACGCGCGTCCCCGATCTGCCGCGGTGGATCGACACGCGCGGCATGCTGCTGTCGACGCGATCCGTCGTGTTCGCGCCGGCCGGCCCGCTGGGCGTGGACCTCGTCGCCGCGGTCCCCGACGCGGCCCTGGCCTCCGTCGTCGGACGCCCCCCGCGAACAACCATGCGGAGCGCGCTGCTGTCGCTTGCAGGGGACGTCAACGTCCTTTCGCAGATGGAAGATGCGGACAATGTGGCAGCCGCCCTCCCCGGGTGGCGCCGGCAGCGCGCCATCATTCACGTCCTTCCCGACGCGATGCCGTGGGAGCGCGACAGCGATGCGGGAGCGCGCATGTTTGTCAGGCAGACAGCTCCGCGCTTCGACCACGTCCCGGAACATCTTCGACGTGAATTGCTGGATGCGTTGAACGGGCGGACCGTGTCGAGGTTCGTCCCGGGACACCTGCCACCATCCACCGCCAGGGTGAGACGCGTCACGGTCCCGATGGCCGCGGTCTGGGCCGACGGACGTCCGGTCTCGTTCTGCTATCCCGTGTGGCAGACAGAGACGCTGTGGGACGTGTCGATTGAAACGCTCCCCGCGTACCGGCGGCGTGGTCTCGCCGCGCGCGCCGCCCGGACCCTGATCCGGCACATGCGCGGCATGGGCCGCGCTCCCGTCTGGGCGGCGCTCGAGACCAACGCCGCCTCGCGGGGCCTCGCCGCGCGCCTCGGCTTCGTCGAGACCGCGGGAATCGCGGTCTTCAGCGCGGCACCGGCTGCCAGGCCCCGAATCCCGCCCGACCGCGGCCGTCCGCGCGGCGCGGTGTGAGCGCATCGATCAGCGGGCGAGCGCCGGAGGCCTGCTCACGCGGAGGATGACCCAGACGACGAACCCGATGAACAGGAACGGCAGCATCGGCACGGCAATCGCCACCGCGGCCAGGAGCACGGCTCCCACGAGCGCGATGGCCACGATTGGCCCGACGATGAAGAGGACGACGGCGCTGAGGAGGGCCTTGAGGATGAGGAAGGGCAGCAGCAACACGCCGAACA
>JANMCN010000291.1:0-3158 GCA_031361295.1 Acidobacteriota bacterium | reverse complement strand
CAACCGCTCGGTTCCACCCTGCACCGTGATCCCTGTGCTCATTTACCCCGACCCCGGCGCAGCAGCTGAGTGGCTGTCACAGGCGTTCGGCTTTGCCGTCCGTCTGCGCATCGCCAATCACCGCGTTCAGATGAAGGCGGGAGACGGCTGCTTCACCATCGCGGAAGGCACGGTGGCGCCAAACAACTCACATATCATTCAGGTCCGAATCGAGAATGCCGAGGGGCACTGCGAGCGCGCGCGGCAGAACGGAGCCATCATCCTGACCGAGCCGCAAGACCAACCCTACGGCGAGCGCCAATACAACGCTGAGGACTTTTGTGGCCATCGCTGGGACTTCACCGAAACTATCGCCGACATCGCGCCGGAGGAATGGAGCGGCGGTGCGTTTCATCTTGAGTGAATCAATCCCGGTCCGCTTGGAACGCTGTCGAAGGACCTAAAGCCGGTCCGGCAGGAGTCCAACTTTTACCACGGGCTGCTAGAGCATCCAGCCGTCCGAAAGGCCGTGGTGGCAGAAGTATTGGGACGATCCCATCCGGAAGCAGGATCGTCTGCTGTTCTCGTGAAGGGTGCCGCGGTCGTTCCGTGCTCAAGAAGCTTCGAGGCTATCTCTGGTGTTGTTTTCGACGCCACAACTGAGCGCCAGCCGCCAGGAGTCCTGAGGCAGCGAGCATTAGCGATCCCGGCTCTGGAACGGGACTGACAGACCGTAGCGCTAGGTTGAGGTCATAACGAATCGACGTTGGGGTCGACCCAAATGCCGAGACGCTGTCCTGAGAAACGAAGAATTCGTAGATACTCAGTCCGTTTATCGAGGGTGCGACCGCTGGGAGCCGACCCGAGAAGTGGAACGATCCCGCCTCGAAGAACTGCTGGCCGAACATCACTCTCTCATCGGCGTTAGGATCCTTTAACCAGAACACCATCGTCGACCAACCGGCCTCGGAATAACCGTGCGCAGGGGACGTATACTCGGAAATGTTCAGCGTTAGATCAAAATCGAGACGCTCAGACGGACGGATCCCGTACCGCACGGACCCCATGGCCTCCGCTTCCGCCGTCTGCCGGTCGTTCACTACAGCAGCCGTTCTTCCGCTGGCAGTAAAATGGGACGAATCCACATTGGTACGGAGCTGCGCAAGCGTTTGAAGCAGTGACACGTTGAGGTAGTCACGATTCAAATCTTGTTTAAAAGAACACCCCCCGCCTTCTGGGGGGCATAGACGTACACTGACGAAACTCCCAGTCCCTACATCCAGTACTATGGGATCTGCTACGGCAGGAACGGCGCAGATCCCGAGCGCAGCTATTACCAGGCCTGTCCGGTGTAGTGGCTTCATCGCGCTCCCCTAAAGCGCGGCTCAAGCAACCTGCGTGCCGCCATCCAAACTACACTACCCGGTAGCCGAGAAAGCACTATCACCGCCGGTCTACGTCAGCTCTTTCAACCGCGACCTAGTCGATAAACTGCTCGAACCGGCGGACACATCATCCATGAAAGTCGGAAAGATCGGCACGATGTTCGTCAGCTGCGCTTGGTTTTTCCACACTTCAGGAAAGTAGGGGAACACCGCTTCGTACGACGTGGTATCGGTGGCCATGGGCGGCGACGGCGCGGCTCCGGTAAGTCAATAACTCGATGCCGAGCCGGCGCAGGCCCCCGTGCTAAACGCCGCAAACGCCAGCGATTCCCAGGTTGTCAGCCATTTCAATCAGGCACTACGCGCCGGAGCGCCTCACGATCGACGCGGAGTAACTCGTTCAGCCTGACCATCGTCGCGCGCTCCTGCGGCCTTATGCCACCGCGGGCCGCGTTCGCGGCCGATCGGGCCTTCCCCACGGCTGTTCGCGGGCCGGTGGACCGTTCCCACGGCCGCCAGCGCCTGATCGCGCGGGCTTGCCGCCTCCGCCGTTCCGCCGTCCATCCGTTCCGCATACGGCGCCGCGCCATTGTTCACTTGCTGCGGTCCGTGGGCGATGTTCGCTTGGCGCGCAAACACCGGCGGGTTCTTCAGCACCGCTATTGCTTCGCACGTCGCTCGGCACATGCTCTGCGATCTCAACGCCAGGCGGAGGTACCGAATCGAAGTGATCGATATACGTCGTGTTGCGCGCACGGTGGGCGAGATCGGTAAACAGCGCGTTCAGCGTGATGCTTGCGCGGCTAACATGTTCTCGAGGTCGCCGAGATTGACGCGTTCGGCGGCGTCCACCAAGGCATTAAGACAGCCTGTTACGTCTACATCGTCTCCGAATGGATAGGTACCCGAATAGACGCTCATTTCCTACAGATCGGTGCAAATCTGGTAAGAGGGTGCTGGTGTCATCAAAAGTGGCCGGCCGAGTAATGATTACTTTGCCTGGCACACAGGGACCAAGCTGTTACTGGAACGCGCTATGACACGCCGGCTCAGCGTCTTCGTCGCCGCCGGACCAACGGCAGGAGCGCGCGGGTAGCGTAGTCAAAGAAACGGCGTTCGGTCGCATGGAACCTGGGCGACCGCAACAACCGCCGCACCGTGGAGGGGTCACGCCCGAACGCCGCCGCTACACGCACGACGTTGGCCCCCTTGCGACAGGCGTACAGCATGATCGCGAGCTCTTCAGCCGGCGTCAACCAGGAGCACCGGCCGCGGGAATACTTCGCGCGGGACGGCGCAATCGCCTCGACCTCCCCGGCAAACATGATCGCCGCCTTGCGAGTGGCCGCCTCCCGGACGCCGTTAGATAGGGTCGGCGTCACCGGCTGAGAGCCGCCGCGGGTCAGGCGCATGGAGCGTCACCCGGTCCGCACTGATGCCGATTTGCACGGTGTACGGTTCTCCGAGCCCGCCCTTCACGGGCGGATCCACCACCTTGATGCGCTCCAAGATTTCGAGCGCGATACTCGGGTCCGCATCCGTCATCATCCGATCGGCCAGCTCCAGCGCCCGCGCCTTCAGGAGATGCTTCGCGGCGCCCGTCGTATCGGTCCAGGCCGCCAGGACGCGTCCCACTTCGAGCTCAGAGCGCCTGAACTCGGCGGCCAGCTTGTCGAGCGTCATTCCGGACCGTTTCGAGGCCGTCACGATTTGCCACTGTTCCGCGCGCGAGATGGCGGGTGACTCGCCGGCCCGAACCTCAGCCCATCGAGCGATGTCCGTGGCCGTCTGTTT
>JANMCN010000222.1:0-27576 GCA_031361295.1 Acidobacteriota bacterium | reverse complement strand
CGCGGCGCGCGCGACCGCGACGGGGTCGCGCAGATCGCCAGTCACCGGCTCGATTCCGGCCTGGCCGAGCGCCGGCGCCGCGGACCGCGTGAGCGCCTTCACCGTATCGCCTCCCGCGACCAGCGCGCGCGCCAGGTGGCCTCCGGTGAACCCGGTGGCGCCGGTGACTAGGACGCGCAACGCTCGGCCACGAGAGTGACGGGAGACCCCAGGGCGCCCGTCAGGCCGGCGCGCCGGAACGCCCCCTCGATGCGCTCCGTGGCGGGGCCGGAGTTCAGCCGCTTGTGGAGCGCGATCGGCAGCACGAACTGCCGGTGGCTGTCCCTGATCCGGTACCCGCTCGCGCGAAGGGCGGCCTCGACCGCGCGACGGGAGAACACCCGGTACGCCTCGACACGCGCGCCGCACGCGTGCGCCACGTGCCTCGTGACGGCCTGGAGCGCGGCCGCGCTCGAGAGCGCCGGATAGTCGAAGACCACGCGGTCGCGCGCCACGCGGCAGAGCTCCGCGAGGGACTGGCGCCAGTCGGGCGTATGCATCAGAACGCGCAGGCACACGACGGCATCGAAGGAGGCATCGGGAAAGGCGAGCGCGTGCGCGTCCCCCCGGGCGAACGTCACCGCCAGGCCCGCCGCGGCGGCGCGCCGGCGGGCGACCGCCAGCATCTCCTCCGACGCGTCGATCCCGGTCACGGCGGCCCCGCGCGCCGCGAGGGCGAGCGCGGCCCGGCCGGTCCCGGTTCCCACATCGAGGAGCGTGCGGCCGTCGAGCGGTGCGAGAAACTCCGCGAGGATCTGTTCCTGGGCCGCGGCGATCAGGCGGCCGATGGGGCCGCTGAAGCGGAGCGTGTCGAAGGCTTCCGCCATCGCGGGATCGGCGTAGACGGCATAGCTGTAGTGGTCGGCCCGGGGTGGCGGTCCCGCACTCACGCGATCCCGCCCGCCACCTGCGGAGTGGCCTCACCGGTCAGGTGGGCGCACGCCTGACGCGTCCGCGTCAGGTACGCCTCGTAGCTGTATTTGGTGTCGGCCAGCGCCCGGGCGTTGTGCCCGACGGCGCGCGCGCGCTCAGGGTCGGCGAGCGCCGCCAGAATGCCTTCTGCAAACCCCTGCGGCGTCGCCGTCGTCAGGATCGCAACCTCGTCGCTGAGCACCTGCGTGTGCGTCAGGAGCCGCGTCGCGACGATGGGACGGCCCGATCGGAGGTACTGATAGATTTTGAGCGGCGTGTTCGTGCCGATGCTGCGCGGCGACACGAGCACGTCCGACGCATCGAGGAACAAGGGAATGTCTTCGGCCGCGCGCTGGCCGGCAAACACCACGGCGGTGCCGAGGCCCGCCCGATCGACCAGGACGCGCGCCGCGGCGATCTGGTCGGGCCTGCCGCCGGCGAGCACGAATCGCGCGTCGGGCCGGACGGCGGCCACGTGTCGAGCGGCCTCGAACAGCAGATCGAGCCCCTGATAGGCCTCGAACGTCCCCGTGTAGAGCACAATCGGCGCAGCCGCCGGGATGCCGAGTTCCGCGCGAATGCGGGCCCCGGAGCCGGCCACCGGCGTGTCGCCTGAACCCGGCGCATTCTCAATCAGGACGGCCGGCACACCCGGCTCGATGGCGCGCACCACGTCCTGCAGGTGCGGACAAATCACCACGACCACCCGCGACCGACGGACGACAAACCGCTCCATCCAAGTGAACACCTGCCTGAGCATGCGCGACCGGCTGAAGGCGAAGTTCGTGAGCTGTTGGGGCAGGCTCGAGTGCATGTCGTACAAGTGGGGCAGCCCGAGCAGCGTCGCAATCGGCACACCGATATAGCTGCCCTCCTCGTGGGAATGGACCGCGTCATACCGCTCCGTCGCCGCACGACGGAGCGCCGTCAGCGCCAGCATCAGATCGAGCGGGATTTTTGCGAGCGATGGTCCGATCCGCACATCGCGCAGAAACGGGGGCCGCACGCACCGGAAGACCCGGAGCCCCGGCAGCGACACGTCAGACCCGAAGGGGTACGTGACGAGGTCCACGGTATGGCCGAGCTCGAGAAGCGCGCGGATGCGATGGTACTCGCTGAACGGCGTGCCGCGGGGCTCGAAGAACGGCTCCGGGGCAATCATGAGGATTTTCACAATGCAGTGGCTACGATTCTAGGGAACGCGGCGCGAAACGTCAACGTAAGTCTTGCCGTTTACGAGGGTTACCCCCTACCGGCGTGCGGCCGCGTGTGGACGCGGCCCCTGCGTGGTAGAGTACCCGTTTCCCCCTCTCCAACACGTGAATATCGAACCCGAACCGTCTCCCCACAGCCGCGCGCGCCGTCTCCTCGTTGCCATCCTCAAGGCCGTGGTCAGCCTGGCCCTGCTCTGGGTGCTCTTCTCGCGCGTGGACGTCGCGCGCCTCTGGGCCGTCGCCCGGACCGCATCGGCGGCGTGGCTGCTCGGCGCGCTGGCCCTTTACCTGGCCATGGTGCTGGCAAGCGCGTGGCGCTGGGGACTGCTGCTGCGCGCCCAGCATCTCCGGTTTTCCTTCACCGCGCTGACGGGATCATTCCTCGTCGCGACGTTCTTCAATAATTTCCTCCCGAGCAACATTGGCGGCGACGTCATCCGCATCGCCGACACGGCGCGCGGCGCCGGGAAAACCTTGGCGACGACCGTGGTCCTCATCGATCGCGGCATCGGCCTGCTGGGTCTGGTGCTGATGGCCGCTATCGGCGCCAGCGCGGGACCGCGGGCATTCGGCCCGACGGCCGGGGGGGTGGGGGCCGGCATCCTGTGGGCGGGCTTCGGAGTCGCCGCGATGATCGCGACGCCTGCCCTCATGATGCCCGAGAGGCTGGCGCGTCTCCTGCAGCCCCTGCGGGTCATCCACCCTGAGTGGGTCGGCGGGCGCATCGAGCGGCTGACGGCGGCTCTGTCCCGCTTCCGGGAGTCGCCCGCGTCGCTCGGCGGCTGCTTCATGGGCGCGGTCCTCGTCCAGACATTGCTCGTCGCCTTTTACCTGGCCATCGCCCACAGCATGCGGATCCCTGTCGGCTTCGCGGAGCTCGCGGTGATTGTGCCCATCACGTTCATCGTGCAGATGCTGCCCCTCTCCATGAACGGATTCGGGGTGCGCGAGGCCACGTTCGGGTTCTATTTTGCGCGGCTGGGCCTCCCGCTGGAATCGGCCCTGCTCGTGTCTTTCATGGGCGCGGCGCTGATCATGCTCTTCTCCCTGTCCGGGGGCATCGCGTACGCCGTCCGGAAGTCGCACGCGGCACCGGTGGGCGTCGGACCTGCCGCGTGACGGATCCTTGACCAGGGCCGTCCAATCCTTTACTCTTAAGCCTCCCCAGCACCCGCGGCTCCCCTATCGAGCCCGTCGTCGCGACCCGATACTGTGACTGCATGCGGCTGCGCGCCCGTGCGCACCCTGCAGACCTTCAACTTTCTGGGAACATCATCATGAGACGTCACATCCCTGCGGCCGCCGTGCCGGCAGTCCTCCTCGTCTCGCTGCTCGGCTGCGAGGCGCAGAAAAGCTCCAGCCCGCTCAGCCCGTCTGTGGCCGGTCCGATTCCGGGAGTCGAGATCACGCCGCCCAAGCTCCTGGAACCGGCACAGGGCTTCAAATACAAGGAATCGCAGCAGCCAATCAAGCTCCTGATCGAGAACGCCAGTTCGAGCGGGGTGCGGCCGGTCACCTACATGTTCGAGGTGGCGACCGACACGGAGTTCACCGCCAAAGTGTACGCACGGAGTGGTGTGCCCGCCGGCGACGGCGGCCGGACGAGTGTCCAGATCGATCGTCTCGATCTCGGACGGGCCTACTACTGGCGCGCGAAGGCGGATGACGGCGCGAACAGCAGCCTGTTCTCGACCGCCCATTTCGAGGTGCTGCCAAAGCCGTTTCTCGCCGCACCCGGCTTGGTGGCGCCCATCAACAACGACAGGGTGACCTCGCGGCGACCGACGCTCACGGTGAAGGATGCGGATCGCAACTCCGCGGTCGGCGACATCGGGTACGAGTTCCAAGTCGCGATGGACCAGAGCTTCGCCGCGCTGGTGGCTGCCGGAGTCGTGAACGAGTCGCCCGGACAGACCGCTTTTGTACCGGATGTCGATCTCGCCACAGACCGGGTGCACTACTGGCGCGTGCGGGGCAGCGATCGCGAGACGACCGGTCCCTGGGCCACAACCCAGAGCTTCCGTACGCCCCTTCCCGTGGCCGCGCCGGCTCCGACTCCGGGCCCGACGCCTGGTGGACCGTGCGTGTCGAGCAACCCGGAGTCGATCGTGAAGTGTGAACGCGCGAAATACGGGCACATGTCACACGATCAGATGGCCGCCCTGATGCGCGCGATCGCCCATTCGCTGAACACGAACGCGATCGGGGGCGGACCGTACGGCATCCTGCGGAAGGCCGGAGGGACGAACTGCGGCGGGTACTCCTGCGACGTGCTGTGCGCAGGGTCCGGCAGCGGACAACGGCAGTACGACGTGCTCGGCGATATCGACGGGGCCCAGAGCCCCGGGTGGAACGGCCCGAACACCGTGCCGAACATCCGGGTGGATGTCTGCGAAGTGCAATAGGACGCGTACAAGCTCAGGGCCCGCGCTGCTTCTGCGCGGGCCCTGGGAGCTCAGCCTCCAGCTCTCAGCGTTCAGACTTCAGCTACCAGCTCTCAGCTTTCGATGACCCACGTCCGCGGGCAGCATCTCCGAACTGGCACTCCCGGACTCAAACGACCGCTGACAGCTGGAAGCTGGAAGCTGTTGGCTCAGCGTAGCGCACTGCCGAGCGAGTCCGGCCGCGGCCGGTTTCCGAGCCACACGTTGCGGTAGATCGTGCCCGCAATGGATGCGGCCTCACCGCCGCTGCGGCCGACGGGCGCGCCCAGGTACGCGTAGTGCGGGTTCGGCGCGTACGTGCCTCTCGGCGTCGGCAGGCCGTAGTCGTAGATCGTGGCGCCGTTCAGGCCCCCCTGCTGCACCACGAGACGGAAGTCGCTGCCCCACGTGGCCTTCCAGTGGTACACCGTCGAGGGGTCGAGGAGCACGACCGACGCGAACCGCTTCGGCGTATCCGGCTCGTACCGCAGCTTCAGATCGGTGGACGAACCGTAGAGGACGCGCCACTGAATGGCGTTCGGCGGGATTCCGGTGAGCCCCCGGTACTGGATGTCCACGCGGTAGCGGTTGGTCACGAAGTCGGTCTGCCCTTCCTGCATGCCGAACACCTTGGCCTTGTCGCCGGGCCCGTTCGCGCGCAGGCCCTCGACGTCCATCGAAAACTCGCCGTTGGAGATGGTCTGGGGCAGCAGGTACTTCACGTAGCTGTGGCCATCGTTGAGCTGGATCCCTCGTCCCTTGATGAACGTCGTCGAGCCTACGAGTTCGCCGACCGTCTCTTCGTGAATGAGCGGGTCGTAGAGCTCCCCGGCGCGGAGGAAGCCCACGAGCCGCGACCGGAAGGTTCCCGTCTCGGACCAGGCGGACATGCTGGTGCCCTGGGCGGCGCGCGCGCGCCAGTAGAACAACGTGGTCGGCTGGAGGTCCGCGTCGGGCGTGAAGCGCGTCTTGCCGTCAGCACCTTCGGGCACGCCCGCCTTCGACACCGTCGCCGCGAAGCCGGCCACGTTCGAGGTCGTGGATGCGCTGAACCCGGTGTTGTCGGCGATCTGGAACTCGTAGGTGCGCGCCCCCGTCTGGTCGGACGTCGAATTGCGCACGGCCAGCACCGGCCGCAGCGTGTCGAGCTGCTCGTCCCTGGCGGGTGAGTCGAGGACGGGCGCGGTCAACGTCGCGGCGACGGGCGTCGGGGAACTCGGGCTCGATGATCCACCACACGCTCCGGCCGCAGCCAGGAGCAGGGACAAAGGCACGTGTCGTCGGAATCTAGATGCGTTCATGATTTTTTCCATTCGTGGGGATGGCGGTCCGGGGAGTCTTCCTGCGAGCCGGCGCATGCGGACGCGGCGGCTGAGTGGTCTCGAACACGATGATGTGATGGCGCCGCACGCGAACCGCGCTCGACCGCCGGGCGTCGCGCAGGAGACCGGAGATCTGTTCGAAGACGAGTCGGTCGGCGCCCACCACCTCCCGATCTTCGATGAGATCCTGCAGCTGCAGTTCCAGTTCGGGAATCGTCTTCGGCTCGTCGAAGGAAATGAGTGCCCGGCCGTCCGGGAGCGGCACGAGCAGAATCCCCGTGCGCTGCTCGAGCCTGCGTGTGGGGCGGACGACGATGACGGCATGCCGGCCGAAGCGGGCCAGCTCCGCTGACGGATGCGGCCGCTTCCTGAGCTCGGGCTGCACGACCCTCACGACTGCGCGGCTCAAGTCGTCGTCGATCCGGGCCAGCGCGTCGAGCACATCCTCCGGCAGGGTCAGCGTGACCGCCCGGGACGGCCCGGTGAACTTGCGCGGGCGTCCGCGGCGCGGCCCCAGGAGAACGCTCGCGGCTCGTGCTTTCGACAATTTTATGGATAATCGCAGACGCTACGGAATTATTCAATAAAAAAGATGCGCCTTCGCGCGCCCTCAACGTCGACTGACCTGGGGTGCGGACGCGATCGGCCCGCACACACAACGAGCCGGGCGACGTGCCCGGCTCGCGGCTCGCGGCAACGGTGGGGAACGCGGTCCCGTGGGTTCAGAAGCGGACGCGCAGACCGCCACCGATCTGGAAGCCGCCGACCGTCAGCTTGCCGGACGTCCCCCCGAGGTCTGCCGAGCCCCAGGTATAGCGGGCGAGACCGCCGACGCCCAGCCGCTTCGTCAGCAGGTAAGTGACGTCCACGCCGAGATTGATCCCGACCGTCGTCTTCTTGATGTCGCTCACGGTGACACCCGACACGCTGGGGCCCGGCTCCGCGACGGCCACGGCCGTGGGCAGCTCCTGCTTCACCATGAAGATCGACGGCCCGGCGGAGACGCCGGCGTCGATTTTGTCGGTCACCGGCACCATCCACACGCCCATGAGATGGATGGCGTTCTCCGAGTGGGTCAGGCCCGGAGCGGACGCCGAGACCGCGCGGGGCTGATCGAAGAAACGGGGATCCGGAATGCTCCCGGTGATGGTCGCATCGCCCTTGCTGCCGACGTGCGAGTACCCGACGGCCGCCGCCAGGTTGTGCCACACCTTGTAGCCGGCCGTCACGTCGAACAGCGCCCCGCCCTTCACCTGCTGGCCGCTCGCCACGGCTGCCTTTTCGTCATACAGGTCGAACGTCGTGGAGGTGTCGAGAGCATGCGTCCCGGCCTGGGCGCCGATGGTCACGTTCACGAATCCCTGATCGGTCCAGGTCATCTGCGCGTGCGCCTTTGGCGCAACCGTCGCACAAATCGCCAGGCACAACACGACGGATGTCTTCATCTTCAAATCTGTAGTCTCCTCAGGTTGGCTGATGCCGAGCGGCCGCGTGAACGACGTGCCGGCGAGAATCCGATAATGGTAGCACGCACTGACTCGTGACACTCGTGCACGGGTGTAGTAATATGCCGGATCATTCCGCTCTTCCCAGCGGGCCCCAGAAACATTCGAGGTTCTTCCTGATGTACCAGAAAAGGCTTGTCCTCTGTTCGGCGACGGCCGTCGTCGCTCTTGCAATTGCGTGCTCGAAGTCACCCTCGACTCCCGTCGCGCCAGGCGCGACGCCGGAGTCGTCCGGCGCCGCCGCCGCGGACGGCAGCACACTCAAGGTCCCCGCTCCCGCACCGGTATCCCCCGTCGGGGGAGCTCAGCCGAACGTGCTCGAGCTCGTGGCGACTCGCGTCGCCGGCAAGTACGATGCCTCGCTGAACCCGTCCTACGAGTTCCGGGTCAAGACGCCCGCCGGGGCGGTCGTGCCGGGTTGCTCGTCCACGGTGTCCCCCGGAAGCGCCAGCACGGTGTCGTTCTCACCAGCCTGCACGCTCGATCTCGATGCGCCGTACACCTGGAGCGTCCGCGCGGTGCTCGGGAGCGCGGTTGGCCCCTGGTCCGCCGACTCCTCGTTCAAGACTCCGCTCGGTGGCTACATCAACGGAAACGAGCTGTACGACCCGCTCTACAATGGCAAGACCGTGGGCACGCCGGTCGGGCCCATCACCTTCGGCAACGAAGGCGCGCGATTGGAGACCAATCAAAGCTATATCCGGTATCAGCTGCCCGTCACACTCACCACGGGTGAGTTCTCCGTCATGATCAAGGGCGCCGACGAGGGCTCCCCCGGAGACAAGAGCAAGGTGTTCTCCATGCAGCAAGGCGACGACGGGGACATCACCACGAATTCGTACCGCTTCACGGCAGAACTTCGCGGCGCGAACTATTCGAGCCCTGGCTCCATCAACTGCCGCCTGATTGCCGGCGACGGCGTGTCGCGCGACTGCGATCGCTCGTCGAAGAGGTTCGACAGCAGCCGCTGGTATTTCTGGAAATTCTCGTGGACGTCCGGCGTGAACTTCACCCTAGAGGTGCACACCGACGGCCCGAACGGCGCGGTCATTTATTCGAATACCAAGGGGCTGAGCGGCCGGACCTATCGGCCGACCCCGCACAACCTGTATCTGGGCGCACCGACAGGGCGCGGTGGTCCCCTCGATGCCACGCTGCCCGGCGGCATCTATAAGAACATGTGGGTGTCCAGCCGTCCGCGACCCGCATTCCCCGGCGAATAGCGCCGCCGCACCAGGAGGCAGAAGGCAAAGGGGCTCAAACCCCTTTGCCCTCTGCCTCTTACGCGTTGCCTTCCACGGCCGCGCGGGTTACCATGGAAGCGCTCCACTGATGGCTACGAATACTTTTCGCCTGCAGTATCTCGCCCGCGCCGCCGCCGGCGTCCCCCGCGATCTCGTCAATACGTTCATCAGCGCGAAGATCCACGCGATTCGGCCCACGGTGCTCATCTATAACTGCACCTGGGTCTGCGACGCCAAATGCACGATGTGCAGCAACTGGAAGTGGGGCGATCGCAAGTCTGACCTGACGCTCGCCCAGCTCGAGCCTGTCTTCGCGAATCCTTTCTGGGGGGCCGTCGAGAACCTGAACATTTCGGGGGGGGAGCCGACGACGCGGAACGATCTGCCGGAGATGGTGGAGATGTTCCATCGCCACCTGCCCCGCATGCGCAAGATCGGAATCAACACGACGGGGCTGACGCCCAAGCGCGCGATTCCGATGCTCACGCGAATCGTGGAGTTCTGCGCGGCCAACGGCATCCTCATCAGCATCCGGGTCTCGCTCGACGGCATCGGCGACGTCCACGACCAGGTGCGCGCGGTCAAGAAGGGGTTCGACAAGGCGTCCCAGACGATCGAGGCGATGCAGGCGCTCTCGAAGAAGCACGACAACTTCCAGTTCGGGATCGCCTCCACGATCTTCGCGACCAACCTGGCTGACGCCGAGAACATCCTCGCGTGGGCGCGCACCAGGGGCATCGATGTCGTGTTCAACATGCTGCGTTTCACCGACGCCATGCTGCACAACAAGGAGCTCGAAGAGACGATCGGGTTCAAGCAGCGCGAAGAAGAGTTCATGCGCAAGTTCTTCCTCGACCGCGTCCAGGAGGAATCCGTCCTGAGCGGCCAGGCTTTCCTCTACCTGCACTACGCGGACATGATCGCCAACGGGTATCAGCGGACGATGCCGTGCCCGTTCCAGTCGCAGGGACTGCTGCTCAATCCCACCGGCGATCTGCACTACTGCGAGAACTCCGAGAAACTCGGCAATGTCCTCGACGCCTCGGCCGACGCCCTGTATTACAAGGCCGAGAATCTGATGCATCGCGAGCAACTCAAGGCGAAGGTGTGCCCGACCTGCCTCAGCCCGTGCCAGGTGAACGTCGGGGCGATGAAGCAGTTCGTACCCTACGCCCGGTTCGTGAAGCGCGCCTACGGCGTGAAGCGCGACCCCTCGCGTCACGTCGAAACCCTGCCCGTGCCCGAAACCGTGCGCTAGACGGCGGGCTGTCAGGCTGTGGCGTCTTCCCTCGCCCGCGTGTCGGTCTCCCGCATCTTCCGGATCGTCGTCGCCGTCGCCCTGACCGCCTACATCCTCCGCAAGGCTCATCCCTCAGACGTCGTGCGCGTCACGGCGGGCGCCGACTGGCGCTGGATCGGAACGGCGGTCGCCCTCCTGTTCGTCGATCGCACGCTGATGGCCTATCGCTGGATGGTGCTGCTGTGCGCGTTGACGCCAGGATCCCGTCCGGCGTTCCGCGCCGTCCTGCGCATCTTCTTCGTGAGCACATTCGTGGGCACGTTCCTCCCGAGCGTCGGCGGCGACCTGTACCGCGCCTACAGCCTCTCGCGCCTCGACGTGAGCGGTGTGGAATCGGCCGCGTCCGTGCTGATGGATCGGGTGCTCGGGGTGATGGCGATCGTCCTCGTCGGCGTCGCGGCGCTGATTCCCGCGCCGGCGCTCGCGCGCAACCCCTGGATGCTGCTGACGCTCGCGCTGGGATCGCTCGGCTGCATCCTCGGTGCCGTGGCGGTGTTCAGCGAGCGCGCCGCGTCCGCGGGACTGGCGCTGGCCGGCCGGCTCTCCGGCGAACGGGCCCGCCGCATCGGCGTCGGGATGGTGGCGTCCGTTCGGAGCTACGCGCGCCACCATCGAGAGCTGGTCAACGTGCTCGGCCTCTCGATCGGGGTCCAGATGGTCCGCGTCGTCCAGGCCTGGTGCCTGGGCCGTGCGCTCGGGATCGAGGCCGGGCTGATCATGTATTTCATCTTCATCCCCATCGTGCTGCTCATCATGCTGCTGCCGATCACGGTCAGCGGACTCGGCACCAGCCAGGGCGCGTTCAGCTGGCTGTTCGGGTCGATCGGCGTCCCGGTCGCGGCATCCGTTGCACTGTCCATCCTCTTCGTCGCGCTCGGCATCGTCGGAAACCTTCCAGGCGGTCTGCTCTACGTGTTCGGCAGCCGCGAGGTGCGACAGACGGCGTGAAGGCTGCCGCAGCCGTTCTTGCCGGCGCCATCGTCGTGCTGTCGTGGGTGTTCGGCGGCGGGCCGGCCGGCTGCCTCTACCTGCTGATTTACCTGCTCGCTGTCGCGCCCGGCCTGCCGATCGGCTGGGCGCTTTTTGGGCCGAGGCAGGCAGCCGCATGGATTTGCGGCGCACTCATCGGCTACGGCCTCACGCAGCTGGCGCTGTGGGCCGTGATCGTCGCCGGCCTCGCGTCCCCGTTGGCGTTCGTGGTCGCGTGGGCCGTCCTCGGAGCGACGAGCTGGGCCGTCTCGTCGAGACGCGGCTCGTCCCCGGCCGTGGCGATGCCCCTGTGGTCCCGTGCGGATACGCGGACCCTCCTCCTGGTGCTCATGATCGTCCCTGTGCTCATGGCCCCTCCTTATCGCAATGTCGGCCGCACCGACGCGGGCGGGACGCGTTACTACCGCGCGTACTTCACAGCCGACTTCCTGTGGCACACCGCGCTCGCGTCGGAGCTGGGCAAGTTCACGCTGCCGCCGCGCAATCCCTATCTCGCGCCGCGGGTGATGAACTATTACTGGACGTACTTCCTTCTCCCGTCGGCCGTCGCGTCGGCGGGACCGCCGCCGCTCCACGATGTGCAGGCCTGCCTCAAGACGAATGCGTTTCTCAGTGGCCTGCTGATGATCGGCGCGCTGTTCGTGCTGGTCCGGACGTCCGTCGCCACGGCCGGCCCCGCGGCTGCGGCGGTCCTGCTCGCGATCCTCGCGGCGAGCGCAGAAGGGCTGTTCGCGATCGTGGACTTCGTGTCGCGCGGGCGACCGCTGCAGGGCCTGACCGACATGAATATCGACGCGGTCACCGCGTGGCGATATGGCGGCCTGCGCATCGACAACATTCCCCGGTCGCTCTGGTACACGCCGCAGCATACGACCGCTCTGGCGCTTGGGCTGGTGGGCCTCGTCATCGCGGCTGCGGCTGGCGCGCGCGCCAGTCTCGCGGCGATTTGCGGCGCCGGACTGGCGCTCGGCCTGGCCACAACGATGAACCCGTTGCTTGGCGCGGTGTGCTCGATCGTCTACGGGGTGACAATCGCGGCGGATGCGTGTGGCGAGCCCGGCGGGTGGCGTCTGCTCCCGCGGCACGTCCTCGCGGCGCTGCCCGTCCTGCTCGCCGTCGTCTGGGGTGCGGCAAGCAAGGTCATGGAGGGAGCCGGCGGGGCGGTCCAGTTCGGGTTCGGCGGTTTCGCACGCAATCATCCGGTGCTGACGCTGATGCTGTCGATCGGGCCGCTGCTCATCCCGTCCCTCGCCGGAATCTGGCCGGCGCGCTCGCACAACGTCCGCGCCTGGACGATCGGCACGTCCGGCCTGCTCATCGGTCTCGTCTTGCTCTACTTCGTCAGGTTGTCGGATGCGTCGTGGATAGGGTTCCGCGCAGGGCAGATTATCCTGGTCACGCTGCCCGTGCTCC
The DNA here is from genome assembly GCA_031361295.1 of Acidobacteriota bacterium. Taxonomy (GTDB): domain Bacteria; phylum Acidobacteriota; class Vicinamibacteria; order Vicinamibacterales; family 2-12-FULL-66-21; genus JALZOC01. Next base: position 15,214 of record JANMCN010000222.1, on the reverse strand, counting down.
TCGCGCCCGTGCTCGCGCGCCTGCGCGTGCGCCGCGGGTCGGCAGTTGCGGCGCTGATCTTCGCCATCGGCTTCCCGACGACGGCCATCGACACGTGGAACGCCCAGGACATCGGCAATCGTCGCCCGGGGCCTGGCTTCCGATGGACGATCGGGATCACCCCCGAGCAGCAGCAGGCGTTCGGGTGGATACAGTCGAACACGCCGTCCACGGCCGTGGTTCAGATGGAGCCGGTCGTTCGCGGCCGCGAGCAGTGGACGCTCATCCCCTCGTTTGCGGCCCGCAGAATGGCGGCGGGCCTGCCGATTTCTCTGCTGCCGCTGCCGGATTACCAGGAACGCTCGGACAGGGTGAAAGCCATATTCTCCACGCCAGGCGCGGAAGAGGCCGCGGATGCCTCCCGGCGGCTCCGCATCGACTACCTCTATGTGGACGAGACGGACGTCGCGGCGTACCCCGAGGGTACGCGCAAGTTCGACCAACAGCCCGCGCTCTTCGAACGGGTGTACGCCAACCCGTCGGTTCGCATTTACCGGGTGCGCTAGCCACCAGGCCGTGGTTCAGCCGTTGCGGAACCGGAAGAACGTCCGGGCGCCGATGAACCAGTCGCGGAGCCCGATCTTCTTCCCCTCTTCCTTGCTTCGTGGGTTGTAGCTGACGGGCACCTCGACGATCCGGTAACCGCGCGCGAGCACCTTTGCGGTGATCTCGTGGTCGAGCTCGAATCCGCTGGTCGTCAGCGCCAGGTCCTTGATGACCTGCCGGGGGAAAAGCTTCAAGGCCGTGACGGTGTCCGTGATCCACGTGCCCGTGAACACACGGGCCACCACGCTGAGACTGCGGCCGCCGAGATACGCAGCCCACGACTGGTTGACGTGGCGCCCCGCCCGCATGTACCTGCTTCCGTACACGATGTCTCCGCGTCCCTGCAGGAGCGCCTCGAGCATCGGACGATAGTCCTGCGGGTCGTATTCGAGATCGGCGTCCTGGATGATCAGGAGGTCGCCGGTCGCGAGGTCGATCCCTTCGCGCACCGCGCGGCCTTTGCCGCAGTTCTTCTCCAGCCGGCGCAGGATGATGCCCTCGAACCGCGCCGCCACGCTCGACGTGCCATCGGCCGAATGATCGTCCACGACGATCACCTCCTTGCGCACGCCGAGCGCGTCCAGGTCAACCGCTTCTATCTGCTGCAGCAGGGTGCCGATGAACCGCTCCTCGTTGTACGCCGGAATGACAATGGAGAGCACCCGCGATTGGGACGAACCCGGTATCACGGCGCCTCCGTCGCGCGCCGCCGCAGCGTACGTTCCACGCTCGCACGATCCTCCGGCGTGTTGACGCCGACGGCCTCCGAGGGTTCTGTGCAGGGGAACGTGACGACATCGCCGCGCGAGCTCGCCCAGGGAATGAAGGGCAGGAAATTTCTCTCGCCGGTTGCCGTCCCGGTGGCCGGAGCGGCAGCAAACTTCGCCAGCAGATCGAGGTACGCGGGCAGCGAGAGCGAAAACAGGCCTGAGTCGCTCTCCCCCTCCAGCGGCATCGTGTCTCCTTCGCGGCGATGCAGGACGCGCACAATGCGGTTGGACGCATCGCGCTCGAGGTGCACGTACGGCGCTGGCCCGGTGCACGTCGGCAGCGCCACGAGCGGCCCTCCGGCGTCCGCCTCGACGAGCCGCCGCAGGGTCCTGGGGTGAATCGCCACCTGATCACACCAGGTGATCCACACCCGCCGCGGATGGGCGGACTCCACGGCAGACCGCGCCAGGAGAATCGCGTCGAGCATGCCCGTCGGCTGCTCCTGCACGAAGAGGTCGATCGCCCGCGACGAATCCTGCAGGACATGGAGGACGGCGTTGCGCGCCGAGGGATGCACGACGATGGCGAACCGGTCCACCACGGGCTCGTACAACGACAAGAGGTGCAAGAGCATGGGCTGGTCGTTCACCGGCGCCAGGAGCTTGGGCGTGTGCGCGCCCAGTCGCGATCCGAGGCCGGCTGCCGGAATGACGAGCAGGCGCTCCATGCCGCGTCAGCGAGCCCTGGCCTCGCCGCCACGCGGCGGAGCGATGGCCGCCGACGCGGGCGCGGGAATCGCCGCCGGCCGCAGCCGGGCCTTGACGGCCGTGACGACCGCGCGCATGCCGTCGAGCGGCGTCGTCCTTCGCACCTGCGCCGGAGAGATCGAGAAAAACTGTACCGGCACTTCGAACATCTCGGCCCGGCGCCGGAGCAGCGCCGAGAGCAGGTGCTGATTCGCCAGCTTGTGCGTCATCGGCACCGGCAGGGCCACCGCATCCGCCACGCGCACGGCGCGCGCCGCCGAGAGCGTGTCCGACACGTAGCGACCGAAGAGCGCCAGATACAGCAGGCTCAGAACATGGCTCCCCGCGTAACTGATGGCGCCGAGCGTGGTGCGGTGCCGGTATTTCAGGCGGTACGACTCGTGGATGTCCCGCACCGAGAGCCGGCGACTGCCCCACACGGCATCGAGCCTCCCCAGGTTCAAATGCGAGGCGAGCGTCGCAATGTCCTCGCCGTTGTACATGCCCGAGGAGTCGAACAGGATGACGTAGTCGAACGCTTCGTCGCGGAGGATGGTCCGGAATGTTCGATCGCGTTCGAGCTCGTTCCCTTCGAGGCGCCGGACCGGGAATCCCGGCGACACCACGAACCCTTTGTCCACAGCGTCCGGGCCATCGTGAAAGACCGTGAGCGTGACGGGCAGGTCCCGGATGCCCCCTCGCACCATCTCGAGCACCGTCTGGACAACTTTGTTCGCGGTGCTCGCGTCGTGCAACAGCACGGCGACCTTCTGCGTCGTGTTCCACCGCGCCAGAAAGGATTCCACGAAGGGCCCGAGGATCTTGCCGGCGTCGTGACGGCCGGTGCCCGCCTCTTCGAAGTTCGCAACCCGGACGAGCCGTGGGTCTTCGATCGACTCGAGACGGCCGAGCGGCACGTATGGCACGACGCTGGCCGCGTGCCCGGGATCGTTCAGCAGGTAGTGCGTGATGAGGCACGGGGTCGCCATCGACAGCTGCCCGCGGTTCTGCAGGTAGAACATCGCGCGATCCACGATGTCGACGGCGCTGCGGCCGGTGATCTCGGCATCGGACTGGATATTCGTCACGAGCAGCTTGATCGCGGTCAGGTTGGCGGCAATCGCGCTGCTCAGACCGGGCGTCAGATACGACGGAAAGAGGCTCGAGTGCTGTGTTCCCGGGGCATACACAATGAGATCCGCGCCGCGGACGGCCTCGGCGACGCGCGGGTTCAGCTGCACCACGGCGGCGCGGGCCGTCAGAATCGCGGTCAGCTCCTCGCGGGAGCATGTCGTCCATCGGCGGACTTCGTCTGTCGTGGGAGGCGCGGCGATCAGGAAGATGTCGTCAATCCGGTTCTGGCGCGTCGCATCGACGATCGCCTCCTCACTGCCGAGAAACCGGCCGTCGGCGTCGATCGCGACTAGGAAGGCATTGGTGCCATCGGTGACGTTGTCGACGAGCCCCTCGGGAAGGCCCACGAGGGCACAGTAGTCGTCGACGGCGCGGTTGAAGGCGCGGCCGGCCAGGAGGAAGACCCCGGCGAAAACCAGGTTGCCGACGCTGCAATCCGAAAAGCTGAAGGGCGCCGACGACCTGCCCAATTCCGTCGCGAAGCGATCCAGGCGGACCCCGAGGGCCTCTCGGACAGACGGAGGCAGGAGCTCCGCCGTCGTGCGAACCGGATCGAGACGGCTGTCCGGGGGCATGTGGCCCGGGACCCCTCTGACGGCACCGGCAAGACGCACGCCCGTCTCGGGTTCGGTCAACGCGGCGTCGAGGCGCATGTCCAGCAGGTCGATCACCGGCAGGGGGCAGCTTCGGAGGCGGCGCGCAAGCCTGGAGGCATTCTTTCGAAAGTCAGAAGGTCCGAGTGCGTCTCCCAGCAATCGCCGCACCTCGCCCGTCGAGGCGCCGTCGTCATATCCGTTGATGACGACTGTGAGCGCGATGCCGGGGTTGGTGACGAGCTGCTCGGTGAGGGCGCCGGATCCGCGGCCGCCCGAGAACAGCACGACCTTGAGCCGTGACCGCTCGGTTGGCGTGGGAGACACGGCTCATTATAATTAGCGGTTCAGGCAGAAGACCAGCGGCCGTTTCATCAGAAGGCTGGGCTCCCGGTGGTTTGTTCGTGCCCCAAGGATGATGTCGATGCCGTGCAGATGTGCCTCACCCCGAGACGGCCGCGTGCGTCGGACGCACGCCGGCGCGAGCCGGATGGCGCGGATGGGCCTGGTGTGTCTCGTCGCGCTTGGGTCCGGTCTCGCGCCGGCCTGCGGCGGGGCGAAGACGGCACCCACTCCTGTCGTCGACCAGCCCGCACCGGTTCCGCCGGTGCCGCCGACTCCAGTGCCGCCTGCCCCGCCGCCTACTCTGGGAGTCACCCGTATTCTGGCCTTCGGGGACAGCATGACCCAGGGGACTACGTCTCCTGCTCTGCCGACGTTGTCACTGACCGCCGGGCTGCCGCAGTCGTATCCGTTCAAGCTGCAGATGCTCGCGACGGCGCGCTACACCGCGCAGACCATCACCGTGCTGAATGACGGTCTCGCGGGGGAGCACGTGGTGGGCTCCGCGGCGCTGGCCCGCTTCAGCCACGACCTGTCCGATGCGAAGCCCGATCTGATTCTGCTGATGGAGGGCGCAAACGACCTGAACGACACGAAGGACATGGTGAACGCCGCGATCACGTCCATCGTGAGCGCGCTCGAAGAGATGGTCAAGGAGGCGGGGCGCCGTCGCATCCCGATCATGGTCGGCACGCTGCCGCCGCAGCGGGCCCCACGGTCTGCGTCCCTCTTCATCGGCCGCTTCAACGATGCGGTGCGGGTCATGGCGGCGAAGAAGGGTGGAATCCTGGTGGACGTCAGTGCCCGCGTCCCGGAATCCCTCATTGGCCAGGATGGGCTGCACCCGACCGAAGAGGGATATCAGCGAATCGCCGAGATCTACATGGATGCCATCACGAGCAACTACGAGTCGAGTGGCGCCGGCGCGGTGCGCTAGCGGGCTCCGCTCCAGCTGGGTTGGACGCTGATGGGCGTTTGTGCGTACACTGAGTCGGCACGCCCGGGATGCCTGCCACTGACAGCATGACCACTGTGACTCCGAGGCGCGCGTGGGCGGCCTGGAAGGGCTTCGCGCGCCGCGCCGCCGAGGTCCAGGCGCACGTCGTCTTCTTCCTCCTGTACTTCGTCGCGGTTGCACCCATGGGCCTGCTTCGCCGGGGCCGTTCGCGCGCGTTCCGCGATGATGGTCCCAGATGGCGGGATCATGAGGGAGAACCGCCGGACCTGGTCTCGGCAGGGCGACAGTCCTGATGCGCATCCTCGGACTCTCCTGTTACTTTCACGATGCCGCGGCGGCGATACTCGACAACGGCCAGCTGATCGCGGCCGCCGAGGAAGAGCGCTTCAGCCGCGTCAAACACGACTACGCCTTCCCCCGGCGCGCCATCGAATTCTGCCTCGCACGTGCCGGAGTGGCAGGCGCGGATCTCGACTACGTCGCGTTTTTCGAAAAGCCCTTCCTCAAGTTCGAACGGATTCTGCAGACGTCGCTCCAGACCGTTCCGAAATCGCACGCCGTCTTTCGCAAGGCCATGACGGCGTGGATGCTCGACAAGCTCTGGATCAAGAGCCGCATCCGGGACCTGATTGGCGTGCCGCCGGAACGGATCCTGTTCGTCGAGCACCATCAGTCGCACGCGGCGAGCGCGTTCTTCTGTTCCCCTTTCGAAGACGCGGCCGTGCTCACGATTGACGGCGTGGGCGAGTGGGCCACCGCCACGGTGGGAACAGGACGGGGAAGCAAGCTGTCGATCGACGCGGAGATCCGATTTCCTCATTCACTCGGGCTGCTGTATTCCGCCTTCACCGCCTTCCTTGGATTCGAAGTCAACGAAGGCGAGTACAAAGTGATGGGGATGGCTCCATACGGCGTGCCACGGTTCGTCGACAAGGTCTGGCAGCTCCTCGAGGTTGCCGCGGATGGCGCCTTCGCGCTCAACCTCGACTACTTCGCCTTTCACTATTCGGCCACTCGAACGTACAGCCCCAGGTTCGAGGCGCTCTTCGGCCCGCCCCGCAAACCCGAGACGCCGTTCTTCACGGACACCTCCGGCTATCCGTCCTACTTCGGCGAGAAGCCAGCCAACTACGCGGCGCTCGCCGCAGAGAATCAGCACTACGCCGACATTGCCGCGAGCATCCAGGTCGTGACCGAAGAGCTGGTCATCAGGATGGCGCGGACGGCGTGCGCCAGAGCCGGCACGACCCGACTCTGCATGGCGGGGGGCGTGGCGCTCAACAGCGTCGCGAACGGACGGCTGCTGAGAGAGACGCCGGTCACGGACCTGTACGTCCAGCCCGCCGCCGGCGACAGCGGCGCCGCCCTCGGCGCCGCGCTGTTCGTCCATCACGACGTCCTGGGCGCGCCGCGCTCGTTCGTCATGCAGCACGCCTCCTGGGGAGCCGCGCCCGATCCCGACGAGACATCGGCGGCCGCGCGCGCCAGCGGCCTGCGCCACGAATCCTGGGACGACGACGCGCCGGTGATCGATCGCGCGGTCGACATGCTCCAGTCCGGGAAGGTGATCGGCTGGGCCCAGGGGGCGTTCGAATGGGGACCCCGCGCGCTGGGCCATCGCAGCATCCTTGCGGATCCACGCCGGGCGGCGATGAAGGACATCGTCAATACCAAGATCAAGTTCCGCGAGCCTTATCGTCCGTTTGCTCCGTCCGTGATCGAGGAACGCGCCGGTGAGCTGTTCGCCCTGGGCGATCCGGCGCGCCACTACCCCGCGCGCTTCATGCTTCTCGTGGTTCCGGTGCTGGACGACGCGCGAGAGCGGGTGCCGGCGGTGACCCACGTCGACGGGTCCGCGCGCATCCAGACGGTGCGCCCCGATACGAATCCCCGGTACCATCGCCTCATCGAGGCCTTTGGCCAGGCGACCGGAGTGCCGGTGCTGATGAACACGTCCTTCAACCTGCGCGGCGAGCCCATCGTCAACACTCCGGCCGAAGCGCTCAGCACGTTCGTCCGCAGCGGCATGGACGCACTGGTGATCGAGCGGACCATCATCTACAAGGACTCCGAATGAGAGCTGCGAAGAACGTCGCCGGCGGGATGAGCACAATCGGGGAATTGTTCCAGTTCCTGTGGACCCACCGGCTCTGGTGGCTGATGCCGTTCGTGGCGGTCCTGATCCTCGCGGCCGTGCTCCTCATCGTTGGCGAGATCACCGGCGTCGCACCCTTCATCTACACGCTGTTCTGATGGACGCCACGCCCCGCCGGCCCTCGGCGGCGAGTGTCGGCGTCTCCTGGACCGGACGGATCGCGCTCGCTGCGACGAGCGTGGTCGTCGCGTTGATGCTCGTCGAGGGCGCGCTGCGCGTCGCGGGGTTCCATTTCAGCCTCGCGCCGGCTGTGCAGTTCGGCTGGCCCGACCCATTGACGATCCGATCGAACTATGCGGATGACCCGGATCTGTTCTGGGTCACGCGTGATTATCACGACAAGCTGCGTCAGGCGCGACGATCGCATCCCGCGATCGTCTTCATGGGCGATTCGTGCACCGAATTCGGCACCTACCCGGCCCGGACGGTCGCCCTGCTGTCGGAGGACGGTCCGGCGGTCACCGGCGTGCACCTGGCCGCCGGCGGGTGGTCGACCGAACAGGGCCTGGTCCAGCTGCAGCGCGACGTGCTCCCGCTGCGGCCGAGCGTTGTCGTGATCTATTACGGCTGGAACGATCACTGGATGGCAATCGGCCCCACTGATCCGGCTCTCCACCTGGAGCACCGCTTCATGGGGGTGGCCGAACACGTGCGGCTGCTGCAGGTCGTCTTTCGAGCCCAGGTCGCCCTGGCCGAGCGAAGCCGCCAACGGCCGAACCGCGTGCCTCCTGCGAGGTACCGGGCAAATCTGGAGGCGATGGGACGCCTTGCCGCGGATGCAGGAATTCATGCGGTGTTCGTCACCGCGCCGTCGAATTATGTGCGGGGACGCGAGCCCGCGTACCTGCTCCAGCGCCACATTCAGCGCCTGGCGGACGTTATTCCGTTCCACGAGCAATACGTGCAGCTGACCAGGGACGCGGCGCATGCATCCGGCGCGATACTGTGTGACGCCGCCGCTAGGTTCGCGGCGCTTCCGGGTCCGCACGACAAGTACTTCAAGGCCGACGCCATCCATTTCACGGCGGACGGCGATCAGGAGCTCGCGGCGATCGTCAGCGGGTGCATCGTCCACGGCGTCCGCAGCTGACGCGACCCTGATCCCCTCCTGCGGTCAGCGCATCCACATCACGGCGCCGGGAACGAGAGGCGCTGCTGGACGTACCGGGCGAGCGCCGCTGTTTGTCCCTGCACGCGAAGGTCGGAAATCCTCGCGCGCGTGGCATGTCCAGACGATGAGGTCAGCTCGAAGAGCAGCCGGTGTGCGGCTGTGGCCGGAGTCAGGACGACGCGTATCGGCTGCGAGCGTCCGGCCGTCAGTGCCGACGAAGACCTGGCGGCGGCGCGGCCGTCCGTGCCGATGAGTGTCAGCGTGAGCGTGCCCGCTGCGTCCATTCGAAGCTCTTCGATCGTGATGGCCCGGACGGGCTCGTCGGCCCCGGCGAACACGAGATCCATGACGAACGCGCCCGGCACCTCCACCGTCCCGGCATCGTCGTGTGTGAACGGCAGACGCGCAGCGAAGGCCGAGGGGTCGAGCGTGACGCCGCCAATCAACGCGCGCTCGAGGTACGACACATGGGCGACGTTCTCCGTGAATGCGTCCGGGCTTGTCGCGTAGTCGCCGGCCGGCCTTGCGGTTCTTCGATACACGGCGTTCTGCTGGCGGGCATCCGTGGCGACCAGATCGTAATAGCCGCCGAGAAGCGACGTGGGAATACTGCCACCGTTGGCTCGGCGCAGGATGTCTGTCCGGGACATGACGTACCGGACGTTCCGATACACAAAATACGCATGCCCTGGGCGAACCCCCAGTCGGTTCGTGAGCGGCGCATACCGGCCCACCTCCGTGAAGTACACGTCCGTGCTCGGCAAATCCGCGTGGAACCTCGAGCAGATGCCGAGATCGTCGATGTTGTTCAGGTCGAGCATGAATGGGACAAACCCGGCCTGGTTGTAGGCCACCACCTCGCCGGGCCGGATCATGGCGCCTGCGGTCTCGTACAGATCGTAGTACGAACCGAAATACCGGCGCACGTCCCTCGACGGGGCCGCCCAGAAATTTCCTCCCGCTTCGGACGCCACGTACGCGTGCACGAATCGCGTGGCTGAGACGCCTGACCAGGCCGTGAACAGGAGGGCGGCGCACGCCGCAAGCCGGGGCCGGCTGAAGGCGAGACTCCCGACGGACGCCGCGACAAGCAACGCGATCAGCGGCAGCAGGGGAACGAAGAATCGAAAACCGAACATCCAGTCGCCGACAAGCGAGACATATGTCAGGAGGGCAAGGGTCGCGAGCGAGAGGGCACGCGGTAATCCCCCCAGCCGGAGACCGTGCAGGCCCGCCGCCAGGAATGCCGCGCTTCCGGGCCATCCATACACGCGTGTGAACTGGGTGAGGTACGACGCGTCCGGCGATTTGACGATCAGCGTTTCATGGCTCCTGAGTTTGTACAGGATTTTCGATGCGAGCGGCGCCGGCACCAGCGTGTGAAAGTAGAGCCCGCGCCACAGGTGATAGAGCGCGAACAGTGCGGCGACCGGAAGAACGACCCTGCGCAGCATCGCGCGTCGCCTCGGGCCTTCCGCGACGAGGGCAAACGCCGCGAGGAGGACCCCGGCGTAAAGGAAACCGTCGATGCGCTCGAGAATCAGGAAGACCGCGAGCGCCGCCGCTGCCCTGTCGGACGCGAACACCAGGGCGGCGACGAGCCCGGTCACACCGAGGGCGAACGGGACGGCCTCCAGCGACGAGCAGCTCCAGACCGCGAGGGGACCGGCGAGCGCGAGGACCCCGAGTCCAGCCGCCGCGCCCGCGCGCCCGAACCCTGCCCGCCGCATCACGACCCAGGCCAGGAGCACGACGGCGGCGCCCGAGAGCATCGAGATCCCCTTGCCGATGAAGAACACGCTGACGCGTGGCCGTCCGGCAGCCCGGGTCACGGCGAGGATCGCGGTCGAGCTCAAGACGTGCAGGAAATCCGAGTAGCCCTCGACGCGGCCCTCGATCACGTTGTACGACAGGCCCTTGCCGTGCAGCAGGTTCTGCGCGTAAACGTACGGGATGCCTTCGTCATCGACGAAGAAGTAAAGAAAAGAAGCCGAGTAGGCGATGAAGAGCGCCACCGCCAGGCAGGCCAGCCACCAGGCGGGCGGGTGTTGGTGAACCTTCATCGACGGGCCGGGGCTTGCGGCGCCTGCCGCGCGGTGATCAGGCGAAGGGGTCCGAAACGCTGGGATCGGGAGATGGACCATCCCTCTCGCCACTCGAGGCCCGGATCGCCGCGAACGCCCAGCGCGAGCACGTACGCGGAGGCGCCGCGCTGGCGCTCGAAGACGGCCGTGACGCGGTCACGGGCGAACGAGCGGACTGCGGCAACAGGCGCGCCCGCCTCATAGAACACACCGGACTGCTCGATCTCAACAGGCAGCTCGGACCAGGCCTCGTTCCACCTGGCGAAGCACTCGAGCTCGCGGCCGGCTGGGATGCGCGCCTGCAATCCCCCCTCGTAATGGAACGTGGCGCCCATCCCGGCGAGTCGGGTCAGCAGCGCAGCCGCCAGAAAGCGCTCGGGGTCGTCGTCGCGGCGTCCAGGCACGGGGACGTCCGCCGCCCCGATGGGCTCGTCGCTGATGACCGGTTTTTGCCACGCTCCGACGAGAACGGCACCATTCGCGAGGCCCACGACGGGCCCCCATCCACCTGGCGCGCCGGCGCGGGGGAAGTGAAACGTGGCGTATCGCCCGCCGGCAAACGACGCGTTCTCCTCCGCCGACCCCAGGCTCACGGGCACGGCGGCCGGAACGACACCCGCGAGTCGTCGCAGCTCGACGGGATCGTGGATCGCGGCGGCCTGCGTAGGATGCGCCGGCTCGTTCGCAATCTCAATCAAGGCGTTCGGATAGCGGGATGCGATTGCACCGACGCCCGTCACGTGCGCGTCGACGTCGGTCTTCACCTCCCGTGTATCCACCAGCGCGACGATCTCGACGTGCAGTCCACGCGTGGCGGCCATCCCGAGCAGTTCAGGGAGCGCGCGGACGCCGTCCGCAGGAAGCAGCGAAAACAGATGACGCGCCATGGTGAAGACGCGCACCACGGTCAGCCGCCGGGACGCCGCCCAGTCGAGAAAGGCTGCGGCTTCGACCTGCCGGCCTGACGCCACCAGCTCCACCAGCCTGAACGCCGTGATGCCGCGCCACTGAAAGGCCGAACCGTCGGCGTTCTGGAATGATGTGCCGGAGACATGCAGGTGGGCCGCGACGGGCACATGGACGGGGGCGCCGGCCACCAGCGAGAAGGCGGCGACGATCAAAGAGGCGAAGACTCGGGACACCTACCGGATGAATTCGCGCATGTTCAGCGCCTTGCGGCCATCGAAGGAGCTGTCGCACAGGCCCCATCGCTGCTTGTCAGGAATGTAGAACGACGCGACCCAGTCTGTTCCGGTGACTGCGCCGGTCGCACCGTGGTTGTCCATGTCGACGGAGTTCCAGAACACCGGCACGGACGTGCACGCATCGCCCTTGCGAGCCTGAAACGGGCAGACGCCGCCGAAGTTGACCGTGGTCTGCGGTTCCCCGACGTGCGAATCGATGATCCGGTATCGCCGCCGATTCTCGGTCACCTGGTCCGTCTCCTCCTTCGTTCCGTAGCAGCCGGGAATGAAGTTGCGCATGATCGCGCTGATGTCACGGATGTTGGAATCGGAAAAATCCAGGAGGAACTGTCGAGCCATGTCCCCGACTTCCTTCCTGGAGTTGTGCAGGGAGACGATCGCGGAAGAGGACACGTCCTGCTGATAGATCTTGGCGGCGCCAGGATAGCCGTACTTCTCAGTGACTTTCAGGGTAAGGGTGACCGGCAGGGGCGTCGTCGCGACCTCAGGAGCGCGCCAGGTGACCGTCGCGCCGGTCCCGTCGAAGCTGCCGGCGTCCGCGGTCCAGGAGTACTGCAGTTCATCCACCGCCGTCTCGGCGTCATGGACGCCGGCGGTGACAGCCACCGTTTCTCCGAGGTCGGAAAAATTGGCCGGCTCCTTCGCTGCCCTGCCCTGGACGCGGATCGAATCGATGACGGGCGGGACGTTGGGCGGAGGGGTTGCCGGCGGAGGCGGCGTGACGTTGCCGGGGCCGTTCGGGCTGCCTCCACACGACACGGCCAGGATGCCGGCAAGGATGGCCGAGACCCCTGCCCCGACCCGACGCCTCACAGCAGGCTCCGGCCCGCCGCCTCGGGCCGCGACAAGCCTTCGCGGATTTCGCGGATGACGTAAATCGGCTTGTCCTGCGACTCGTGATACGTGCGGGCCTGCATCTCCGCGAGCAGGCCCAAGGTCACGAGCTGCACGCCGGTGAAGATGAGGAGGATGCCGAACAGCAGCAGCGGACGATTGCCAATCGACTCGTGGCCGAAGAGCCGCATCCAGGCCAGCCACCCGCAGACGGCGGTGCCCGTCAGGCCCATGATGAAACCGAGCAATCCAAAGATGTGGAGCGGTCTCGTCGAGTAGCTGATGAGGAACTTGACCGTGAGCAGGTCCAGGACGACCCGAATCGTCCGTGAGATGCCGTAATTCGAGGTGCCGTGCCGCCGGGCCCGGTGGTTGACCACCTTCTCCGCGATCGTCACACCCATCTCGCTGGCAATCGCAGGCAGAAAGCGGTGCATCTCGCCGTACAGCTTCATGGGCTTCACGACTTCGGCCCGGAAGACCTTCAGCGAGCACCCATAGTCGTGCAGCTTGACGCCCGTCGACAACGAGATGACCGCATTCGCGATCATCGACGGCAGCCGCCGGTTCAGAAAGGGATCCTTGCGATCCTTGCGCCACCCCGCCACGATGTCAGGGCCACGCTCGGCAAGTTCGACCATCCCCGGAATGTCGCGGGGATCGTTCTGCAGGTCTCCGTCAGAGGTCACGATGAAACTGCCGCGCGCGTGGGCGAACCCGGCCGCGAATGCCGCGGTCTGGCCGAAGTTGCGACGGAATCGAATCACGCGGAGTCGCGGGTCCAGCGCCTGCAGCGCGGCAAGCTGTTCAAACGTGTCATCCGTGCTCCCATCGTCGATCGCGAGGATCTCGTAGGGACGGGCGAACTGCTCGAGCACCGCGGTGAGCTCTCGATAGAGCTCCGCCACGCTGAGCGACTCGTTGCGCATCGGTATGACTACCGAGATCTCCGGGGTCATCGTCTCTTCGGGTAAACGACTGATTGTAATGGGGCTTAGCTCTGGTCGTCAACGAAACGTGGCGGTCGGCGCCTGGTGAACCAGATCCAGCCGACGCCGACGAGGAGGACCGTCACCGCGATGCCGAGGGACACCGGCCGCGCGTTGCCGCGAACGAACTGCGCGGCTCGCTCGCCGTACCAGACGGCGAGCAGGGCCTCGCCGAAGTAGCGGAGTCCGCGTCCAAGCCCCACTGCAAGCAGGAAATCGACCGCGCGAATCCGCGCAACCCCCGCGGCAAGCACGAACGGCTTGAACGGCACGGGTGGGGGGAGGAGCGAGGGCACGCAGACCGCCAGCAAACCGTGTCTCCGGAACGCTCCGAGCGACCGCTCCACGTGGCTGTCGCCGAAGCGCCGGCGCACAAACGCTTCCCCCCCCTTGCGACCGACGAGATACAACGCGAAGCACCCCGCCATCGATCCGAGCGTCGGCATGAGGGCGTAGTAAAGCATCCGCTCCTTGTGCGCGGTCACGAGCCCGATGAGCAGCAGATCTACGCCCAGCGGGAATGACAGGAAGGACGAATCGAGCACGGCGATCAGGAACAGGCCGGGGCCGCCCAGTGCGACGGCGAAACCCTGCACCCAGGCGACAAGACGATGCATTCCGCTGAGTGTAGACTAAGAGCGCCCTGGTCACCACGAGCCCTCGCCGCGTCATCCGCGTCACCCCGGCGGTGCAGGGGCGCGGGCGCGTCGCCCTGGTGCTCGGCGTGGGGGCCCTGCTCGTCGGGATCGGCGCCGCACTGTTCTACGCCCGCGCCGGACTCACCCTCAGCCATTACGACGCGCGCGCGCATCTCGTCGTGGCGCGGCGGATCATCGACAGCCTCACGCCGGGCTGGCAGCAGGTCGGCGCGGTGTGGCTTCCGTTGCCGCATCTGGTGAACATGCTCCCGGTGCAGGTGGACCTGCTGTATCGCACCGGCGCCTCGGCGGTGGCCATTTCCGTGCTGAGCACTGGGGTCGCGTCGTGGGCGATCGCGGCCCTGATCCTGCGCGCGACCGGTTCCCGGAGTGGAGCGACGGCGGCCGTCGCGCTGTTCGTGCTCAACCCCGACGTGCTGTACCTCCAGAGCACGCCGATGACCGAACCGCTGCTGTTTGCCACCACGGCGGCGTCCCTGGCGCTGATCGCCGACTGGATCATGCGTGGCGCTGCGCGATGGCCGCACGCCGCGGGCGGCATGCTCGCGGCTGCCTGCCTCACCCGATATGAAGCCTGGCCCATAACCGGGTGCGCGGTCGCTCTCAGCGCCGCGGTCCTGCTCCGAAGGGGCACCCTCCCAGGCCGGGCGGTGGTGGCCACCATCGAGCTGGCCTCGTGGCCGACGCTGGTGATCGGGCTCTTCCTGATCAACAGCCGGTGGACGGTGGGGGCCTGGTTCGTGAGCGCAGGCTTCTTCGTCCCGGAGAACACCGCCGCGCTCGGCCATCCGCTCGTCGCGTGGCACCAGGTGCGCGAAGGGTTGTATCACGTGTCAGGCACGGGGCTGGTGTGGTCCGCGTACGCAGGGGCGGCCCTCGTCGTGCTGACGTGGATCAGATCCCGGGAGCGGGCGCCTCTCGCGTTGCTGCTGGCGCTGGCCGGCGCCGCCGCCTTGCCCTGGTCCGCGTACATGCAGGGGCACCCGTTCCGAATCCGTTACGATGTGCCGCTCGTCGCCGCATGTGCTGCCCTCGCGGGCGCCGGCGTGTCGCTGCTCGCATCGCGGATCCGTCCGCTCGCCGCCACGGCGCTCATCGCGGTGGCCCT
>JANMCN010000172.1:0-28713 GCA_031361295.1 Acidobacteriota bacterium | reverse complement strand
TCCAGAGGCGCCGGGTCATGTCAGTCAGTTCTGGACTGGGCCCTTCGTCGAGGCCGACGGACCGTGGTTCAAGGGCCATCCCGCAAATGGGGCATGCGCCAGGCTGGTCCCGGACGATCTCGGGGTGCATCGGGCACGTGTACTCGACCCGGGTCTGCGGCCCGCTGGACAGGTCGGGCTCCAATGCCATCCCGCACTTCGGGCAGGCTCCCGGATGGTCCTGTCGCACTTCGGGGTCCATCGGGCACACGTACTGCGTCCCTCCCTTGTGTGCCGTCACGACGGCTGCGGCGCCCGGCTTGACGAATGCCTCAGGGTTCGAACGAAACCGCGTCAGGCACGACGCGCCGCAAAAGTAGTACGTCGTACCCGCGTGCTCCAGGCTGCCCGCTGCAGACGACGGAGTGATGCGCATGCCGCAGACGGGATCGGTCACCGTCGCTTCGGCGGCGGTCGTCCGGTCGTCGTGGCCGCCACAGCAGGGTGCGACCGGACGGTCCGGGTGTTCCGCGGGGGTGAGGTTGCTGGTAGACATCATGATCTCCTACTCGTCGTCGTAGTGTCCTGCGCGAGGTCGTCCAGGATCGGGCAGTCCGGACGATGATCGCCGTGGCAGTCGTGGACGAGCCGTTCGAGGCTCCGCCGCATGCCCTGCAGGGCGGCGATTTTCCGTTCCAGGTCTGTGACCTGCGCCTGGGCGAGTCGACGGACATCGGCGCTCTGCCGCTTTCGGTTCTGCCAGAGCCCGAGGAGCCGCTGGACTTCCTTGATCCCGAATCCGAGGTCGCGCGCCCGGCGAATGAACCGGAGCATATGCACATCCCTGGGCTCGTAAATGCGATACCCCGCGTACGTGCGCCTGGCAGGCTTCAGCAAACCTCTCGATTCGTAGTGGCGAATCATCTTGGCGGATACGCCCGACTCCTCGGCCACCTCGCTGATATTGAGAAACCCGGCGCGCTTCGCGTCGGCGAGCTCAAGTGTCGGTAGCGTTGTCTGGCTCACGGGCGCCTCCTCACCAGTCCAGTGTCAACCTTCCCACCATGGGAATGTCAAGCATTCTTCGTATGCGGGCTTGCGCCTGACCGGGACATTGGACGTTCCCGGAGTATCATCTGGCCCGCCATGTACCGGCTGACGCGTGATCTCCATCTCTACGGCGGCCTCTTCGTCAGTCCGTTTCTGGTGTTGTTCGCCCTGAGCGTCTTCTTCCTGAATCACGGCAGGCTGACGCTCCAGGCCAGACCCCCTGAGGACACGGTTGCGGGTCTTCGCCTGCCGCCGGGTCTCGCGGATGCCCAGGGCGTGGACGCCATCGCGGCCGTCCGGCAGGTCCTGGATCAGTGCCGCGTTACGGGAGAGATCGGGTTCGTCCGCAGAATCCGTGCGGAACAGCGCCTGGTCGTCCCGGTGTGGACGCCGAGACGGGAGACGACCGTCACCATCGACCTGCGCGACGGCTCGGCGTCGATTGCGAGGCGCACGATGTCCTTGTGGGAAACGTTCGCGTACCTGCACAAATCGCCAGGACCGCACAATGCCGCCATCCGCGGCAACTGGTTCTGGACCCGCGCGTGGAAAGGGGTCGCCGACGGGACCGTGTATCTCCTCCTGTTCATCTCAGTGACCGGCGTTTACCTGTGGTTCGTGTTGCGCGCGGAACGCCGGGTGGGTGCCGCCCTGCTGCTCGGTGGCGCGTGTTCTCTGGTCGGGACGGTGTATGCCATCCTCCGCTGAGTCCCGCGACGACGCAGTGACACCGGACGTGCGCCGTCCTGCCGCGCTGGCCGCCTTCGAACGGTGGAACCGGCGAATGCACTTCTATGTCGGCTTGTACTTGCTGTTCTATATCTGGCTGTTCTCGCTGACGGGTCTGTTGCTGAATCATCCGGGCTGGGCGCGCCACGCGGCTGACCGCCGCAGCGAAACGCGGTCCGAGGCCCAGGTGGCGCTCCGGCCCGGCACCGCGCCGTGGGAACAGGCCCGTCAGGTCTTGGAGCAGCTCCGCCTGACGGGTGAAATCGACTGGCCGGCGACATCACCCGAGGGGCACCTCGACTTCAACATCAGCCGGCCCGGAGACGCCGCACAGGTGCGAGTCGATCTGGCGAGCCAGCGCGCGTCGGTGGTGCGCTTCGAGAACACGCCCTTCGCCACTTTCCGCCTCTTTCACACCTTCAACGGCTCCCGGTACAACGCGCCTGGCACCACGCGCGACTGGGCGCTGACGACCGTATGGGCCCTCGGGATGGATGCGTTCGCGCTGGGCCTGCTGCTGATGGTCGGCGGCAGCTACTACATGTGGTACCGCCTGAAGCGCACGCACGCGCTCGGCGTTGTCGCGCTCTGCGCGGGGCTCGTACTGTGTCTGCTGTTTCTCGTCGGGCTCACTTGATCTGCTCCGGGTGCGCGCCCGCTCGACGGAGCAGGGGTCGTTCGGCGGAGCTGAAGCTCCGCCATACGTAAGTAGCGCGCAGCTTCAGTGCGCGTCGTCGCCGCCGCTAGAGAGCGGCCTCTCGAACGATCACGAGTACGCGGCGGGGCAGGAGGGTGGGGTTCGACGCAAGGCGGACGACCTGAATGTGCGATGTCGCGGGGCACGTGGAGATCATTCGCTCCGTTTCTTCCGCATCGATATCGGCGAGCGACTCGTCGAGCAGGATCACATTGGGCATATGGCAGGATGCTTTGACGATCGCCTCGAAGCCCGTGCGGGCGACCGACACACGGAATCCCGCGGTGCTGAGCTGCGCCTCGCGCAGCCGCCGTGAGCTCTCGTCGCCGTCGCCGATGAGCACGTGCACCTGAGCCGTACGCTCGCCGACCGTCGGAACCGCTACAAGCGGATGGCCATTCGTCGGCAAACGAGACACGTCAGCGGCCTTTGCGCGCACGGCGCCGCGGGTGGAGCAACACTAATGCCGAATCCCGTCGCGAGGTGACGAAGGGTCTGTTACGCGCGCCGAAGCGCGCGATGGGCACCAAGCGCCAGGAGTGCGCCACCGACGATTCCGATGAGATCCATGTCGGCCTGGCCGCGGGGATCGAGCCACGCGACGAGCATCTGACCCACCAGACCGCCCACGACCACTGCCGCGATCATTTCAATCGCGCTGCGCGCCGGGTGGCTCGGGCACACGTGCGAGTCGGTCAGGTGCCCTCTACAACGGGGACAGGTTGCCATTCAGATAGGTGTTCGAAAGGGGTGGCGCGTCCATCATACACGCCTGCCGCGTTTCTCCGGCGGGACCGCCCTCGTGGGGGTGTTTTCGGCTATCATGGCGCGGCATATGGGGGCCGTGAAGAATGCCGCCTCGTCGCTGCTGCTCGCGTGTGGCATCGTCCTGACGTTCGCCGGCCTGATCTCCGCCCTTGGATCCACCCCCGTCGGGATGCTCGCGTCAGTCGCGGTAATCGCCGCCCTGCTGTACGCGGGCGGCGTCTGGCTGGGTCGCCCGCCCATGCCGGCTGCCGCGGGAACCGGCACGATTGTCGTGTTCGACCGGTCGCTTCGCGTGGTCAGCGGCCCCTCTGTCGGGTCGTCCGTCGCCACACCATTCCCCCGCGAGATCCGGTCCGAGATCGAGACGCGGTGTCTCGCGGCGTTGCGCGGGGAGCCGGCGCATTTCGTCTGCGAACACGGGAATGCGCGCTTCGTGTTCGACGCCGCGCCCGTGCCGAGCCTCGACGGGATGGCAGTCTTCGGCGTCCTGATCAGCGGAGCCGGGGTGCGCGAACGCGACATCGCCGCCGCCCCTGCGACCACCCTCGCGCAGCGATTCTCCGCTCACTAGACAATCAGGCGGACGCCGCTGGCCCAGTGGCGTGCTGCGGCCTCACGCCAACACGCGGGATGACATGCGGGACGCGATCACACGAAGATGGTGAGCCACACGTTCGCCCAGGTGCGGACGGGACGAGGGAGCGCCGGGCGCTCTGCATCGACGATAGGAGTTCTATTTCGGAGGGGCTTGAACGTAGTCGATAAGCTCCCACACCTCGCCCCGCACCAGGTCCCTGGCCTTCCCGGTCCGCTCTGCCAGATCGTTGGCGCTCATTCCCAGAGATGCCTTCTGAAGCACGGCGGGGAAGTCCAGCCCGAAGATGTCCTTGTACTGGCTGTAGCCGTTGGCCGTCGCGTAGTTGTACGGATAGTCGCTCCCGCGCGGCAGGATCCGGCTGTACACGCCCCAGTTGGCGAGCGTCCCCTCCTTGATCCGCACGTCGTGCATCTTTTTCCAGAGCTTCTCGATCTCGAGATAGGCCGCATCGCCGCCGGTCGGCACCTTCATGTACTCGACGTTCAGGAAGCGGGCCGGCTTGGCGAGCGGTCCCTCGGGAGTGGTCGTGATCGTCCCCCAGAGTTCAGAGCGAACGAGGTCGCGCGACGCGAGCGTCTTCTTCATGAACTCCGCTGCGCTCTGTGCCGGACCGGTCGTGGCTCGCAGCTCGTTCGGGAACGGGTTCTCCGTGGCTTCGAAGCTGCTATAGATGGCCACGGTCACGTAGTTGTGATCGACCAGCGTCCCGCTCGGCGAGTCGACTCGGTACAAGTACCACCCGAGCGCGTTGCCGGCCTTCACCCTCGCCTCGTGGATCGGTTTCCACATCTTCTGCTCGACCTGCAGGTACGCATCGTCCTGGCCGGGAGCCACCTTCATGTAGTCAACCGTCACGATGGCCTGGCCCTGTGCCGCCGCCGGGATAGGACGAGCAAATGAGAACCCCGCTACCAGGACTGCCGTCACGAGTCCTACCGTCCTGTTGATCCGCATCGTCACGTCCTCCATTCGAGCCGACACACTGCCATTTGAGAGCGCGCGCGCGCTGCGCCTGCGCATTGCCCGAACGCCCTCCGCCCGGCCATTATTGGTGAGCTCGCGGAGCATAGCATGGATGTCGAAGACGAACTGGTGTCGGGCGCAGGACCGATGCTCTTGCTGCCTCCGCGGCCAGACGCTCGCCGCTACGGCGTGGAGGACTGATGGCCGACGACTGAATCACCGCGGCGCGGCGAAGACGAAGCTCGCCTCACACGGGTCAGCGAACCGTGTCCAGAGACCCCGCAGGCCGTGGGCCGCCGCCTTGGACGGAGGCGCACGATCGGGCGATCTGGGCAGTCGCCGGGCTGGTTCGTGTGTCAGTCAGTGTGTCAACCGACGAGCGGAGAGCGACGGCGGACGGCGGACCGAGATGTTGAGTTTTGTCAGGTTTGGTGGTGACCCGGCCGGGACTCGAACCCGGGACCCTGTGATTAAAAGTCACATGCTCTGCCAGCTGAGCTACCGAGTCATTGTCTGACGATGCGATCGCCTAGCGTGTGCCAGTGCGGCGCACGATCGAGTGATCTTACACCGTCCGAGAGGTGAGCACGCGTCTTGCTCCCCTGACGCATGGCGATAACCGGGTCAACGCTCAGGAGGGTTGGGCATGCCACCGCGAGGCGTCACGAGCGCAACACGCACGCGTCAGTACGAGCACATCAAGGAGTCGGAGCTGAAGAAAGGGCGCAGTTCTGCGCGCGCGAAACAGATTGCAGCCGCGACGGTCAACACGCAGCGCGCCAAGGCCGGGCAGACGAAGTCAGGCGGAAAAAAGACGGCGCGCTAGATGATCTTCTGCCCGAGGGCAGACGAGGCGAGCTCGGTCCCCAGGATCGCGGTGGTGTTGCGATCGTCGAGGATTGGGTTCACCTCCACGAGGTCGAGCGCCCGGAGGAGGCCCGAGTCCGCGATGATTTCCATCAGCATGTGGGCTTCGCGGTAGTCGAGGCCGCCTTTCACGGGCGTGCCGACGCCCGGCGCGATCGCCGGATCGCAGGCATCGAGATCGAACGACACGTGAATGCCTCCGGTGCCGGCACCCGCGAGCGCAATCGCGCGTTCGGTGACCGTCGCGATCCCGCTTCGGTCGATGTCCTTCATCGTGAACACGTGGACCCGCGACTCGCGGACGATGTGTTTCTCGCGCTCGTCGAGATTGCGGATCCCGATGAGGACGGTGTGTTCGGGCAACACCTTGGGCGAGAAGCCTCCGAGCCGCGCCAGTTCCGCGGGCTCGGGCCCCAGCAGCGATGCCAGCGGCATCCCGTGGACGTTGCCGCTGCCGGAGCTCGAGGGCGTGTTCATGTCCCCGTGCGCATCCACCCAGATCAGGCCCAGCGGCTTCTGCTCCCGGCGCAGGAAATCGGCCGTCGCGGCCACCGAACCCGACGCTAAACTGTGATCCCCGCCCAGGACGAGCGGGAATCCCCCTTTGTCGAGCGCCGCGAGCGACGCTCTGAACAGCTTCTCGCAGACCTTCGCAATCTCGCGGATGTACTTCTTGCTCGGGTCCCCGAGGGCCTTGGTTTCGGGGATCGGAGCGACGACATCTCCCTCGTCCACGACCGGAATCCCGAGCGCGGCGAGCCGTTCACCGATGCCCGCAATACGAAACGCCGACGGTCCCATATCGACGCCGCGGCGGTTCCCGCCGAGGTCCAGCGATACACCGATGATGTGAACGGGGCGCACGGTGGCGGAACTGTACCACAGCGCTACCAAGGTTGACGTGAGCGGTAAATCTCGGATACTCTAAGGTTTGCGGCGGCCAGCCCGGCCTTTCCGCTTAAGGAGCGCGTCATGAAGCGGTTCGACGTTGGCGCCCGGGTCGTAGAGCCAACCTACGGTCTGGGATCGGTGATTGCCGAGGAAGACGCGTACACGCGCGTGCAGTTCGACGAGCACGGGATCAAGAAATTCCTCACGAGCATGTCGCGCCTCGAACCGAGCGATGAGCCCGTTCCGGCGGGTCTCAGAGGCGCGAAGGTCCGCAAGAAGCGCGCGCCGAAAAAGGCCGCCGCCGCGGCCGCCGCTCCCGTCGAAGAGTAGCCGCCCGCGGCGGACGCCGCGCCCTACCGCTTGTACGACACCGACATGCCTTCACCAGACGGCGACACGATTGTCGTCCAGAATGCCGCTTGGGTCTGGATGGCGTCGAGGAAGTCGCCCATCTCGCTGCGCTTGTTCACCACGTTGTGCGCCAGGAAGAGGCCGTGCTTGTCGAGCCTCGGCGACACCATGTCGAGGAAGCGCTTGTAGTCTTTTTTCCACGCATCCAGGAAAACGAAGTCGAACGTCCCCTGGACCTTCGGGATCTGCTGGAAGGCGTCGCCGGCGATGACCTGCACGATATCCGACAGGCCGGCGCGGCGGATGTTCTCGGCCAGCTCTTTCGCTCGCACCGGGTCGTACTCGATCGTGACGAGGTGTCCGCCCGTTTCACGCAGGCCCATCCCAATCCAGATCGCGCTGTAGCCGCTCGCGCCGCCAATCTCCAGCGCGTGCTTCGCCCCGCTCGACGCAATCATCAGCCGCAGAAAGCGTCCATCCTCCTCGGACACCGCAAGCAGGCCCTTGTCTTTCGACTTGATCTCCGTGAGGAGCTTCTGCACGTCCGCCGTCTGCGCCGCCGCCGGCATCGTCAGCAACCCGCAGACCGCTACCGCGCTCATCACGCGCACCGCCGCTCGTACTGTGTTCTTCATCTCGCCCTGAAACGCTGACTATTGAAAGAGGCCTCGCCCGAATCCCCGATCCCGATCCCGATTACGACACCCCCATGGTAATCCACTGAGCCGCCCGCGCCGCGGCTGCGCGCCCTTCCGCGATGCAATCAGGGATGCCGATCGCGCGAAAGCCGCTCCCCGCGACGAAGAGTCCGCCGTGCGCGGCCAGCCGCGCGTCGATCGCGGCAACCCGCTCGAGATGTCCAACGGTGTGTTGCGCGCCTGCGCGACGCCATCGCGCCACACTCGACATGCGCGGTGGTCCGACGATGCCGAGAAGGGGAGAGAGGTCCCGGACCACGGTGTCAACCATGGCGGCGTCACCGAGATCCACGGCCCCGGGGTCGTGGGCGCCACCGATGAAGGCGCGCAGCAATACCCAGCCGGCCGGTGCGCGCCCCGTCCACTTTGAAGATACCCACGTGCAGGCCGTGATGCGCGCGGCGTTGTAACGTCGGGCGACCACGAAGCCGCTGCCCCGGAGGGGATGCCGCACCGCATCGCGCGGCCATGCCAGCGCCACGCTCGCGGTGGACGCATACGGCACCTGTGCGCAAAGCCCGGCCGCCTCGCCGTCAACCGTGCGCAGGATCTCGCCGGCGACGTGGGCCGGAGACGCCAGGATCACCGCGTCCGCGGCGACGCTGTCGCTGGCAGTTCGCACCTGCCACCGCCGCCCGGTTCCCGTGCTGTTCTTCAGGAGCTGTGCGACAGCCGACTCATACCGGATCGATCCGCCCGGGAGCCTCCGCTCGATCGCATCGACCAGTTCGCCCATGCCGCCTGCCAGGGTTCGGAAGAGGCCGTCGCCCGCCGCGGGTGAGGGGACCGCCTGACCGAACGCACGAAGCACGCTGCCGCTGCGGGCTTCGGCGTCGACGAACCGGGGGAAGAGCGAATGCATCGAGAGCGCCTCGATGTCCCCGGCGTGGATGCCGCCGAGCAGCGGCTCGGCGACGAGCCCGACGGTTTCGTCACCGAACCGTCGCCGGAAAAATGATCCGATGGACTCGTCGCCGACCTGGCGGCGTCGAGGGACCACGAACTCCATGGCCAGCCGCGCCCGCGCGACCCGCGAGAGCAACTCGTACCCCGCGATGCCGCCGATCGTCGTCGGCACCCCCAGCACTGACGGCGACGGCAGCGGATGCAGTCGTCCGTGCTTCAGCACGAACGCGGTGCGGGGAGGGGTCGTGGAGATGAGACGGGACGTGAGCCCGAGCGCCTCGCAGAGCTCGAGGGCCGCGGGCTTCTGCGCGAGAACCGACTCCGGGCCCGCGTCCACGACGAACCCGTCGATGCGATCCGTTCTGATCAGCCCGCCGGCCCGGGGCGACGCCTCGAAGACCTGAAATGGAAGCCCGCGCGTCGAGAGTTCGAAGGCGGCCGACAGACCGGTGATGCCGGCACCGACGATGATGATCATCAGCGTGCGCGGCGGTGGATCCCTATTTCACCCGGCTCACTTCGTGGACGTGCCGGGCGAGCGCCTGCACGGTTTCGAGCGACGTGCTCGGAAGGACGCCGTGGCCCAGGTTGAAGATGTGCCCCGGACGGCCGCCGGCCCGCCGCAGGATCTCTTCACTGGCCGCGAACATCCGCTCGTGAGGACCGAGCAGCAGCGCGGGGTCCATGTTCCCCTGGATAGCGCGGCCGTGTCCGACGACGGCCCACGACTCGTCGATGTTCTGTCGCCAGTCGACCCCGATGACGTCGGCGCCGTTCTCCGCAACATCGGCGAGGATGGCGGCGGTGTTGACGCCAAAGTGGATGAGCGGGACGCCGGTACCTTTCAGGGCCGAAAAAATCCGGGATGTGTGCGGCAGCGCGAACTCGCGATAATCGGAGCGGCCGAGCGCGCCCGCCCACGAATCGAACACCTGCAGCGCCTGCACGCCGGCCTCCACCTGCGCGGCGAGATAATCCGCCATCATGTCGGCGAAGCGCGAGCAGAGCCGGTGCCAGGCCGCAGGCTGCGCGTACATGAACGCCTTCGTTCGCGCATACGTCGTCGACGGCCCTCCCTCGATCGCATAGGCCGCGAGGGTGAAGGGGGCGCCGCCAAAGCCGATGAGCGGTACCCGTCCATTCAGTTCGGCACGGAGCAGCCGGATCGTCTCGAGCACATGTTTCAGCGACTCGCGAGGCTCGAAGCGAGTCAGCCGATCGACATCGGCCGCGGTGCGGATCGGGTTCTCGACGGCGGGACCTTCACCCTTGACGAAGTCGAACGCGATCCCCATCGGGGTGAAGGGCACCAGCAGATCGGAGAACAGGATGGCGGCGTCCACGTCGATGAGATCCACCGGCTGCAGGGTGACCGCCACGGCGAGGTCCGGATTCGCGCAGATTTCCAGGAGCGAGTACCGCTGGCGCAGCTGGCGGTAGTCGGCCATGTAGCGGCCGGCCTGACGCATGAACCAGACAGGTGTGGCATCCACCGGCTGGCGGCGGCACGCACGGAGAAACCGGTCGTTCACGCCGAGACCAGAGTCTTGGCCAGCGCGACGAGATCTTCCAGCCAGAGGGGCTTGAACCTGATCGAGGCGCCCAGTGACTTCAGCTCCAGCTGGATGTTCTCCGGCAGGAAGTAGTCGCCCGTGACGATGGCGACTGGCACGTCGGCGAGATGAGGCTTCGAACGGACGAGCCGGAGGAACTGGAGACCGTTCGTGATCGGCATTCGCATGTCGAGGATGATGGCCTGTGGATGCACCTGGTCTGCGAGCTCGAGGCCTGCCTCGGCCGAGAGGGCGGTCGCGACCCCAAACCCTTCCAGCTTGAGCATTCGCGCGAAGGTATCCGCCACGGACCGGTCGTCGTCCACGATGAGAATGGTTCTGGTCGTCGAGTCAGCGGGGAGGGTTTCGGCCGGAGCGATCACCGCATCATTCTGAGCGCAAAAGACATGTTCGTCAAGGCCGGCCTCGATTCGGTCGCCGCCTGACGCCGTGCAGGGTATACAACCAAAGAGTTTTCCGGCTACAATGCGCGGTTATCTAGGCCCCTCGTGGCATTTTTCCCGGCGGAGGATATGTGAGTCCCATTCTTGTGCGGCCCGTCCGAGAGCAACTGGAGCACGACCGTGTGATCCGTCTGTTGTCGGTGCGATTGAAACGGCGGCACGACGTGGTGACCAACATCGGAGAAAGCCAGACGGTACCGGTCAAGATCGGGCAGGTCCAGATTTTCCCGGACCTCGTGCTCACCTCGACCGACCGGGGGCACAAGCTGATGGGAACCGTCGAGGTCGAGACCGCCGAGTCGGTGAACCATCTCGAAGCGATGGCGCAATGGGCGCACCTGGGGCGTGCCCGGGCCCCGTTCCACCTCTACGTGCCCGCGGGATCCGTGGACATCGCGAAGCGGCTGGCGACTGAGAATGGCGTGAACGTCTCCGAGATCTGGAGCTTTCACACCATCGGTGACCAGACCCGGTTCACCCTGGCGCATCGTGGGGTGGTGGCCGCCCCCCGGCGCACGCTCGCCGGTGCCCCGCCTGCCCGGTCGGCCAAACGGGCACGAACACCCGCCGTTCGCCGGGATGCGAAACCTGCCGCGCGAAAGGCTGCCCCACGGAGCGGTCGGAGCAAGCCCGCCGCGCGGAAAACGGCCGAGCGGGCCCAGAAGAGGAAGTAGGTTCTGCCCTACCTCAGGTTCAGCCGGGACAAGCTCGGCTACGAGCACACCTACGTCATCCACGAAGAGCGTCGGCGGGGGCGGGCGCATCCGCGGATCCTGTACTGGTTTCGCACCCCTCCGGGCGTTCGCGTCGGACGCGCGCCAATCGATGAGGACGCCATCCGCCTGATCGAGCAGTCAAACCCCGGCATCGAGTTCGACTGGACGCGGATCCTCAAGGCGCAGGAGCCGGCGCCCGAAGCGCGCTGGCCGGCCCAGCACGAGCGACGGGCGCGGCCGCGGGGGTTCCCGGGGCGTGACCAGGCCCCGCCGATGGCCGCTCCCCAGCCTCGCATCCCGCCCGAACCCGAAACGGCCCGGGCTCCGGAGCAGCCGACTTCCGCTGTCGTCATCCCGTTTCCGCCACAGGCGACGGCTCCCGACGAGCCGATCCCGCTGCATGACAGCGCGGCATCGGCACGGTTGGGCGCAGAAGGGCTCTCCCGGCTGCGTGCCCGGCACGCCGAAATCCTGGCCAGGATTGCCGAGAAAGTCGCCGATCAGGTGCGGCGGGAACAGCTGAAAGCCGACGCCGAACGTCTAAATCCCGACTCGTGGGTGACCGACGCCGAGGTCACCGCCGGTCTGGAAGCCTACGAGACGGTATTCGAGACGCTGCGGGCGGTCATCGGCCGCCGGCGGAAGCGACGCCGACGCCGGGGAGCGGGGGAGCGCGCGGAGGTGGCGGCCCCCGGTGAACAGCTCGGGGCGACTCCGGAGGGCGCAGCGGCGCACGACGACGAAGACCCGGACGGCGAGGATGAACCGGCCGATCCGTAACCTGTCGGTATAATCGAACTATGCGACCAGTTCATTTCTCCCGAGCGCTGAAGGCGTGCGCCGCGGCGTCTCTGATGGCCGCCGGTGCGGCGCTGCATGCGCAGACGCCCGCCACCCCGGTGCCCCCGCCGCCCACAGGCGCGAAGCCCGCCGGCGCGCAGACGCCCGAGGCTCCGGCGCAGGGCGGCGTGATTCGCCGGACCTTCGACATGATCACGACCGACGTGATCGTGCGCGACAACTCCGGCCAGTTCCTCGCGGACCTCAAGAAGGACGACTTCGACGTGCTCGAGGACGGGGTCAAGCAGGAGCTCGTGTCGTTCGTGCTGACGCACGGCGGCCGTGTGTACAACGCGTCCGCTCCGCCGCCGGCGCCGCAGATGGAAGGCATCATCCTTCCGGCGAGCAAGCCGACGAGCGACGCCGCCGGACGCATCTGGCTCATTTTTGTCGACGACCTGCACCTGGACTTCAACAACACGGGCCGCATCAAGGATCTCTTCAAGAAAATTTCCAGGGAGCTCGTCCACGAAGGCGACCTGTTCGGCATCGTCTCCAGCGGTCCGTCGTCGCTGTCGATCGACATGACGTACGATCGCAAGCGTCTCGACGAGGCGATCGAAAAGATCTCGGGCTCCGGCCTGAAGCCCTCGGAGATCCTCGACACGCCGCTCGGCGCCGAAGGGCCCTCGGAGGTCCGTTACCGCGCGCACGTCGCCTTCGACACGGCGTACGGGATCATGAAGAACTTGGAGTCGGTCCACAACCGTCGCAAGGCGTTCGTCTACGTGAGCAACGGCTACGACTTCAACCCGTTTTCGGAGACGCGCAAGCAGAACGATCAGGCGCTGAACCAGCAGCTGACCGGCCGGACGATGGACGACGGCGGCAACACCAATACGTCAGCCAGCGACACGAACCCGTTCATGCGGCAGGGGAACGAATTCAGTTTCGCGGACCTCGCGTCCGAGATCAACGAGCTCACGCGCGAAGCGAACCGCGCGAACACGACGATCTACACCATCGACCCGCGCGGGCTCGTCGGCGGTCCGGATCTCGACCAGAAGGTCGACATGATGGACTACCAGAACTACGTGACGACCTCGCAGAACAGCCTTCGGGTGATCGCGGAGCAGACCGGCGGTTTCGCGACGGTCAACCAGAACGACTTCGTGAAAGCGCTCAAGCGGATTGACGCGGAGACGAGCGACTACTACGTTCTCGGTTATTACTCGTCGAACCCGGATCCCACGCAGCGTCGGCGCAAGGTCGAGGTGAAGGTGAAGCGGCCGAACGTGGACATCCATTACCGCACCGAGTACACGCTCCGGCCGACCAAGGCGCCGTCGCCGAAGCGGTAGCGCGGTTCCTACCAGAGGAACTTGAGGCCGACCTGCATGTCGCGGGGGCCGAAGAGCGTGTTGCTCGCGAGCGTCGGTACTCCGAAGCCCGGATCTTCCGTCAGGTTCACGACGGCCTTGTTGGCGACGGGGTCGTACGCGGAGCTCACCGCGCGGTACTTGGTCGTGCCGAAGCCGGTGTAGTTCGTCCAGTTCGCCACGTTGAAGGCTTCCCAGAGCGCCTCGATTCGACGATGCCCGCCCGCAGTGAACACCTTTGAGATGCGGAGGTCGACCGTCCTCCGCCCCGTCTGGCGGAATCCGTTGCGCGTGTGGAAGGGCGCGCGGTTGGACGCGCCGGTGCCGTTGATGCTCTGCGTGCTCACGACGCCGGTGCCGGTGAGGGCCCCGGAGTTGATCGAGACGGTCGGGTTCAGCGGAAGACCGCTTTCGAACGTACCGGTCGCGCCGACCTGGAAGCCGAACAGGTACGTCGGCGCGTAGTGCAGGCTGACGACGCCGCGATGTCGCCGGTCGAACGAGGACGGCCCCTTTTCCGCGTCGTTGTTGAATGGATTCACCTGGGACGCGAAGTTCGCGATGAACGTCGTCGAGTTCTGGCCCGTGTCTTCCGACTTCGAGAGCGTGTAGTTCGCGCTGAACAGGAGGCCGTGCGTGAACCGCTTGTTGGCCTGGAGGACGAGCGCGTTGTAGGTCGACCTCACGATATCGGCCACTTCGATCGCGTTGTTGATGTTCGCGTCCGGACGGACGCCGCGATAGAAGGGGAACGTCCCGCGGCTGGTGCCGCCGACGATGTATTCGACCGTGGAGGTCGCCGGGCTGAGGTTCGTATCGACGAACGTCGGGAGATGACGACCACGGCTGGACAGGTATGACGCGGACACGGTGATGTCGTTCCCGACCGCGCGATCGACCGTCAGCTCCGCCATATGGATTTCCGGCCGTTGGAGGCCGGGCGCGAGGTATTGAATGGACGGCTTCGCCGCGGTCGTGGGCGGCGCCGCCAGCACGCTGGGATACTGCGGCGCGCCCGCCGAGTTCGGCGAGAAATTGTAGGACGCGAACGTCACACCGTTGTTCGTCAACGAGCTCGAGATCACGCTGTTGCTCGTGCGGCCGTAGTAGATGCCATACCCGCCGCGAACCACCGTCTTGTGGGCGCCGTTGATGTCGTAGGTGAGCCCGACGCGGGGTCCCCAGTTGTTCTTGTCCTGGGGGAACGTGACCGTCGCCGGATACGCCGGGTTTCCGGTGAACGCCGTGCCCCTGACCTTCGTGCCGGCCGGCTGCGGGAACTTCTGGTACTCGTAGCGGAGGCCGAGGCTCAGCGACACCTGGCTGGTGACGCGCCAGTTGTCCTGGGCGAACCCGTTGTAGTCCGTGGTCGTGAAGAAGACGTCGCCGTTGAGGCCGCTGCCCCGCAGGTCGAACTGCTGGTTATAGCTCGTGTAGTGGCGGAGGTCGGTCGTCCCCCCGGTCAGGAGGGGCGTGCAAGCCGTCGCGCCGACGGGGCAGTCCGACGCAATCGCGTTGATGTTCGGGTACGCGTAGATGCCGGCTCCCTGGAACAGGTTGACGAGCGATTCGCGGACGTAATTGATGTCCGCGCCGACCTTGAAGCTGTGGGCGCCGGCGTACCAGGTGACGTTGTCGACGAACTGGAATCGGCGTTCGTCGGGATACTTGGGACGCGGCAGGAAGTTCGGGATCCCGATGTCGATGCCGCCCGTCACGGTCGTGCCCGGGCCTGCGGCCGAATTCGGCAGCTGCTGCTCGAAGTCGCGCCCGATCTGGACACGCGCCTCGTTCAGCCACCGCTCGGAGAGGACACTGCTGACCGTCGCGAGCGCAAAGTCGGTCTTGACCCTGTCGGTCCCGTTCGCGGACGGGGCGACGGAGATGACGGGCTGCGTCTGGATGCCATTCGGCGAGTTCCAGCGGTGCATGTTGTACTGCAGCGTCACGTTGTGCTTGTTCGAGACCGCGTAGTCGACCTTGCCGAGGACGATCCTGTTGTTGCCTTCGCGCGGGTTGAAGACGCCGAGGCCGCTGTAGAAGGCGAGCGCCGACGCGCATCCCGGGACCGTGCACGCGGCGGTGAGAAACGTGCTCTGCGACGGACGCACGAAATACGGAAAATTGCGCACCTGCTGGTCGTAGTTGAAGAAGTAGAAGACCTTGTCGGCGCGAAGCGGCCCGCCCGTGCTCACGCCGAACTGCTGGCGGCGCTCGTTGGGCTTGACCGGCGCGAAGGGATCCTGCGACTGGAACTTGTCGTCGCGCAGGAAGTAGAACCCTTCGCCGTGGAACGTGTTCGTGCCGGACTTGGTGATCGCGTTCACCGTGCCGCCCGCGGCGCGGCCGAACTCCGCCGAGAAATTGCTGACCCCCACCTGGAATTCCTTGATCGCGGCCTGGCTGATTGAATACGACGTGCGCGTCCGGCCGCGAGCTTCGGAGAAGAATGCCTGGTTGTTGTCGGCGCCGTCGACCGTGTTGTTGTTGTAGAGACCCGAAATGCCACGGTAGCTGACGAGACCGAAGTTGCCATCGTTGGTCACCGCGGGTCCGAGGAGCACGAAGTTCTCCCAGCGCCGGCCGTTGATCGGGAGATTGCCGATCGCACGTTCGCCGATGACGTTGCTCACGTCGGTACGCTGGGTGTCGATGAGCGGGGCCTCGCCGGTCACCGTCACCGCTTCGGTGACGCCCGCGGCGCGCATCGGCACGTCGACGGCCTGTGTCTGACCGACGAGGACCTCGATGCGACCGAGGGCGGGGGCCTGGAACCCGGCGAGGGTCGCCGTCACGTCGTAAGGACCGGGCTGCAGCGCCGTCGCGCGGTACCGGCCGCCGCTGTCGGTGGTGGCCTCGCGCGTCACGTTGGTGTCGAGGTTCCTGACGACGACCGTCACACCCGGGAGCACGCCCCCGGTGGCATCCGTGACGACGCCTTCGATACTGCCCGTCGCCGCCGTCTGCGCGAACGCAGCCGTCGACAGACAGATGACCGCCGCGGCCACCAGCCGAAACACTCTCAACATCGAAACTCCTTGCGCCAGCGGATGCATCTCGGGTCACGGTGCAGGCACACCTGTGCGGCCTGCGGGGACAACGGAGGAGGGACGGCTTTAGGGTAGCACAGAGAAAGACTGAAGTTGGAAGGCTGAAGGCTGAAGAATCGAAGTGGGACGAGTCGAAAGTGCGAAGGATTGAAGTGCGGAGGTGGAAGGCGGAAAAGCGCGGCCGGATACACGGACGTTACAAGTGCGCAGCCTGGGCGATCGCGCTTTGCGTCCGGGCGATGGCCTCCGCCAGGTAGTGTTCATCGAGTTCGACGCCGATGAAGTCGAGGCCGAGCTGCGCGGCGGAGACGGCAGTGCTGCCGAGGCCGAGGAACGGATCCATCGCGAGCCGCACGCGCGGCAGGCCGTGCAGCCTGAAACAGTACTCAGGTACTCGCGGCGGGAACGTGGCCGGATGGGGACGGTCCTTCTCGCGGCTCTGGATCGTCTCGTAGGGGATGAACCAGGTATTGCCCCGGCAGCGCAGGTTGCTGCCGCCCGTCTGCCAGCGGTCGATGTTCGACGCGTCCTGGTACGGCACGCCGATCGCGAGCCGATCCAGCGGCGTCCGGCCGTCCGGCGTGAAGTGAAAGATGAATTCGTGGCAGTCATTCACGAATCGCGGACTGTTGATCGGCTTGTAATGGCCGACCGCGAGGTCCTTGTCGAGGTCGACCGCCGCTCCCGCCGCCTCCCGGCTGATCGCGATCGATTTGATCCAATGGATGGTGTTCTGCAGCGCGAAGTGCGGGCGCGCCGCCAGCGCGACCTCCATGCCGGTCCAGGGATCCGTCGGCTTGGCCCCCACGTTCAGGAAGAGCGATCCGGTCGCCTCGAGCACGCGTCGCGCCGCCGCGATCCAGCGGCCGGTCCACTCGAGATACCGATCGCGCGGAAGGGTATCGTCGTAGCTGCGATAGTTCACGCCGAGGTTATAAGGTGGCGAGGTGACGATGGTGGAGATGCTCGCCTGAGGCAGCGCCGAGAGGACCTCCACGCAGTCGCCGAGATAGAAGGTGAGGGTTCCGCGGGAGGAGTAAAGGGTGGTGTGCGGCTTGGGAACGGCTGGCGGCGTCCGCGCGGGGGGCATCGGGCGTCAGTGTAACGCGCCTCGGCGCCGCGGGCGCGTGTTGTCCAGCCCCGGGACAGTTATGACGCTTTTGCCGAGAGGGCGTGCATCCCGAACTTCGCGGCCGCGATCGTATGATTGCGACGGTGCGCATGCTGCGCGCAGGCCGTGCCCTTCTCCTCGATGTAGGTAATCTCTCGGTTGGTGGCGATTTCCCGGTACCGGCCCGTCACGCAGCCGCAGCCGAGCGTCGTGAATCCGAGGAGACGGACAAGACTCATCATGTGAACCCCCGCTGTGCGCTGAGCAATTTCTGTACCGCAGAGGTCACGCGCGCCGCGCGCTGACGACTTGAGCCGCGACGCCGAATGATCGTCGAATTTTCGGAACGGTTCTGAGTGCGCATCACGAATTTGCCGGCGCCAGTCAAAAGTTGTCGCGCCTGTCGACGTCGCGAGTCTCAGCGCGAATGAATAGCCCTGACCAAATGTTTGGATTCGCGCGTCGCGCTGTGCGACTGGCGTGGCACGTGGTCCGTTGAACGTAGGATGAACTCCCAATGACCGAGTATCTGGTGCTGACGATTCTGGCAGTGCGCCTGGTCGCGGGTGCGCCGTCGCCGATCCCGATCCTGCCGCAGGACGATGGGACGAGTGTCGGGGAACGATTGATGAGCGACCCGGCCATCCGGGGGGCCGTCGCGCGACTCGAGGGTGATGAGGCATTCGTCATCGACGAACAGATGCGGCTCTGCGACATCCCGGCTCCCGCCTTCGGAGAAGGCCCGCGCGCCGCCGCCTACAAGCAGGCCTTCGAGTCGCTCGGCTTGACCCACGTGCGCATTGATTCCGCCGGGAACGTGCTGGGGGAACGCCCCGGCCTCTCGCCGCGCCCGCACGTGGTCTTCAGCGCCCATCTCGACACCGTCTTCCCGAAGGAGACGCGCGTCACGCCGTCGCGTTCGGGGGCTGTGCTGAGCGGACCCGGCATCGCGGACGACTGCCGGGGCCTCGCGGTACTGCTGGGCGTCATTCGCGGGATGCAGGCCGCGAAGCTCCAGACGGCAGGGAGCCTCACGTTCGTCGCGACAGTCGGGGAGGAAGGCCTGGGCGACCTGCGCGGGGTGACGCACCTGTTCGACACCGCGACCACGGCCGGGGTGGACGGATTCGTGTCGATCGACGGGGCCGGGCTCGGCGTCACGGCATCGGCGGTGGCCAGTCTGCGCTACCGGGTCACGTATGCGGGACGGGGCGGACACAGCTACGGGGACTTCGGGGTCGCGAATCCCGTCCATGCGATCGGCCGCGCCGTCGCACGGATCGCCGATCTGCAGGTCCCTCGGGAGCCCCGCACGACGTTCAACGTGGGGCGGGTCGGCGGCGGCACGTCCGTCAACTCCATCGCCTCGTCGGCGTGGATGGAGGTGGATCTGCGGTCCGCAGATGCGGCGGCGCTGCGGGCGCTCGACGCCGCCTTTCAGGCGGCACTCGACGCCGCCCTCGCGGAAGAAAACGAACGCTGGGACAACCGGGGACGCCTCACCATGGACAAGGCCCTCGTGGGCCGCCGTCCCGGCGGTCAGAATGCCGCCCATTCGCCCATCGTCAGCGCGGCGCTGTCGGTCACCCGCGCTCTGGGTCAGCGTGCGCGGCTCGACGAGGGATCGACCGACGCCAACCTCCCGTTGAGTCTCGGCGTGCCCGCGATCACGATCGGCGGGGGCGGATCGGCCGCAGGAACCCACACGACCGGGGAGACGTTCGATACGACCGGGTCGTGGCAGGGGACCGCGCGGGCGCTGCTTCTGGCGATGGCGCTGGCCCGCTAGCGGCTGTCACGACGGCGTGCCCCTCCTGCCGGGCTTCTGACAATCACAGATCCGTCGTCGGACGACAAATCCGTGGTGCCGAGACCAAATGTCGCCAGCGTGCGGACTGGAGTCGCCCTCTCAGATGACGTTGTCGCCGGCCGGTCTCGGCGCGTGCGGCACCTGGTCGCGTTCGCGGAGCAGCGTCTCGAACCGCTCCAGATCCTTCGCACGCTGGGTCGCGGCGAAGCCGCGGGCAATCCGGATGCGGTTGATGAAGATGACGTGGAGGATGGCGATGATCACGAGCTCGGGCACATCTCCGCCAAGGGCCGCCGGCAGGAAGTTTACGGACGTAGCCAGGAGGAAATGGCGGCTGAACAGCGGATCGGGCCCCGTCCCCGGAAACCGGTCCCCGAATCGCATGGCCACCCCCTCCCACCCCCCGTCAGGCTCATGGAATACCTGTAGATACCGGCCAATCCGTTCCACGTTGACGTGAAGCGCAAAGACCGCCTCGAAGCCCGCGACCAGGATGAGGAGCGGCACCAGCGTGCTGAGGGCGACGGTGATTACGGCCGCCGTGGCAATCGCGGTGGCGGCCCAGCCGATGAAGATGAACGGAACCAGGGCCATCCGGGCGGTACCTCGCTCCCGGATGGTCGCCCGCATCGCCACATACTCGTCGTCTTCTCTCACGGCGTCTTCCTTCGCTGGCTGCTGCAGCCCGACATACCGGCCGAAACTACCACAAGATTGGAAACAGCTGTGGTACCCGTCTTGAATACAGACAAATGTGGCGTCGGAGGGCCGGATGTGACGTGGAACAAGTCATCCTGGGCCGGTAGAGCTATATAACTTGTTGCCTCTAAGGGGGTTCGCTGTTATACTTTTTCCGTTCCACCCCTATAGTTTCGGCTGCTTCCCAGCCAGCTGATCTATTAGATTTCGTCCCGGAGGACGCGTGCGTCTGAGAACGTCTCTGCTGGTTATTCGTGTCTGCGCGCTGTTGTTGGGCCTGAGCGTGGCCGTGCCGATATCGGCAGAGTCCGCCCAGAGGCGCGCCCATAAGAGATCGGCCCCGAGGGCTGCGTCCGCCCGCCGAGCGGTGCCTCGTCTGTCGGCGGCACCCGTATATTCCGCCTCCGCATCCCAGGCCCGCAAGGCGCGGCTCGAGCGCGCCCGGTCTACCGCCCGCAATCGCGAGTTCCAGCGGATGTCCGCGCTACGCTCGCTGCAGGATGTGATGACGCCTCGGTACAAGACCGACGCGAACGGCGAGCGCGTGCCGGACATCCGCGCGGCCGCCGCCATCATCTTCAACCCGGCCAACGGGCAGGTGCTGTGGCAGGAAAACGCGCAGGACAAGCGGTCGATCGCCAGCATCACGAAGGTGATGACGACGGTCGTGTTCCTTGAAGACAATCCGGATCTCGATCAGGTCATCACCGTGGAACGCGGCGATGTGTATGCCGCCTCCACCACGTACCTCAAGGCGAATGACCGCCTGAAGCTGAGCGACGTGCTCCACCTGACGCTGATCGCCTCGGACAACGCGGCAGCCCGGGTGCTCGCGCGGGTTTCGCACGGCGGAACTGCGTCGTTCGTCGAGCGGATGAACGAGAAGGCCCTCGAGCTCGGGCTCGAAGCCACGACCTTCACCGACCCGTCGGGATTGAACCCGGCGAACATCTCTTCGGCGTACGACCTGTCGAGGCTGATTTCGTTTGCCGCGGCCGACGAGCGGATCGCGCCCATCATGCGCACGCCGACCTACACGTTCGCAACCGACCGCCGCACCATCAGCATCCACAGCACCAACCGCCTGGTCATGGGCGGCGATATCGACGTGCTCGGGGGCAAGACCGGTTTCATCAGCAAGGCCGGCTATTGCCTCGCCACGCTGCTGCGCCTCCCGACCGGCAACCAGGTCGCCGTCGTCGTGCTCGGCGCCCGCTCCAATCCCGGACGCTTCTGGGAAACGCGCCACCTGTTCACCTGGATGTCCGACAAGGCGTCGTCGATCTTCAGTAAGGAAGAACAGCAGCCCCAGCAGTAAGGGCTACTTGTAGCCCTTCTGCATTGCTGCCGCGTCGAGCGGCAGCGTCGCCACCGCATCCACGACCGGCATCACCGGCCGGGATGCCCGTCTGGCATCGAACGCCTTCAAATAACGCTCGCACACGTCGCACGCGTACAGCCGGTACTGACCGTCGCGGCTCGCGAACGACGTCATCCGGCTCTTGTCCGCGTTCGCACAGAACGGGCAGGTGATCTGATGGAAGTGCCAGCGGGCCGAACAGCGCCCGCAGATCAGGATGCGGTCCGCGGCCGGCGTAATCACCGCAAAGTCCGGTTCGCCGGCACACAGAGGACACGTGCCGCCAGTCCATCCGACGAGGTCGGTCTTCGCCATGATCGCGTCGGCCGAGCGGGTCAGGAACGGGCGCATCGCCTGGAGGATGACCGGTTCGAGCCCTGACGCGTCGGAGGAGATCGGGGCGGCAGAGGGCCTCGTGGCGTCATACCAGGAACGGAGCGCCGCCGGCAGGCGCTCCGAATCCCGGCAGAGCGTCTCGACCCGACGGAAGTCGGCTTCGTCCAGCGCGTCGTGGCTGCGCATGGCGGCCGCCGTGGCCCGCAGCAGAAAGCGCAGATCGCCCCACTCGATGGGAATGTGTTCGAATTTCAGCACGGGCGCGGTCGCGAGCAGGCTGTTCAGGGAGTCCTTGTCCAGTCTGATCGCCGGAAGCGACACGCGCGACTGCACGCGGCGCTGGAGCTGCAGCAACTCCACCTGGAGATCGACCGCTGACCCGAGATCGGGCTGTTCCTGTTTGAGCCGCCGGAGCTCGGCAATCTCGCGCGACTCCGACCGTGCAGGAGGAGGTACCTGGGATTCGGCCACGGCTGGATTCTAATTGAAGGACGGCCCGTGTCGCCACGAGCTTTCGGTTTCAGCCGCGGCGGGCCGGACACCAGAGCGTCAGAACTGATACACGGCGCCGATTCGAAACCGTCGCGATTCCACGAGCGACAGGGGCATCGCGTAGCGCAGCCCCGACTGCGAGACGCGGGATGTGACCGTCGCGTCGTTGAGGACGTTGAACCCGTCGAGCTCGAGCCTGACGCGACGGCCCGCGATTGAGAAGGCTCGCTGGACGCGAGCGTCGAGGCGCATGACGGGATCGTAACGCTGGCTGCCGCGCCGCTCGATGAACACGTCGACACGGCCCTGGTTCAGCCCTGCGCGCTCCGTGCGCGTGAACGTCCGGCCGCTCGTGTAGTAGAGGGCTCCCGAGAGCAGGACGCGCAGGGGCAGCCGATAGCTCCCGAACACCTTTGCGAGATGCGTCGTATCGTTCGCGACTCGGCCCGTCCGCAGCGGCTGCAGCGCCGGATCGGTGTTGGGAGTCTCGAAGTCGAGGCTCAGGGCCGGCCCGTTCGTGTCGTAGTTCCCGGTGGCTCTCGACATGACCCAGGATCCCTGGACGTCCCATCGTCCCGTCATGCGTTTCGTCGCGGTGACCTCGAGCCCGCGGTAGTTCCGGAACGCGCCCGGCGGATTGGTGATGAGAAATCCGTTGGGAACGCTACCGGATACCTCGTTGTACAGATCCGTCGTGTTCGCCGTCTCGTCGCCGGACGCGGCGAATCCGTCTGGCCCGACGTCCCTCGCGGTCGTCTTGACGAAATCTCCGGCCTTGTATTGCAGCACGTCGTCGATGAAGCGATCGCTTCTTCGATCGATGCCGTAGATCCCTGCGACGAGGCCGTGGAAGAGGGCGTGGTCGAGGCCGACGATGGCCTCCCGGGTGCGCGGCGCATCGAGGCCACCCGCGACGGTGTGGTTGGTGCCAGGCTGCACCACGGTAACGGGACCGATGACGTTGAGACGACGATCGACGTCGGCGCCGTAGAGCGGCGCGATATCCGGATCGGCCGCATCGTAGTCGCCGGTGTGGGGAGAGTCGTAGTACACGCCGTAGTGTCCGCGGAGAACCGTCGCGCCATTTCCGCGCACGTCCCACGCGAGGCCGGCGCGCGGGGCGACTGACGTCATGGCGTAGAGCGTCTTGTTCGCGTGCCTGTTCACGCCAGTGGCGCGCTCCAACCGGACCCCGGCGTCTATCGTCAGGCCCGACCGCAGGCGCCACGAATCCCGCCCGTAACCCGAGAACCCGACAGTGCGATTGTCCTTGCGGGATCCGTCCCAGAGGTAGACGAAGAACGGCACCCCCGACGCGGCATCCACAGACCGGCCACCCGGGTATCCATACCGGGTCGTCGCCGTGCCCAGGTTGGCCTCGGTTCCGAACGCCAGGTCGTGCGCTCCCACGGACTTGGTCAGCTCCGCCTGCGCGTGGTGGCGGTTCCGGGCCGCGCCGTAGAAGTAGTAAGAGTTGGCGGAATAGTAGTCTGCCGCCACGTCGTACCACCCGGGCGTGGCGCCGTTGTACGGAACCAGGTCGGCGGCGCCGTGGAAGCCGGAGTAGCTGGCGTCGAGGACGGTCGTCGTGGACAGTACCCGTGTGAGGTGGACGTTCCATGCCGTCGTGGCCGAGTGCTCACCGAGCGTCGCATCGGGTGAGACCTGCGGCGCCGCGCCTCGCGCCTGAACCACGTCCCGTTCCGAGTGGACGAATCCCGACAGGCCGTTGCGGTCGGACCATCGCCACGTGGGCTTGAACAGCACGCGCGGGGAACTCTCCGACGGTGAAGGCGTGCCCCCGTCCGCGCCGCGGATACCGGACGGCACAGCCGCAGGGTACCCACCCGGCGTCTCGCGCGCGTAGTAGAACTGCGCGCCGGTGAAGAACCACAGAGCGTCCCGCACCAGCGGACCCCCGAGTTGAACCGAGCTGTCAGACGCGAGGTCGGTACGGCCCGGCGACAGGCCGCGATTGGCGGCGAGGAGAGCCGGCGTCACATTGGTGTCCGTGAGGGACATGTTGCGGTAGAGCGTCTCCGCCAATCCGTGAAAGCTGTTGGTGCCGGAGCGAAGAACGGTCTCGGAAGACGCACCGGTGAAACCGCCCTGTTCCGCGCCAGCCCCCGGGCCCACGACCCGAACTTCGTCGAGCCAGTTCAACGCCGGGAAGACCCAGGCGCGTCCTCCTTCGGGATCGGCGCCGTCGAGGTCGTCGATGCGATAGGCGTTCGACCAGGCTCCGGGACTGCCGTATGCGCTGTAGGTGTCGGGATGGAGCCCGGGGGCGAGAAGCATGGCCCCAGGTCCAAACCGGGCGGCGATTGGAGTGCTCCCCAGAGAGTCTGAGCTGAGGTGCGTCGCCGCGACCGGCGTGTCGCGCGCCACCTCCCCGGCGGCCGGCGTTGGAGCCTCCGACGCCGCTCCAGGGTCCAGGGTCGCGTCGAGCCTGACGGATTGCCCGAGCTGCAGCCGCGCCGATCCTTCCGCAGGCCGGAAACCAGCAAGCGTGATCGTCACACGGTACGTGCCGCGCATGAGCGCGGGCAGGCGGTAGCGGCCGGCTGCGTCGGTCGTCGCGGATCGCGTCGATCCGATCAGGCTCTCGCTGAACGCGATGACGACGGCGCCGGCGAGCGGCACTCCGCGGGAATTGTGCACGGTACCGTGCAGAGCACCCGTGGACCCCGCCTGCCCGAAGGCGGGCGTCGTCTGCATCAATGCCGCGCCGAGCAGCGCAAGCAGGCTCCTTCGCATCAGAGGCGTCACTCCTTGTTGGGCGGAGTATGGCATCAGTTGCTGATTGTCGAGACGCCAGTCACGCACGACCTGAACCGGGCGGGCACGATGAGGCTGTGCAGTCGCGGTTCAGGATTGAACGAGGGCGGACGGAGCGGTTACCATTGATGGAATGCCCGAGAAGAAACGTTCTGTACCCAGGTCGAAAACGCCAGTTCCTGAGACGAGTTCCCGCAGGAAGACGACATCCCCCAAGAAAGCGGCCAGCGCAGGGAACAAGCGTCCGGCCGCTTCGACAGCGAAAGGCACCTCACCGAAAACGACGCGCGGGAGCCGGCCTCCGACGCGCACCGACGGAGCTGAGCCGTCTGGTCCGGCGATCGCACCACCGCCGGTTCGGGCCGCGAGGTCCGCGCCCGCACGCCGGGCGGCTGCCGCGCCGCATGCGACGCCCCGCCCTGCCGCAAGTCGACAGCCTGCTGGTTCCGCGGAACTCGACGTGCTGATGATCGGGTCCGAGGCGCACCCGTACGCGCACACTGGCGGCCTGGCCGAAGTCCTGGCGGCCCTGCCCGAAGCGCTCGGCCGCATGGGCCACCGCGTCACGCTCATCATGCCGCGCTACCGGGACGTCCCCGTCGCCGGCGCACGGGCTGAACGCACGACCATCCGCCTGGGTGCGCGTGCGGTGGACGTGACGTTTTACACCGCCGCGGCGCGCTCGGGCGTCACCGCGGTCTTCGTCGATGTTCCCGAGTTGTTCGACCGCGATGGACTGTATGGCAGCGGGGGCGTCGATTTCTCCGATAACGCCTGGCGGTTTGCGGTCTTCAGCCGCGCGGCGCTCGAATTCATCCGTGTGCGTGGGGAGCGCCCGGCGGTCATTCATGCCCACGACTGGCAGGCGGGAATGGTGCCCGTCTTCCAGAAGATGCAGTTCTCGGCTGACCCGGTGATCGGCGGCGTCCCGGTGGTCTTCACGATCCATAACCTGGCGTTCCAGGGCGTGTTCCCGGCGAGTACGCTGCCGGAGCTCGGCCTGGGATGGGAGGTCCTGGACATCCGTGCGCTCGAGTACTGGGGCCAAATCAGCTATCTGAAGGGAGGGATCAACTTCAGCGAGCGCTTGACGACGGTGAGCCCCTCGTATGCGCGCGACATCCTGACGCCGCAGCTCGGCTTCGGCCTCGATGGGGCGCTCCTTCGACGGGCCGACGAGTTGAGCGGGATCCTGAATGCGATCGACGTGACGCGCTGGAATCCTGAACGCGACGACCTGATAGGCGCGTCCTACACGCGGGACGATCTCTCGGGCAAGACGCAGGCAAAACGGATCCTCCTTGAGACCGTAGGCTTGCCGGCGGACGGGGACGCTCTCCGGCGGCCCGTCGTGGGCCTGATCTCCCGGCTGACCACGCAGAAGGGGCTCGATCTCTTCGCGGCGGCCGCCGACGACCTGATGGCGCTCGACGCGATCTGGGTGATGCTCGGGAGCGGCGCCCCCGAGTTCGAGGGGTTGTGGCGCGCACTCTCGGCCCGGTATCCGAGCCGGGTGTCCGCCACGATTGGATTCGAGGAGCGGCTGGCCCATCGGATCGAGGCGGGCGCCGACATGTTCCTCATGCCGTCCCGCTATGAGCCCTGCGGCCTGAACCAGCTCTACAGCCTGCGCTACGGCACGCTCCCGATCGTGCATGCGACCGGGGGACTCGAGGACACGGTTCGGGATGTCCCTGACCCGCACCCGAACGGCATCAAGTTCCGCGACTTCACGCCCGCGGGACTGCTCCACGCTGTCGAACGGGCCCTCGACCTCTTCCGCAATCCCCGCGAATGGAGGAAGATGCAGCAGGCCGGCATGAAGGATGATTACTCGTGGGACGTTTCGGCCCGGGAGTATGTCAAAGTGTATGAGGCCGCCCGTGCGGCGGCACCGGCGAGAGGCTGATCGACACAAGTCGAGGCTTCACATTATCTAGAGGCAACGCTAATGGCATCCGAGAAGGTAACGACCCTCACAGACACGAATTTCGATCAGTCCGTCATCAAGGCGGCCCAGCCGGTCCTGGTGGATTTCTGGGCGGAATGGTGCGGCCCCTGCAAGCGACTCGGGCCGACGATTGACGAACTGGCGACCGATTACGACGGCCGGGTCACCATCGGAAAGCTCAACGTTGACGACAATCCGTCTGTCGCCGGCCGCTTCAGCATCCGCGGGATCCCCACCCTGCTGCTCTTCAAAGGCGGCCAGATCGTCGAGCAGGTGGTTGGCCTGGCCGACAAGGACTCGTTGAAGAAGTTAATCGACAAACACGTCTGAAGACAGGTCTTGAAGGCTGAGGTCTGAAGCTGAAGTACGAAGGCTGAAGCTGAGGTCTGAGAGCCCGGTATCATGTCGACCCACAACGTCATCGTCATTGGCTCGGGCCCGGCAGGGCTGACGGCGGCGCTCTACACCGCCCGCGCGAACATGAAGCCGTTCGTCATCGAGGGGCTCGAAGCCGGCGGCCAGTTGATGCTGACGACGCTGGTCGAGAACTGGCCGGGGGTCCGCGACGGCATCATGGGGCCGGAGCTCATGACCGAGATGCGGGCCCAGGCGGAGCGCTTCGGCGCCGAGGTCGTCCGTGGACAGGTGTCGGCGGTCGACCTCCAGGCCCACCCGTTCGCGGTCACGATGTCCGGTGTCGAGCACACCGCCCGCTCGCTGATTATTGCGACGGGCGCCTCCGCGCGGCTCCTCGGTCTGCCGTCCGAGCGCAAACTCCTCGGGCACGGCGTCTCGACCTGCGCGACCTGCGACGGGTACTTCTTCCGGGGCAAGCCAATCGCCGTCGTCGGCGGGGGAGACTCGGCGCTCGAAGAGGCGATCTTCCTCACGCGTTTCGCCTCGAGCGTGGTCGTGGTCCATCGCCGCGAGTCGCTCCGCGCGTCCAAGATCATGCAGGACAAGGCCTTCGCGAACCCCAAGATTGCGTTCGAGTGGAACTCGGACGTCGAGCACATCACGGACGACGGAAAGGGCGAGGTCACAGGGATGGTGCTCGTCAACAACAAGACGGGCGCCCGGAAAACGTTGGTCGTCGACGGCGTGTTCGTGGCGATCGGCCACACGCCCAACACCGGACTTTTCCAGGGGCAGCTGGAACTCGACCCCGCCGGCTACATCGTCACGCACATGGGGTCGAGAACGAGCGTTCCGGGTGTGTTCGCCTGCGGCGACGTCCAGGACCACACCTATCGGCAGGCAATCACCGCGGCGGGTTCAGGATGCATGGCGGCGATTGACGCCGAACACTTCGTCGACGGGCTGCCTCAGCACATCGGCGATCCCGAGCGCGCCGCCGAGATCGCGGAATCAATCGCCGACGGCTAACACGTGCAACGTGCAACGGTGCAACGTGCAACAACGTGCAACGTTCCACGGGTGCAACGTGCGACAACGTTCAGCGTGCAACGTGCAACGGGTGCAACGTTCCACGTGCTGCGACCGCACGTCGGAACGTGCGAGGTGTTGCACGTTGGACGTTGGACGTTGCACGTGAGACGTGCGAGGTGTTGCACGTTGGACGTAGCACGTTGTTGCACGTTGGACGTTGCACGT
This sequence comes from Acidobacteriota bacterium, assembly GCA_031361295.1. Taxonomy (GTDB): domain Bacteria; phylum Acidobacteriota; class Vicinamibacteria; order Vicinamibacterales; family 2-12-FULL-66-21; genus JALZOC01. The sequence goes on along the minus strand of JANMCN010000172.1, from coordinate 123 downwards.
CAGTCGATCCACCCCCCGCCGACCACAACTTCATCGTCATAGAACACGACCGCCTGGCCCGGGGCGACGGCGCTCTGCGGCTCGTCGAACGTGACGTGGACCCGGGCGTCCGTGCGCGGATCG
>JANMCN010000160.1:0-7838 GCA_031361295.1 Acidobacteriota bacterium | reverse complement strand
AGCGATCACGGCGTCAGCGAAGCCTTGTACCTGCGCGATCCCGATGGGAACGGCCTCGAGCTGTACTGGGATCGGCCCCGTGCCCAGTGGCCCCGCAATGCCGACGGGTCGCTGCAGATGATGACCGCGCGCCTCGATCTGGACGGGCTCCTTGGCGCCGCCCGCGTGCCTGCCGGCAGCGCCGGCGTGCAGTCGCCCTATGCACTGATGTCGGAGGAGAACCGCGCGCGCCTCCGTGCGCTCCGGGGCCGGCTGCTCCACCTGCACAAGGTCCTGCTCGACGATACCCGCGTGACGTACGAAATGGATCGCGGCCGCGTCGGATCGAATGCCACGTTTCTCCAGCTGGTGATCAGCGACCCCTGGTTCGCCTGGCTGCATTCCCTCTCGGAGCTCATCGTCCGCATCGACCAGACCGCCGAACCCGATTCGCCCGCAACCGACGCCGACGCGTCGGCGCTCATCGAGCAGGTCGAGCACCTGTTGACCGCGTCGGAGACCGGGGAGGGCTTTCAGCGCCGGTACTTCGAGGCGCTGCAGCGGCAGCCCGCCGTCGTGCTCGCCCACGCGGATGTGCGGCGCGCCATCAAGTCCATGCGTCAGGCCTAGTCGGAACCCGCGGCACGTCGCAGGTGCGGCACGTGGTCTGTCGACCCTGTGGCGCGCTGCACGGGTGGCACGTGGACGTGTGTGGGACGGCGTGCTGTTATGATCGCGGGCGACGTGGCCCCAGAAATCCATGCCTCACCGGGCGGGCCGCCCGCTTCGAGCGAGCCGTCGGCTGTCATCGCCCCACTCACGGGAGCATCTCCGGCGCGCCGGCGCAGCTTCGATCGCTCGATCGTTGAAGGTCCCATTCTGCCGGCCGTCTGGAAGATCGCGTGGCCAACGGTGCTGCAGAATGCCATCGGGGGCGTCCAGGGCATCGTCGATCACGCGCTCGTCGGTCACTACGTGGGCTACACCGGGAACGCCGCGATTGGCGTGAGCTGGCAGATTTTCCTGGTGGTCATTGTCTTCATCAGCTCGCTGTTCACGGGGATGGCCGTCCTCGTGGCGCGGTTCGCCGGCGCCAATGACGAGGAGCGCGTGAACCGCACCGTGTACCAGGCGTTCATCACCGCACTGGTGCTGTCGCTCGTGGTGCTCGCGCCGCTCGGCTACGCCCTCTCCCCCACACTGCTGACGCTCGTGAACGCGACGCCGGCCGTACGTGCCGAAGCGCTCCCGTTCCTGCGGCTGATGTTCACCGGGAGCATCGGTCTCCTGATGTTCTTCATGCTCGGCGGCGCGCTCCGTGCGGCCGGGGACGCGCGTACACCCCTCCGCCTGGGTGTCGCGATGACGGTCCTCAACTTCTGCCTCAACGTCGTGTTCATCAGCGGTGCGGGGCCGATCCCGGCGTTCGGGACGCGGGGCGCCGCCATGGGCACGGTCATCGCGAGCCTCACCGTGTCGTCGGTGGCGGTGTGGCTGCTCTGCGCAGGGCGGCTCGTCGTGCACTTCCCGAGAACCATGTCCTGGCGTCCCGACCTGGCCATCATCCGATCGCTCTTCCGGTTCGGTCTGCCCGCCGGCATCCAGGGCGTGGCCATGAACATCGCGGGCGTGATGCTGCTGCGGTACATCGGGTCCCTGCCGCACAGTGCCGAGGCCCAGGCCGCGTATGCCGTCGGCTACGCGGAGCTCTTTTCGCTCATCACGTGGACGTCGGTCGGGCTGATGGGGGCTGCGGCCGCGGTCGCAGGCCAGAACCTCGGCGCGGGAAAGCCCGACCGCAGCGCGCACGCCGTGCACCTGACCGCGCGGATCGGGTTGGGCGTGGCGGCGATCATCGGCGCGCTGTTCCTCCTCATCCCCGAACAGCTGCTGGGCATCTTCGGCCTGAAGGATCCCGTCGTCGTCGGGCTCGGGCGGGGACTCCTGAGGTACCTGAGCGTGTCGGGTCTCTTCATCACGGTGGCGCTGACGTACACCGGTGGGTTGCAGGGCACGGGCGACACACGCAGCCCGCTCTACATCACGTTGGTGTCGCAGGTCGCGCTGCCGCTCGGGGTCTGCTTCGCACTCCAGCGCTCCGGCACGCTGAACGCCTCCGGCGTCTGGACGGCGATTCTCATCGGCCACTCGACGCGGTGCTTCCTGTCGGTCGCCCGATTCCAGCAGGGGAAATGGCGGCAGATCCCGATCGAGTGAACTGGCTGAGGCCGGACCCGCTTCTTGCAGGCAGAAACCCCGAAGGAGTCAGCAGGATGAAATGGACCTCGGGCGATCGCGACAACATAGAGGACCTGCGTGGAAGCTCAGGCGGTGGAATGCGGGCCGTGCCCATGGGCATCGGCGGCGTCGTGGTGCTCTTGCTGCTCAGCTGGGCGACTGGCGTGGATTTCCTGTCACTCGTCGGCGGCGGGGGAGGCGCGGCGCCGACGGCGAATGTGGGGAGCCCCGGCCCTGTCTCGTCCTCTCCCGCGGAGGAGCGGACGGTCGATTTCCTCGACGCGGTGATGGCCGACGCGCAGTCCACGTGGCAGCAGCTGCTCGGCCCGAGATATCAGAAGACGACGCTCAGGCTGTTTCGAGACGGGATCGTGACCAACGGCTGCGGCCAGGCGTCCTCGGCGAGCGGGCCGTTCTATTGTCCCGGCGATCACCACGTGTACCTCGACCTGGGATTTTTCGACGAGCTCCGCCAGCGCTTTGGGGCTTCGGGTGATTTCGCGGAGGCTTACGTCGTCGCGCATGAGCTCGGCCATCATGTGCAATCGCTGCTGGGGATCGAGTCGCAGATGCGGCAGCAGCAGGCGCGCACCCCTTCGGAGCGGAACGGATTGTCCGTGGGCCTGGAGCTCCAGGCGGACTGCTTCGCTGGCGTGTGGGCGCATGCCACCGCGACTCCCTCCACGGGCGCGCCGAGGCGGGTCCAGCTGGAACCGGGCGATCTCGAGGATGGTCTCCGGGCCGCGGCAGCGATCGGCGACGATCGGATTCAGCGGATGTCCACCGGTCGCGTGTTTCCAGAGAAGTTCACACATGGCACATCGGCGCAACGTGTCGCCGCGCTTCGTCGCGGTTTCGAGACAGGCGACCCTCAAGCGTGCAATACGCTCCAGTAGAGGTAAAAATGCTGACTCGCAGATCTCTCATCGGTTCCTGCACGGGTGCGGTCCTTGCGGCGGTGCTCACGACCGCGGCGGTGGCCGCTGCGCAGAATGACCAGGGACGCTCGCGCGAAGACGGCCAGGGTCGTGCCGGGTCCGGGCAGATCCGTTTCCAGTCCATGGACACCGACCACGACGGTGTGATCACGAGAGCCGAATGGCGCGGCAGCGATCAGGCGTTCCGACAGCAGGACACCAACCACGACGGCGTCCTGTCGGGGGCCGAAGTCGCGCAACCACCAGCCGCCGAGCTGCGGGGACGGCGGCGCGCGGAGTTCATCGCGCAGTTCGAGCATGCCGACCGGGACGGCGACAGGCGTCTGCGCCGGAACGAGTGGACGGTGGATCTCGGATCGTTCGAGCAGGCGGACGAGAACGGGGATGGGATGGTGACCCGCGCCGAATTCCTGAGCTCCCGTCCCGCCGAGCTCACGAACACGTCGGACGCCGTCAGCGGTTCGACGGCGGACCTCCGTCGAGGCACTCCGGCGTTTCAGACGGGGTTCGACAAGGGGCTCGCAGACGGCCGTCAGGCCGGGAAGGAAGATCGCCACGTCAACGGCGGGAAGTGGGATCTCGAAGGGCAGCGCGAGCTCGAGCAGGCGGACGCCGGTTACCAGGACAGCCTCGGCGCACGCGTCGACTATCAGGCGGGGTACCGCGCGGGGTTCAGGCGGGGATACACCGAGGGCTTTGGCCCGCGGTGAGCGTCGGGGTAAGCTCAAGACACCTGCGAGGGGGAACGAGAACCGTGAGTACTTCTAGCGAGACGTTCGACGTCGTCAAGTCCGATGAGGAATGGCGGAAGCAGCTGACGCCCGAGCAGTACCACGTGCTCCGCGAACATGGGACCGAGCGTGCGGGGACGTGTGCCCTGCTTCATGAAAAGCGGCAGGGCTCCTTTTTCTGTGTCGCGTGCAGGAACCCGCTGTTCAAATCCGGGCCCAAGTTCGAGAGCGGCACAGGGTGGCCCAGCTTCTTCGAGCCCCTCGAGGGATCGGTGGCGACGTCGACGGACCGCAGCTTCTTCATGACCCGGACGGAGGTGCACTGCCGGAGGTGCGGCGGCCATCTCGGACACGTGTTCGAAGACGGGCCTCCGCCGACAGGGTTGCGCTATTGCATCAACGGCGTGGCGCTCACCTTCGAACCCGAACCCGGACCGTAAGGTTGGTCGAGCAGCGGCTCGGCGGCATCGTCGGTCGCGTCCATCGGCTGGCTTCCACGCTTGCGGGCGGGGCGTCGCATCGTGATTCCCGGCTGCGGCGCCGGCTCAGTCCGCTCTACGGGGAGCTGCTGAACGCGGTCACCGCCGGTCGAGGGGTGACAGCCGAAATCAACGGCGAACTGTTCCGCCTCGACCCGAGATATCGCGGGTTCATCCAGCCCGACTACGAAGCCGATCTCGCGCGGATCCTGCGGGAACGGATGAAGCCCGGGATCTGCTGTCTCGACATCGGCGCGCATGTCGGCGTCTATGCGCTGCAGATCGCGCGCTGGACCGCTCCCGGCGGGCGCATCGTCGCGTTCGAGCCGAACGCCGGCACCGCCGCCGTGCTCCGGCGGCACGTCCACCTGAATGGGTACGACGACCGGGTGCGCGTCGAGGTCGCGGCGCTGGGCCGCGCGCCCGGCAACGCGGTCCTCTTCGGCGAACCGGGGAGTGGCCTGAGCCGACTCTCTGCGCCCAACCCCGATGCCCCCTCCGCGGCGGAGGGGGCCGAGGTCATGGTCCTGACCGTCGACGCGTATTGCCGAACGCACCACCTCGACCCGGACTGGATGCTGATCGACGTCGAAGGGTTCGAGTTCGACGTCCTCGCGGGTGCGGCCGACACGATCCGGCGCCGCGGCGGCTCGTTGTCGATCGTGATGGAGGTCCACCCGACGCTGTGGCCCCTGACGGGATGGACGCCGGAAGCTGTCGACGTCCTCTTCCGTTCGCTTGGCCGGCGGCCGGTGCCGCTGGTCGGCCAGCGCCATCCGTTGCTCGACTACGGCTCAATCGAGCTCGTGCCCACCGCCTGACCCCCCCCGATCAGCGTCCGAAAACTGCGGCGATGAACTGGGACAGCGATGTCGCATCCCAGCGGCCGGATTCCGCGTCGGCGGTCACGTGCCCGTGCCGCGACGAGGTCTGGGCCGCGTGGAGCTGACGGGTCGCATCTTCGAGGTTGTCGAGTTCGTGCTGGCGGACACGCTCGAGTCCACCACCCTGAATGAAGACGACAATCGCGTGGAGTTCGCCGCTGTCGAGAAACGTCCCGTGGCCCTTGCAGACGTCGATGACGGTACCGGAGAGCCTGGCAAAATTCACGCGGTTCATCATCTTGCCGCAGCGAACGCATGGCCGGTACGTGATCCGAGGCGCGCGGGCCGCCGGTGGCTGCGGAAGGGGCCGGCTGAGAAGCGCCGCACGCGATTCGCTGTTCGTGCAGATGCGATCGAACGTCTCGGAGTCGAGCCAGCTGCCGTCGCAGTTCAGGCACTCGAGGATCGGCATGCCGGCGGCATCCAGGCTGGAGAGCGCCGCGCCGCAGCCCGGGCAGCGCGCCGTGGACGTTTCCGCGACGGCTGCGCGCCTGGGCGCCCCGCACGCCGGGCAGAAGGCCGCGCCGTCGAACAGCGGCGCGAAGCACGACGGGCAGGTCACGGCGGCGAGCCGCGCCCGGCAGTAGGCGCACCGGCGGGCGTCGGGGTCGGCCGGCGCCCCGCAGTTCGGACAGTGGAGCGATGCGGCACCCGGTCCCATTCGCGCACTAGAATACCCTCAACGCCGCGGCGCGCCGCCGGGCCTCGTTCACGACGACTGGAGCCGACCTATGGGCATCATGGATTTCATCAAGGGTGAGTTGATCGAGGTCATCGAGTGGACCGACGACTCGCGGGATACGCTGTCCTATCGGTTCCCGGACGAGGACAAGGCCATCAAGAACGGCGCGCAGCTCATCGTCCGGGAATCGCAGCAGGTGCAGTTCGTCTACCTCGGAGAGTTCGGCGACACGTTCGGCCCCGGCAAGCACACCCTGACGACCGACAACATCCCGATCCTGACGCGGCTGAAGTCGTGGAAGTACGGGTTCAACTCGCCGTTCAAGGCGGATGTCTACTACCTCACGACGAGGCTCTTCACCGGCAACAAGTGGGGGACCGCCAACCCCATCATGATGCGCGACGAAGACCTGGGGATTGTGCGGGCGCGGGCATTCGGGACGTTCGACTTCAGGGTCGTGGATCCCCGGCTGTTCCTAAAGGAAGTCGCCGGCTCGGACCAGAACTTCCGCCTCGACGAGTTCGCGGACACCATGCGGTCGCGCATCGTCAGCATCTTCGCCGACGCGCTCGCGTCCGCGAAGATTCCGGTCTTCGATGTGGCGAGCCGGTACGGGGAGCTCGGCGAAGCGCTCCTGCCGCTCATCAATCCGGTCGTCGCCGCGAAGTACGGCCTGCAGATCGCCAGTTTCATCATCGAGAACGTATCGGTCCCGGCCGAAGTGGAGCAGGCGATCGACAAGCGATCCAGCATGGCGGCGGTCGGGAACCTGAACGACTACGTCAAGTTCCAGATGGCGCAGGGCATGGAGAAGGGAGGGGGCTCGGGCGGGATGGCGACCGAGCTCGCGGTGGGCCTTTCCATCGCGCAGCAGATCGTCCAGCAGCAGGGATTGCCCGGTGTGGCCGCCCCAGGTGCGCGCGCGGCGGCTGTCGCCCCGGCTGCCGGCGCCGGGCCGACAGCCGCCGACCTGCTCGCTCCCGCCGACGTCGCGCAAGTACTCGGCGTGCCGGAAGCAGACGTGATGACGATCATCGAGTCCGGCGAGCTCGCGGCCAAGAAGATCGGGTCCTCGTACCGCATCAAGCGGAGCGCCCTCGACGAGTATCTCGCCAAATGAGGTCGTGCTGATCCGGCGATGACCGACATCGCGGCTCTCGACAAGCATGCGTGCGCGGCGTGCGGCGCCCAGGCGGTCTGGAATCCGGCGAAGCAGCTCCTCGTGTGTCCGTTCTGCGGGACGGCCGCGCCGTTCGTTGTCGACGCGGCGTCGGGGGCGCTCGTCGAGAACGATCTCGCCCAGGCGCTGCGGGACCTGCCCGACGAGGCTCGCGGATGGCTCACCGAACGGCGCACGGTGCAGTGCCAGAGCTGCAAGGCGGTGTCCGTCTTCGATCCCGAGCGGGTCGGTCAGAACTGCAACTTCTGCGGGTCCCCCGCGCTGGTCGACTACACGGAGATCAAGGCGCCGATACGCCCGCAGGCGCTGCTGTCCTTCAAGATTCCGGAATCGCAGGTGCGCGAGCAGATTCGCCGCTGGTACGCCAGCAAGTGGCTCGCGCCAGGCGCGCTCAAGAGCCGCGCGCTGATCGATCGGGTCCGCGGCGTGTACATCCCGTACTGGACGTTCGACGCGCACGCGGTCTGCCCATGGACGGCCGAGGCCGGCCATTACTACTACACGTCGGAGACATACAGGGACAACCGGGGACAGACGCTCACGCGACAGGTGCGACACGTCAGGTGGGAGCCTGCGACCGGCGAAGTCCGCCATTTTTTCGACGACGAGCCCGTGCCGGGGACGCAGGGGGTGTCGCACGAGTTGTTGAAGCAGGTCGAGCCATTTCCGACTGCGGAGCTCGTCCCGTACGACACCGCCTTCCTCTCCGGCTTCGTCGTGGAGCACT
>JANMCN010000125.1:0-3663 GCA_031361295.1 Acidobacteriota bacterium | reverse complement strand
GCCGGACGACGACATCCGCAGACATGTCCTTCTCCCGCCACAACACCACCGTCAGCACATCGTCCGGACCGATCACGTAGCCGGACGGCAGCGGAACACCCGCAGACGCGGGCTCGACCGAGGGCGGTTGAGGGCGGGCAGCCTGGTGCGCCGGGACCGCCGCTGCCATGAGAGTACTGAGGATGACGACGAGGGTCACTGACGGTATTCCTTGAACGGCAACTGACAATCATGCTTCCGGAGGAAGTTGAGGAAGCGCTTGTAGTCTCGCGACTCCATGTTGAACAGCTTCGCCACGATTTTGTAGTTGCCACGTGCATCCTCGAGTCCCTTCCGCACGAGGTCGCGCACATTCCCGCGCGTGATTTCACGCTGCATGTACAGCGGGTAGACCACCGTCCAGAAGGATTCGCGCTCCTCCGTCAATTTCTTGTAGAGATCGTCCGCGATCGTCCTCCGACGCTCGCGCTTCGGCCGGAGCCCGATCGCCTGGTGCATCCGGATCTCCATCGGGAGACGCGCGGGCGTGACGGACTCCGTGCGTACGGTCACGACGAGCCGCTCGATCACGTTCTCGAGCTCACGTACGTTACCCGGCCAGGCGTACTCGCACAGGAGCTTGTTCGCGTCCTGCGAGATGAACTTGACCGGATGGCCGTTGTTGCGCGTGAACCGGCTCATGAAGTAATCGATGAGCGCCGGGATGTCTTCACGCCGCTCCCGCAGCGGGGGCACGACGAGGTGGATGACGTTCAACCGGTAGAACAGATCCTCGCGGAACGTGCCTTCCGAGATCATGTCGCGCAGGTTGCGGTTCGTGGCGGCGATCACCCGCACGTTGACACGGCCGGCGATGCGGTCGGCCCCGACCTTCTGCAGTTCGCCCGTCTCCATGAAGCGCAGCAGCAAACCCTGCATCCGGAGCGTCATCTCCCCGATCTCGTCGAGGAAGATGCTGCCACGGTCCGCCATCTCGAGCTTGCCCTGCTTGTCGCGGTACGCGCCGGTGAAGCTGCCCTTCACGTGCCCGAAGAGCTCCGATTCGAGCAGCGTCTCGGGCAATCCCGCGCAGTTCACGGCGACCAGCGGCCGCTGGGCCCGTGGGCTGCGCTGATGGATCGCGTGCGCGACGAGCTCCTTGCCGACGCCGCTCTCGCCGGTGATCAGCACCTTCGCATCAGACCGCGCGATGCGATCGATCTCCTGCGACAGCTCCTCGATGACGCCGCTCGTCCCAATCAACCGTTCGCCTTCCTCGTGTCTCATATGCGCTTCCTTGATTCCACTCGCGGCTGCCGCTGGTGACCAACTCTCGAACCTGGCAAGAACAACAGGCGGCTCACGTTACTGGCTCGCCTTGCGTAGGAACTCCTCGAGGCTGCGACGGCTGCGTTCGTCCATGCCGGTGAACATGGCCCCGAGCCCCTTGAGGGGCACGCCGCCCTGCAGCCGGGCGCTGCGCCTGACCTGGACGTCCGCCTGCAGGGCCCCCGCTCCGAGGGCCGAGCGCAACTGCGCCGGTGCACCGGGCGGCAGCGCCACGTCCGACGCAAGAAGGGCCCCGCCCAGGCTGATGTCCATCAACCTCACGCGCGTGCGCAGGTCCAGCCGACACTCCACGGCACCGTCCAGCGCTACGCGCGGCGCCTGCCTCCGTTCGGCAACAAATCCGTGACTCATATCGACGCCCCAGCCGCCTCTCCATGGCCGGTCACCAGCAGCCGCTCGACGAGCTCCAGCAAGGCCGGTTGCGCCGAGAGGAACTCGACCCCGATGAGATAGGTCCGCTCTCCGTCCGCCGAGACGTGCGCATCGACGTGCGACACACGAACCGGTGTCAGGATCTCCTGACCGCCCGCGTGGATGGCCAGTCGATGGACAGACTGGGGCGGCAGCGGCACGTGCGAATGAATCATGGCTCCGCCCCGACTGACGTTCCGCACTGGCAGCCGCAACACGGTCTCGAGCGTGCCCCACAGGTCGCCCACGATGTCGAATCGCGGGCGTACGCGCCGGTCCGCCATCTTCCGTCTCACGCCCTCTCCTTTGGAATCGCTTTGCCGGGTCACGCGAATACCGCCTGCGCTTCGCTGGCAGCCTGCAACAGCAGGGCGTCGGCGGTGCAGCACTCGGGCGAGAACGCCGCCTGCCCGACGGTGACCCCGGCCAGCTGCAGAGGCTCCGCCGTCTCGCTCAGCCGCCGACGAAGACGATCGACCACCCTGTGAGAACCCGCACTGTCGGTATGCGTCAGCAGCGCCGCGACGCGGTCGCCGCTCATCGTCCCCAGCACATCGGAACCGCGGAGCTCCTGGCGCATCGCATCCTGCATCAAGGAGGTGGCGTCCTCGTCGACTGCCTCGGGCCGGGCGATCTGCACCAGCACAAGGGAAAACCGGAGATCGAATCGCTTCGCGCGCTCGAGCTCTTCTTCAATTCTCTGGACGAACGCTGAAACCGGCGGCCGAACGGGCTCCCGGGTCACGTCGATCAACGAGGGCTCCGCCGCCGCGAGCCAGCCGTGGAGAATGTCGGTGGCGACCTGCGTCACGAGTGCCGCGTCGGAGCTGAACCGCTCTCCCGGCGGAGGGCCCAGCGTCAGCGTGCCGAACGCCCGGTCGCCAAGCGGCAACGCGCAAACGAACCCCTCTGGCGTGAATCGCGTCGAACTGGACGACCTGACGCCGGGCTCCGGGATCTCTGCGGACGCGCCGAGCGACACGAGCCGACGTTCACGGCCGAGACGAGTGAGCACGAGCGACGCAGCCGCGGCCGCTGTCATGTCCGCCAGTTCACGGACGAACCGCACGGCGACGAGCTCGTGGACGCCGCCGCCGTGCTCGACGAGCGACTGCAGACGCTCACGGACCTGATCCCGCCGCGCGGTGCGAATGGTCTCGAGCTGCACCCCGATGATGCGCCCGAGTACGGCGAACAGGACCTCCGCGTCTGCAGGGAGGCTGCCGATCAGAGCCAGCACCCAGTTCGTCGTCGCACCGGACGACAGCGGAACCAGCGTGACTTCCGACTCCTGCGCGACATCGCCCCACTCCGGGACGGGGCCCAGCCGGGCCGGTTCCAGTGACGAACCCACTCGATGCGAACTCAGATGTCTCGCCGGTTCCTCGACGTGAGCACCGGGCAGGGACGTGTGCAGGACGAAATCCCCTCCGAGGTCTCGCTCGAAGATCCGGGCGTCCACGTCGAACCAGACCGCCCCCGCCTGGACGACCGCCTGCGCCAGCCCGGCCTCGCTGTCAATCTCTGCCAGGTGACGGACGAAGCGCAGCGTACCGAGCAGCCGTCGAGACTGCTGCTTTTCATCGCTGAGGGCATCAGACGCGGCGAAATCGGCCTCGACGATGCCGCGAGCCAGTTCCGGCCAGGCCGTTTCTTCGTCCACCGCTACCGCGCCACGGACGGTATGGCGCACGGCCACCAGGGCCGATGCCCGGCGAACCCTCGCCGCGCGCCGAAGTGGAAATACTTGATACTGGACGCCCGCATCGTCGACCCGCTCCGGACGACCGCCCGCGAGCGCACCCAGGAGCGACTGCCTGACGTCGGGGGAACCTTCAATCATTCTCGCGAGCGCGGTTGCGCCGTCCGGGTAGACGTGCTGCAGCGTCGCGTCGATGACCTCCACCTCGAGGCCAAAACGCG
>JANMCN010000115.1:0-7635 GCA_031361295.1 Acidobacteriota bacterium | reverse complement strand
GACATCACCTGGCCGTCCTTGAGGACCATGCCCTGCGTGAGGAGCCGCGTGAACGGTTCGTTCAGGCCCGTCATGCCGAGGTCTCGAAAGACCCGGCAGAAAAAGCGCGAGTAAATCAGGTGCAGGATGGCGTGCTCGACTCCCCCGCTGTAGAAGTCGACGGGCCCCCAGTAGGCGACCTTATCGGGGTCGAACGGCAGATTCGTGTTCTTCGGGTCACAGAAGCGGAAGAAGTACCACGACGAGTCCACGAACGTGTCCATCGTGTCGGTTTCGCGCCGCGCCGGTCCGTCGCACCGGGGGCACGTCGTGTTGACGAACTCGGGGATCTGCGCGAGCGGCGAGTCCCCGCGCCCGCTGAACTCGGCGATCTTCGGCAGCAGCACCGGCAGACTGTCGGAGGGCACCGGCACCATGCCGCACGTCTCGCAGTAGACAACGGGAATCGGGGTGCCCCAGTACCGCTGGCGCGAGATGCCCCAGTCCTTTAGCCGATACTGGACCGTCCGCTCGCCAATGCCCCGGGACTCCGCCGCCGCCGACATCCGGACAATCGCCTCCTCGACGGCAAGGCCGGTGAACTCGCCGGAGTTCACCAGCACGCCGGGGCCGTCATACGCTTCCGACATCGCCTCGACCGGACCATCGCCCGCAGGGTGGACCTTCAGCTCCGCCTCTTGCACCACCCGCGTGACGGGCAGGCCGTACTTCCGTGCGAACTCGAAATCGCGCTGATCGTGGGCGGGCACGCCCATCACAGCCCCCGTGCCGTATTCGCCGAGGACGAAATTTGCCACCCACACGGGGACCGTTGTGTTCGTGAACGGATTGGTGGCGGTGCGTCCGGTGTCGAATCCTTCCTTCTCGATCGCTCCGGTCATCCGGCCGGTGCGGTCCTGCCCCTGGAAACGCTGCATGTGCTCGCGGAGAACCTCTCCGCCCGGCTCCCGGCTCCAGGCCTGCACCAGCGGGTGCTCTGGCGCGAGGAGAATGAAATTTGCGCCGTAGATGGTGTCGATCCGTGTAGTGAACACCTCTATGTCGGGATTTGGGATAAGGGATTCGGGACTCGGTACCGCGAGCGCAAAGCGGACGCGCGCTCCCTCCGATCGGCCAATCCAGTTCCGCTGCATCGTCAGAACTTTTTCGGGCCACCCGGGAAGCGAGTCCGCCGACTCGAGCAGCTCGTTGGCATAGCGCGTGATGCGAAACACCCACTGCTCCAGCTCGCGCGTGGTGACTGACGTGCCGCAGCGCCAGCAGGCGCCGTCGATGACCTGCTCGTTGGCGAGGACCGTGTTGCAGCTCGGGCACCAGTTGACGTTGGAGCGCTTGCGATACGCGAGGTCGCGCTCGAGCATCTTGAGGAAGATCCACTGGTTCCACCGGTAGTACTCGGGCAGGCAGGTGGCGATCTCCCGCTCCCAGGCGTAGCTGATCCCGATGCGCTGGAGCTGCCCTTTCATGTGGGCGATGTTCTCGAGCGTCCAGGTCTCGGGGTGCGTCTTGTTCTTGATCGCGGCGTTCTCGGCCGGAAGGCCGAATGCGTCCCAGCCAAAGGGATGGAGGACGTTGAAGCCGCGCATGCGCTTCATCCGCGCGACCACGTCCCCGATCATGTAGTTGCGGACGTGCCCGACGTGCGCGTGCCCCGACGGGTAGGCGAACATCTCGAGGCAGTAGAACTTGGGCTTGTCGGCGTCCTCCGTCACCTCGAAGGCGCGCGTCTCGCGCCAGCGATCCTGCCACTTCTTCTCGATTGCCTGGGGTTTGTAGTCGGGCACGATCCGTAAATTATATCGCGTTCCCGCTCTTCAGACGGAGCCGCTGCAGGTTGCTCTGGCCGTTCTGCTCGACGTAGTCGACGCCATCGGCGGTGATCGTCAGGCTCGAGTTATCCGTGCGCGACAGCATCTTCTTCTGACTGAGATACCAGATCGTGAATTCGAGGTGCTCGCGAGGCCTGCCGGTCAGCTGCTCGAGCTCAATCGGCGAAAGACCGGGGCTGTTCTGTTCCGCACGCCGGCGCGAGTACAGGATCTCAAGCACCGTGTAGCGGACGTGCTGCTCCAGCTCGAAATCGTTGTCGCATGTCGAGGCGCTGGTGGCAAACCTCCAGCGCTCCTGTCGGAGGGCCTGGTGTCTGAGATCGTACTGGGCCCGCTTCTCCGGATCATTGAGCGTGAGATACGCCTCGTGAAGCAGGCGAAAGCGGGCTTCGTTGCCGGTCTCCTGATTGTCGGGATGGAATCGCTGTGCAAGCAGCCGGAACACTCGCTGAATCGTGTCCGGATCTGCGTTGGGACTGATCTGCAGCGCCTCGTAGTAGTCGGCCGCCGTCGTACCTTCCATGTTTCTCCTTCGGTACAGCCGGCTGCGGCCGGCTGCGAGGTGACGGATGACGGCCTGGGGGATGTCCCGATTATAGCAAGCGGACCAAGGGGACTGCAGCAGTTCCCTCAGAACCCTGGCCAGAACCGCTGCTGGACCCGCCGCACCGCCGCGAGCGCGCGATCGCCTCTGGGCGTCAGGACACCGGCGTCGGGAAGGACCGCTCCTGGGAGACCCGTCGCCGCCGCGAAAGCCTCGTCGAGGCACGACCCAAGCGCGGCGAGGTCATACCCGCCTTCCGCGACGAATGCGGTGCGGTCCGGTGCGACCTGCATCAGCCGCCGGAGGATCGAGCCGTAGCCGCTCTCGGTCATCCGCATCGAGGCGAGCGGATCACTCTCGTGCGCATCGAAACCGGCCGAGACGAGCACGAGTTCGGGCGCGAACTGATTGAGGACCGGGATGACAGCCTCGCGATACACCAGGTCGTAGTCCGCGTCGGTCGCGCCGGCTTCGAGCGGCACGTTGAGGGTGTATCCGGCTCCTTCCCCCGTCCCGATGTCGTCCGCCGCGCCGGTGCCCGGATAGAACGGAAACTGGTGCGTGGAGACATAGAGCACGCGGGGATCGTCGTAGAACATCCATTGCGTGCCGTTGCCGTGATGCACATCGACATCAACGACCGCGACGCGTTTGAGTCCCCGTGAAAGCGCGTGAGCCGCCGCGACAGCAACATTGTTGAACAGGCAGAAGCCCATCGCGCGACCGCGCTCCGCGTGATGACCTGGCGGTCGCACGAGAGCGAAGGCGGGCTCGCGATGATCGAGGGCATGATCGGCGGCCTGCACAGCGGCGCCTGCCGCGAGCAGCGCGATCTCACACGACTCCGGAGACGTAAAGGTATCCGCATCGAGCATCACCGCGCGGCCGGCGGTTGCCGTCATCGCGTCCACGTGCGCCTCGGAATGGACTCGGAGCAGCTGCTCACGCGTGGCGGCGATGGGAGATGCGATGGTAGCTCCCCTCTGGCGCCACCGATCTGCCGCCGCGTCGAACACATGCGCGCGCTCCGGCCGCTCGGGATGGCCTGGGGGCGTTACGTGTTCCTCGAAACGCGGCGACGTAATCAGCAGCACAGAAGTAGGCTCCGTCGGCGGGCGCCTGCGACCGGGTCGCAGGTAGTCCGGCGTCCGCAAATGCCGGCACGTACGCCGGGCAGGGCTCGCCTCTCGAACCCGTCGTCAGAGGATACTTCGGGTATGAGTCGTGCCAGACGGGGCGCCCTGGTCACCGGCGCTGAGAGCTTCCATCACCGCTCGCAGACGCCGTTCGGACTGGAGAATTTTGAACTGGATGGCTTGGGCGATCGCGTGTCGACGTTCGGGGTCCGGCTCGAGATCACGCACTGATTTGGCAAAAGCCAGCGCCAATTCGGTGTAGCACTCCTTCAGCTTGGCGCCCGAGACCGAAATCGATGACGCCGACGCAACCAGCTCATCCGTCAGAGCCGCGCAGTATTGTTCGACCGCCGCGGCCGCTTGGTCACGCGCCACGTCGAGCGGTTCTCTGTGGGAATGCTCAAGGGTATGGACCAGCGTCTGGGCCCGTCTCCGGGCCGACCTGATGAATTGGATTCCAAGGCCCGACAGCTGTGTTTCCATACTGGCTACGCTGAAGACCCGGCCGGGTTTGCGCCGACACCGGTCCGCTAACTAGGCTCTCACAATAACGATGCCAAACAGCGGAAGAGCCGTGCTGGGCACGAAAACTATGGAAAACTGGTGTTTTAGTCCGGTGTACAGCAGTGCTCGCCGGTGGTAGTATGGCAGAGGCGCCGGGTCATCCACCTCTCGGATTGCAATAATGACCGCAGAAGCCCGTAAAATCCTGATCGTCGATGACGACGTCGCGTTGCTGGAAGGCTTGGAGAGTGCCTTCAAGAGCGCGGGGGAGACGGCGACAGCGTGCTCCAGTTTCGAGCTGGCGCGGCAAATGCTACGGTCGGACGAGTACGACGTCTTGATCACGGACGTCCGACTGGGTGCCTTTAACGGCCTTCAACTCGCGCTGCTGGCTCGCGACCTCTACCCCCGCATCAACCTGATTGTGTTTTCAGGTTTCGATGATCCGGTCCTCAGGGCGGAGGCCGAGCGCGCGGGTGCCTCGTACGTCGTCAAGCCGGTCGCGACCTCGACGCTTTTGGACCTCGCGAGACGACGTCCACCCGCCTGACTGGGTCGGAGATACCCGAGACCGCGCCTTTCTGCACGGTCCGTTTCCCATTCGCGGCGATCGAGACTTAATTCGTTCCAATCAGGTACAAAAGGCCCATCGGCGGAGTCAATATTGCAGCACCACTCGCCGATGGTAGAACGTCAGCCCCGCAAGATTCTGGTCGTGGACGATGATACGTCGCTGCTGGAGGTGCTTCAGAGAGCGTTCCAGAATGCGGGGATAGACGTCGTCGCTCATCCGACGTTCGAAGGCGCCCGCAAGGCGCTCCACGACGACACTTTCGACGCTGTGGTGACGGATGTGCGGCTGGGGGCGTTCAATGGACTGCAGCTGGCGGTCATCAGCCGGGACGCCCATCCAGACACCAAGGTGATTGTGTTCTCGGGGTTTGACGATCCGGTGTTGCGCAGCGAGGCCGAACGGGTGGGTGCCGTCTACGTCGTGAAGCCGGTCACGACCGAGACGCTGCTGGAGCTCGTTCGTCGTCCTCAGACCCCATAGGCCGGGGCTCGCCCGACGCGACGGGTGACGAATCGGCTGACAATTCCCTGTCCGCAACAGCCTGACTCGAAGCGGCGGTTCGAAACTGCTGGAACGGCATGTGGCAGTGGAACTTCCGCAGGAAGCCGAGGAAGCGTTTGTAGTCGGCCTGCGGCATGTTCAGCAGTTCGACGAGCACCTTGTAGTTCCCCGACGTGCGTTCGAGTCCCTTCCTGACAATCGCGCGCAGGTCGTCGCGCGTGAGATCCCGCGACATGAACGGCGCGTAGACGACGGTCCAGAAGGACTGCCGCTCCTTGACCATCTGATCGAACAGCACGTCCGCGACCGGTCGGGCCGCGCTCTTGGCCGGCGTCGCGGCGGGCGCCGCCGTGGTGCGCGCCACGTCCAGGGGAAGATCGTCGACGCCGATTTCTTCGCCGGTGCCGCGGACGACGAGCCGTTCGACGACGTTCTTGAGTTCTCGGACGTTCCCGCGCCACGGGTTCTCGATGAGCGCGGTGATCGCGTCCTTCGAGAGCACTGGGGTGTCCTTGCGGTACTGGCGCGCGTACATCTCGAGGAAGTGACGCAGCAGGAGCGGAATGTCTTCGCGCCGTTCGCGCAGCGGCGGGACGACGAGCTGGATGACGTTCAGGCGGTAATACAGATCTTCCCGGAACGTCTTGGCCGCGACGCCGTCGACGAGTGATCGATTCGTCGCCGCGATGACGCGGACGTCGACGCGGGTCTGCACCTTGTCAGAGCCGACGCGCTGAATCTCTCCGGTCTCCATGAAGCGAAGCAGGAGCCCCTGCATCTTTGGCGTGGTCTCGCCGATTTCGTCCATAAAGACCGTGCCGCGATTGGCCATCTCGAGCGCGCCCTGTCGATCGCGGTACGCGCCGGTGAAACTGCCGCGCACATGGCCGAACAGCTCCGTCTCGAGCAGGGTTTCGGTCAACGCCGCGCAATTCACGGTGATGAGCGGAGCACGGCTGCGCGCACTCGCTTCGTGAATCAGGCGCGCGGCGACTTCTTTGCCGACGCCGCTCTCCCCCGTGATCAGAACCTTGGCGTCGCAGCGGGCCGCGTAATAGATCTCTTCCTGGAGCGACTGCACAGCCGCGCTGTTACCAACGAGTTTGGTGGCTTCCATAAGAAAAAGGTCCGGCGGAAGGCTGACTTTACACCTGATCGGGGTCGTTCTGTCAAATGGCCGAAACGCCAATCCTGCCGAAACCGCACACGTGTGCCCACCCCTGCTCCCCGCGGATGACACATCTCGCGGCGACTTTTGTTGTTCGGCAGGATGTGTTTGGATGGTTCCACCCACGATTCCACATGGATTTCTCCGTTCGGTCTTGGCATTCCGGTTGCGGGTTTCCGGTCGCATCCATGGCCTTCCCCGTGCAGCGTCCGTTCGGGTCCCCCGGTGGTGCGCGTTCCGCGGACCTGCGGTCTGAGCACAGCGAGCCATCGCGTCAGGACTCGGGACCCCGGATCGTCGCCTTGGGAGGCGGCACGGGCCTGCCGGCGGTCCTGGAGGGGCTTGCCAACGCGGCTGCCGCCCGGGGCGTGCGCGACCCTGAGTCGGTTACCGGAATCGTGACAGTCACCGACGACGGCGGGAGCTCGGGTCGGCTGCGCGAGCAGTTCGGCGTCCTGCCCCCGGGAGACGCGCGCAATTGCCTGCTCGCCCTCACCGCTGACGATTCGCGATTCAAGGAGCTGTTGCAGCACAGGCTCGACGATGGGCCTGGTGTCGTCGGACATCCCGTTGGCAATTTGCTCCTGACGGCGCTGACGCAGCGGACAGGCGATTTCTCTGAGGCGATCGCGGAGCTGGGGGCCATGATTGGTTCCCGCGGCCGTGTCCTGCCGGCCACACTCGAGAGCGTGCGGCTCCGGGCGGTGCTGGAGTCCGGGGAGACGGTCAACGGTGAGACGCGCATCGTCCGTCATCCGTCCCCCATCCGGCGGCTGTCGCTCGAGCCGCGGCCGAAGGCCCACCCGCACGTGCTCAGCGCGCTGGCCGGGGCTGATGGCATTGTCGTCGGCCCGGGCAGCCTGTATACGAGTGTGCTTCCGAACCTGCTGGTGGAGGGAGTCGCGAGCACCATCCGCTCGGCCCGCGCGGTTCGCATCTACGTCGCGAACCTGATGACGGAGCCTGGAGAGACCGATCAGTATTCGCTCGACGATCATCTGCGGGCGATCCGCACGCACGTCGGGTGGGACCTTTTTGACTTCGTGCTGGTCAACCGCCGGCCCGCCCACCACGCTGCCGTGCGGTGGTACGCGGAGCGAGGGTCTCAACCGGTCGCGGTCGATCCCCTGCTGAAGCACGGGGGACGTGCGCAGGTCGTCGAGTGCGACCTGGCGACCGAACAGCAGGGGGCAAAAATCCGGCATCATCCCGGGTCGCTGGCGCGTGCGATTCGCGCCCTGGTTACCGCCGGACGGCCGCTGGGGACGAGTTCCTGCGGGTCGTAAGGGCAGTAGGCGTGGCGAGAACAAAGTCTGCCGGGCAGGAGTTTTCAGCACAGGGTTAGTGAACGGTCTCGGATGGGTGTTCGA
Organism: Acidobacteriota bacterium; assembly: GCA_031361295.1. Lineage (GTDB taxonomy): Bacteria > Acidobacteriota > Vicinamibacteria > Vicinamibacterales > 2-12-FULL-66-21 > JALZOC01. The sequence goes on along the minus strand of JANMCN010000115.1, from coordinate 9 downwards.
GCAGGTCAT
>JANMCN010000112.1:0-17172 GCA_031361295.1 Acidobacteriota bacterium | reverse complement strand
CTGCACGGACGGATGAAGCCGGACGCGAAGGAACGCGTCATGGGCGCCTTCGCACGCGGGGAGTTCGACGTGCTGGTCTCGACGACGGTCATCGAAGTCGGCGTGGATGTCTCGAACGCCGCCGTCATGATCGTCGAACACGCCGAGCGTTTCGGACTGTCGCAGCTCCACCAGCTCCGCGGTCGCGTCGGCCGCGGGCCGCACCAGTCCTACTGCGTGCTGCTGTACCAATATCCGCTGACCGACCAGGGGCGCGCCCGCCTCAAAGCCTTGACCGAAACCAACGACGGCTTCGTCATCGCCGAGCGCGACCTCGAGCTCCGCGGACCCGGAGACTTCTTCGGCACGCGCCAGTCGGGCATGCCGACGCTCCGCGTCGGGGATCTCGTCCGCGACCACCAGCTCATGGAAGAGGCGCGCCGCGAGGCCGCCGCCGCGCTCGACGACGTGCGGCAGTCGGAGACGCTGGCCGCGTTCGTGCGAACGAGCTGGGAGCAGCGGTTCGGGCTCGTCGGGGTGGGGTAGGGGGAAAAGCTGGAAGCTGGAAGCTGGTAGCTGGAAGCTGGTAGCCGGAAGCTGGAAGCTGGAAGAATGCGTGTGATCGCAGGGGAGTTCAAGGGCCGGCGTCTGGAGGCGCCCGACTGGCCGGGGCTGCGGCCGACGTCGGACAAGCTGCGCGGCACGTTGTTCAACATCCTGGCGCCGCGGATTCGGGGGGCGCGGATGGTGGACGGCTACGCCGGCACGGGGGCGGTGGGTATCGAAGCGCTCAGCCGGGGCGCGGCGCACGTGGCGTTCGTCGAGCAGGACGCCCGGGCGGCCCGCCTCATCGAGGCGAATCTGCAGCACTGCGGCGTGGTAAATCGCTATGCTATTATCCGCGCGGCGTTTGCGGGTGTGGATGGCCAGCTCGCGGCCGGCCCGATCGACATCCTGTTCCTCGACCCGCCTTACGGCGCCGCCGAGCTGGCAATCGCGCTGGGGTCCGCGGCACCGTGGGTCGGACCGCAGACGCTGCTGGTCGTGGAACACGCGAAACGGGACCGCGCACCCGAACGGCACGGGGCGCTGATCCGCACGCGCGAGGTCACGTCCGGGGACAGTGCGCTGGGGTTTTATTCTTTGCTGCGGTGATGCTCCAACCGGCATCCGATCTGATGAACGAAGTCACGGCCATCTATCCCGGTTCGTTCGACCCGCTGACGAACGGGCACGTCGATATCATCAGGCGGGGCGCCCGCCTGTTCAACAGGATCGTGGTGGCGGTGCTCATCAACCAGGAGAAGGCCCCCCTCTTCACCGTCCCGGAGCGCGTCGACATCGCGCGCGAAGCGTTCCACGGGTGGGCCAACGTCGAATTGGACACGTTCGATGGCCTGCTCGTCGACTATGCCCGGCGGCGGCGCGCCAGCGTCATCGTGCGGGGGCTGCGCGCGGTGTCGGATTTCGAATTCGAGATGCAGATGGCGCTCATGAACCGGCGGCTGAACCCGGACGTCGAGACCGTGTTCATGATGCCGGCCGAACCGTATACCTATGTCAGCTCCCGGCTCGTGAAGGAAGTCGTCGCGCTCGGCGGCTCGGTACACGGCCTGGTGCCCGACAGCGTCGAGAAGCGGCTGCGCGACAAGAAGCTCGCGCGCGAAACCTTGAGGGCTTAGTCATGCTCGCGGAACGCACCACACGGATTGGCGTCTCACCGACGATGAAAGTGGCCGCGGAGGCGGCGAAGCTGAAGGCGCAGGGCGTCGACGTGGTCGACTTCGGTGCGGGGGAGCCGGACTTTCCGACGCCCGCGCACGTGTCGGCGGCCGCGCACGCCGCCATCGACGCCAACTTCACCAAATACACCGTCAACGCCGGCACCGACGAGCTGCGGCGTGCGGTGTGTGCCCGCTATCGGGCCGATTACGGCGTCGAGTACACCCCGGCGGAGGTCATCATCTCCGCGGGCGGCAAGCAGGCGCTGTACAACGCCGCGATGTGTCTCTTCGGTCCCGGCGACGAAGTCATCACCCACATGCCCGGCTGGCCGACGCTCGTCGAGCAGATCAAGCTCGCCGAGGCGACCCCGGTCATCGTGCGGACCCACGCCGAGGACGGCTTTCGCGTCCACGCGGAGACCCTGCTGGCCGCGGTCACCCCGCGCACGCGCGGCATCGTCATCAATTCACCGGGGAACCCGACCGGCGCGCTGATCGAAGAAGGGGAGCTCGTGATCCTCGCCGATGCGATCGCGCGCCGGAACATCTGGGTCGTCCTGGACCTCTGCTACGAGAAGCTCATTTACGATCCGGCCGCCCACAACCTCGCGCGCGTCCTGGTCGAACGGATGCGCGATCGGACGGTGATTTGCGGATCGGCGTCGAAAGCCTACGCGATGACCGGCTGGCGCTGCGGCTGGAGCCTCGGACCGGCGCCGCTCATCAGCGCGTGCAACGCCCTGCAGAGCCACTCGACCTCCAACGTCAACTCGATCACGCAGAAGGCGGTGACCGCTGCTCTAAACGGACCACAGGACTGCGTGACCGCGATGCTGGACGAATATCGCCGCCGCCGCGACCAGCTGTGCGAGTGGCTCTCGGCCGAGCCCCGGCTGCGGCTCGTGAAGCCGGCGGGCGCGTTCTACCTGTTCCCCGACGCGTCGGAGCTGTTGTCGCCGGACGGCATCCGCACGAGCGCCGAGCTCGCCCAGGCCATGCTCGACGAAGCGCGGGTCGCCATCACGCCCGGTGAAGCGTTCGACGCGCCCGGGTTCTTCCGTCTGTCGTACGCGACGTCGATGGAGGAGCTGCGCCGCGGGACGGAGCGGATCCTCGCGTTCGTGAAGTCGATGGAGACCAGGAAAGCCGTCGTCGGCTGATCGATGCTCGTCACCTCCGGGGTCCGTGCCGCCCTCACGGCCATTGTCGGCGCCGCGCACACGAGGACCGACGCCGACGCGCTGCTGGCGTATGGCACGGACGCGCTGAAGCGGGGCCGGGCGGCCGACCTGGTTCTGCTTCCGGCGGACACGGCCCAGGTGGCCGCAATCGCGCGGGTGTGCGCCACGCACCGCATCAACATGATCCCCCGCGGGGCCGGCACCGGGTATACCGGCGGCGCGGTGCCCACCCAGGGCGGGATCGTCATCTCGCTCGAGCGGCTGAACCGCATCCTCGACATCGACGAGTCGAACCTGGTGGCGGTGGTCGAGCCCTGTGTCGTCACCGGCGATCTCCAGGACGCGGTCGAGCGTGTCGGGCTGTTCTATCCGCCGGACCCTGCGTCGCTCCGGATATCCACCATCGGCGGAAACGTCGCGGAATGCGCCGGCGGCCCTCAGGCGTTCAAGTACGGGACGACGAAGCGGTACGTGCTGGGGCTCGAGGCGGTTCTGCCGACAGGCGAAATCGTCCGGACCGGTGGCAAGTCGGTCAAGAATGTCGTCGGCTACGACCTGACGGCGCTGCTCGTGGGCTCCGAGGGGACGCTCGCGATCACCACCAAAATCATCCTGCGCCTCATTCCGAAGCCGCCCGCGCACGCCACCATGCGGGCGACTTTTCCTTCGGTCAGCGCGGCCGCCGCCGCCGTCACGCACATCATCCGTCACCGCGTCGTGCCGGCGGCGCTGGAACTGATCGACGGCGATTCGCTCGAAGCCGTCGCGACGAACCTGAACGACCGGTCGCTGGCGCCCGCGGGGACCGCCGCCCTGCTGCTCATCGAGGTGGACGGCATGACCGAGGCGATTGCCGAGGAAGCGCGGCTCGTCGAGCAGGCCTGCGCCGAAGCGGGTGCGACCGAGGTCCTGCGCGCCCGGGACGACGCGCAGCGCGCGAATCTCTGGCGCGTCCGCCGCGAGCTGTCGCTGTCGCTGAAGATGATCGCCTCGCTCAAGTTCAACCACGACGTCGTCGTGCCGAAAGGGCGGATCCCGGAGCTCTTCGCGCTCATCGGTCGGATCAAGAGCGAGTATCGGCTGCGCATCCCGTGCTTCGGTCACGCGGGTGACGGCAACATCCACGTCAACATCATGGTGGACGCCGACAACCCCGAGGAGATCGGACGGGCGCGGGTGGCCGAAGGCGTGCTGTTCGCGGGCGTGATCGCGCTCGAAGGGTCCATCAGCGGCGAGCACGGGATTGGATTCTCGAAGGCGCCGTACCTGCCGCTCGAGCTGGCGGCGGAGGAAATCGCGCTGATGAAGCGCGTCAAGCTGGCGTTCGACCCCGACGGGATCCTGAACCCCGGCAAGATCTTCCCGTGAGTATTTTGGTAGAATCACGAGTGACCATGCTCCTCAAACTCCCGCTCGTCGGGCTCCTGGCCCTGCTCTCGCTGTCGCCGCCGCAGACCCAGGCGGACGAAATCGCCGCGCTCAAGCGTCAACTGCAGGAGCTGAAGACGCAGCAGGCGGGGATGGACCGCGACCTCCAGGCGATCAAGTCGATTCTGCAGGAAGCGCAGCAGGGACAGGCGCCGGCCGGCGATCCCTTCGTCAGCAAGACGATCGCGATCGGCAACGAGCCTACGCGGGGGAGCGCCTTGGCGAAAATCACCCTCGTCGAAGTGTCCGACTATCACTGCCCGTTCTGCCGCCGGCAGACCCTGCAGACGCTGCCGCAGCTGCTGACGGAGTACGTCAATACCGGCAAGGTCAAGTACGTGTTCGTGGATTATCCGATCGCGCAGCTCCATCCCGATGCATTCCAGTCGCACGAGGCGGCCGCCTGCGCGGGCGACCAGGGCAAGTACTGGCAGATGCACGACAGCCTGTTCACGAACCCGCCCACCCGCGATGCGGTCCTGCTCACGTCGCAGGCGAAAACGCTGGGCCTCGACGAGGCGAAGTTCGGGTCATGCCTCAGCGGCGGTGTGCATGCGCCCGCGGTTCGCGACAGCGTCGCGCGCATGCAGCAGCTCGGCGTGGGCGGGACGCCCCTGACCCTGATCGGCCTGACGCCCGCTCCGGGCGCGCCGATGAAAGTCGTCAGCTCGATTTACGGCGCACGCCCCTACGCCGACTTCAAAACCGCGCTCGACGCCGCCCTCGCCCAGGCTCACTAGCCCCGCAACGCTGCACGTCGCAGGTCGCCCGTTGTACGGAGCACGGAGCACGTGTTGCACATAGCACCCCGAACGTGGCACGTGATTATCCATCTCACACAACCCGCAGTCTGCGCGTTCCCGGTACGAACGGCGAAGACGCGATCTGCCCGGCATACTCCGATCCCCAGCGGCCAGGAATCTGCGTGCCGCAATCCGGACACCGCCCATCCCGCGTGATGCGGTAGGTCCGGACGACGTAGCCGTCGCGTTCGATGAGGAGCGCGCGGCACGTGGGGCACCGCGTGTTCTCGAAATCGCCCACCCGCCCCGGAAGGTTGCCCGCGTAGACGTAGCGCAGGCCGTTGCGCCGGCCCGTCTCCGCTGCCTCTACGAGCATGCCGGCCGTGGTGTTCGCCGGATCGTTCATCCGGTAATCCTTGTGAAATGCCGTGACGTGCCAGGGAATGTCGGGCGAGACGCCGGCGATGAACGACGTGAGGCGTTCGATTTCGTCCGGCGAGTCGTTGAACCCCGGGATCAGCAGCGTCACGATCTCCATCCAGAGTCCCATGGCGTGGAGCGATCGAATCGTGTCGAGGATGGGCCCGATCCGTCCCCCCAGCTCCCGGTAGTGCCGATCGTCAAAGCTCTTGAGATCGACTTTGTACAGATCGATCCACGGCCGGACGTACTCGAGCACGCGGGGCGTCCCGTTGCCGTTGGAGACGAACGCGGTCAGGAGGCCGGCGGCTCGCGCCTCGCGGAAAATCGCCACCGCCCATTCGCTGGTGATCAACGGTTCGTTATACGTGCTGACGACCACCTGCGCGCCGAGGCGCGCGGCTTCGCCCACGAGCGCCGACGGAGTGGTGTCGAGCGGCGACGCCACCGCCTGCGGATCGCGGATCGCCTGGGAGGTGACCCAGTTCTGGCAGTAGGCGCAGTGCAGATCGCACCCGAGCATGCCAAAGCTGAACGCAAGGGCGCCCGGGCGGGCATGGAAGAACGGTTTCTTCTCGATCGGGTCGCACTGCACCCCGCCGACGTACCCCCACGGCACGAGCAGCCGCCCGCCCCGATTGACGCGCACCTTGCAGACGCCGACGGCGCCGTCGGGAATCGGACACTGGTGACCGCACGCGTGGCAGCGGACGCGGCCGTGCGCCATTGTCTCGACGAGGTCCGGCGCCGCTTCCGTCGTGCGGGCCTCCAGGAGCTCGGCCAGGGAAGCCATCCTGCCATTCTAGGACGTCGGCGCGCCGGCGCGACATCCAGGTCTGCACGCCGGGCACAGCCGGCGGTGCGGGTACAATCGGGTCATGGTCCGGACCGTCGCCGTCATCGGCGCCTCGAGCAATCGCCGCAAGTTCGGCAACAAGGCGCTTCGCGCGTTCGCGAAGCAGGGCTACCACGTCGTCCCGATCCACCTGACCGAAACCGAGGTGGAGGGGCACCGGGCGTACCCGTCCGTGCTCGACGTCCCTGGCCGTATCGACATCGCGACGGTCTACGTCCACGCCCTGGCCGGCGTGCAGGTGATGGAGCAGATCGCTCAACGCGGCGGCGTCGAGGAGATCTGGCTCAATCCCGGGGCAGACGACGAGATCGTCGTCGCCCGCGCGCGCGAGCTGGGGCTGAAGACCATCCAGGCCTGCAGCATCATCGCGATCGGCGAGAGCCCCAGCGGATATTGAGGCGCCAGCGTTCAGATTTCAGCTTTCGGCCTCCAGCCTACAGGCTTCAGCCTTGCTCCCGGTTCCCGCACGCCCTGTTCTTGACAGCCACAGGGCATGTGCCTATACTTTTCGACAGCACAACACTTCCAAGCAAATCCGCTCAGCCGCGGGCCCATAGACGTCACGCCGCCTGCATTCAGCAACACAGCCGACACTGTAAGAAGATCGATTCCTCAAAATTCAGCCCACAACGCCAGTAGTCTCAATGCCTACCCACAAACGCACGTCCGGGCGTCCGCCCGCCGACCAGACCGCCGCGCTCGACACACCAAATGGCCAGCCGGACGGAGACCGGGTCCAGGAGACCCAGCCCCCGACGCAGGCTCAGCCCCAACCCCAGCCACAGCCGACGAGGCCCGGTGGGCCGGGCGCGCCGCCAGCCGGGGAAGAAGGCCGCCGAGGCCGTGGCCTCAACATCAACGATCTCAAGGACAAGAGCATCCAGGAGCTCACGCAGATCGCCAAGGACCTGACCGTCGCGGGCGCGACGGGCATGCGCAAGCAGGAGCTGATCTTCCAGATTCTCAAGGCGCAGACGGAGCAGAGCGGCTTCATCTTCTCCGAGGGCGTCCTCGAGGTGCTGCCGGACGGGTTCGGCTTCCTTCGTGCGCCCGACTACAACTACCTGCCGGGGCCTGACGACATCTACGTGTCCCCGTCCCAGATCCGGAAGTTCGACCTGCAGACGGGCGACACCGTGTCGGGGCAGATCCGGCCGCCGAAGGAAGGGGAGCGCTACTTCGCGCTCATCAAGGTCGAAGCGGTCAACTTCGAGTCGCCGGACCTGGCGCGCGACAAGCTGTTCTTCGAGAACCTCACGCCGCTGTATCCGCAGGAGCGGTTCATCCTCGAGACCTCGCCGGACACGCTCGCCGGCCGGGTGCTCGACCTGATGGCCCCGATCGGCAAGGGCCAGCGCGGCCTGATCGTCGCGCCGCCGCGCACCGGCAAGACGATGCTGCTCCAGAGCATCGCGCAGTCGGTGGCGAAGAATCATCCCGAGGTGTTCCTGATCGTCCTGCTCATCGACGAGCGGCCCGAGGAAGTCACCGACATGCAGCGGTCGGTGAACGGCGAAGTGATTTCGTCGACCTTCGACGAACCGGCGGCGCGGCACGTCCAGGTCGCCGAGATGGTGATTGAAAAGGCCAAGCGCCTGGTGGAGCACAAGAAGCACGTCCTCATCCTGCTCGACTCGATCACCCGCCTCGCGCGCGCCTACAACTCGGTCAGCCCGCCGTCCGGGAAGGTCCTGTCGGGCGGCCTCGATTCCAACGCGCTCCAGAAGCCGAAGCGGTTCTTCGGCGCCGCGCGCAACATCGAGGGAGGCGGCTCGCTCACGTTCATGGCTACCGCCCTCATCGACACCGGCTCGCGCATGGACGACGTGATCTTTGAGGAGTTCAAGGGCACCGGCAACATGGAAATCCATCTGGACCGGACGCTCACGGACAAGCGCGTGTTCCCGTCGATCGACATGCAGAAGAGCGGCACGCGCAAGGAAGAACTGCTGCTGCCCCGCGAAGATTTGAACCGCGTCTGGGTGCTGCGCAAGGTGCTCAATCCGCTGTCCGCCGTGGAAGCGATGGAGCTGCTGCTCGACAAGATGGGCAAGACGAAGTCGAACCAGGACTTCCTCGCCTCCATGCAGAAAATGGGCTGACCCCCCGGTCGGTCCGCTTGCAACGCGACGGTCGGGCTCACCGTCGTCGCGCGCCGCGCGGCGACGTATCAGCCGGCTGGCGTCCTCGAGCGGCGGAAACGCCAAACGGCGGGACGATTCGACGCTCCAGCGCTACAATCGGTGCACGGTCTGCGGATTCGCATGCCGGATCATGTCCACTCACGACATCGTCGTCATCGGAGCGTCGGCCGGGGGGGTCGAGGCGCTCAGCACGGTGGTGGCCGACCTGCCGCGCAGCCTCAGGGCCGCGGTCTTCGTCGTCCTCCACGTCTCGCGCGGGCGCAGCGTGCTGCCAGAAATCCTGACGCGGGCCGGTCGCCTGCCGGCGCACCACCCGGCCGACGGCGACCGGATCGAATATGGGCGTATCTACGTCGCACCGCCTGACCACCATCTCACGGTCGAAGAGGGCACCATCCGCGTCGTGCATGGCCCGACGGAAAATGGCTATCGGCCGGCGGTCGATCCCCTCTTCCGCTCGGCTGCGCGCGCGTACGGGCCGCGCGTGATCGGCGTCATTCTCACCGGCGCGCTCGACGACGGGACCGCTGGCCTTGCAGCCGTCAAAGAAGCAGGCGGCGTCGCCATCGTGCAGGATCCCGACGAGGCCTTCGCGTCGAGCATGCCGAGAAGCGCCCGCGCCTTCGTGCCGGTCGATCATGTGCGGCCCATGCGGGAGATAGGCGCGCTCATCATCAGCCTGACGGACGAACAGTCAGGCGCCCGGGCCGCCGAAACGGAACCGGGCGTCACGGCGATTGCACCGCCCCACGGGCCGCCCAACATCGCGCTCGACGGCAGCGATCGTCCGGGGAAGGTCTCGGTCTTCACCTGCCCGGAATGTCACGGCACGCTCTGGGAAGCGGACGAAGGGGGCATCGTCCGTTTCCGATGCCGCGTGGGACACGTGTATTCGCCGGAGAGCATGCTGTCGGCGCAGACCGACTCGGTGGACCGGGCGCTGTGGGTGGCGCTCCGCTCGCTCGAGGAGCGGGCTGCGCTGACGCATCGCTTGTCGGAACGCGCGCGCAGCCGGAATCACACCTGGGTATCGAAGGCCTTCGAAGAACGGGCGGTCGCCGCGGATGAGCACGCGGCCGTGTTGAGGGACCTGGTCACGAACCGCATGGCGCTGCACGAAGTGCCGGACACCACGCCGGAGCCGATGCCGGGCCAGGCCGCACCGGACGCCAAGAAATCATAGTGGCTGTGCCGGACAGCCTCAGGCCGTCTCGAGCAGATCCTCCATGATCAGGATCACGCCGGAGGCGTCCGTGCTTCCGGGCGCACGGAGCGCCGTCAGACGCACGCGGCACCGGATGCTCTTCCCGCGGCGGCTCGTCGCGGTGAGTGTCGCTTCGACCTCCGGAAGCGTCCCGCTCAACACGTCCCGGATCGGCTGCCGCAGCTCCGCGACGGGCAGCCCGATATCGAGGGCGAGCAGGTTGACGCCCACGGCTTCATCGCTCGTCACGCCCCACAGTTCTTTCGCGCCCGCGTTCCAGACCTTGATCCGGAGCTCGCGATCCAGCACGACGACGGCCGGCCGCAGGCTCGTGAACACCGACTCGAGGAACGTGTTGACGGTGTCCAGGTCGGTCGTGCGGCTCCGCATCTCATCGTTCATCGTCTGCAGCTCCTCGTTGGTGGACTGCAGCTCCTCGTTCATGGTTTCCAGCTCCTCGTTCGTCGACTGGAGCTCCTCGTTCGTCGTCTCGAGCTCCTCGACGGTGGACTGCAGCTCTTCGTTCGTCGTCTCGAGCTCCTCATTCGTGGACTGCAGCTCCTGGTACGCGGTGTCGAGCTCCTGCTTCGACGCGTGGAGCTCGCTCTGCAGCACCCGGTAGCGCGTGACGTCGTCGAACGCGATGCGTGAGCCGATGATCGCGCGCTGCTCGTCGAACAATGGGGCGACGACGATGTCGAAGTAGCGGGTCTCGCCGGCGACGGGCCAGGGGATGTCCTTCAACGCGACGTCCCGGCGCTCCGTCACGGCGCGGTCGAGCGCGTTGCGGAGCTCCGCCGGCCGATACGACACCTCGAGATCCTGCAGGGGGCGTCCGATGTCGCGGCTCGAAATGCCGAACTGGTGCCGCGCGCGTGTGTTGGCCGCGACGAGCACGGCGGACCCGTCGAGGACGATCTGCGCGACCGGTTCCGCGTCGAAGGCGGCGTGACGGAGACGAGCTTCTTCAGGCATGGGTTCCACCATGGTTTCGCGCGCCTCCACCGGCCTTCCGGGGCGGACGCGGGGGCTCGGCTTCGCGCAGACGCGAAACAGCCGCCGTTTCAGGTCGAGGGGGACGAACAGCGTCGAGTGGCTGAACAGCATCTCGGCGCGGCCGAGCAGCAGCACACCGTTCGGATTGAGGGAAAACGCGAAGCGGCTGAGAATCCGCGCCTGCGCTTCGGCGTTGAAGTACATCAGGGTGTTGCGGCAGAGGAGCAGGTCGATCCTGGAGATCGGGGCGTCCTGGATCAGATCGATCGCGCCGAAAATGACGGCGCGCCGCAGGTCCCGGTTGATGACGAAGTTCTTCGCGCCGCTCGCGTCGAAATACTTCTCGGCGAGCGGAGGCGGCACGTCCTCGATCTGACGCGCGGCATAGCTCGCATGCCGCGCCTGCGTCAACGCCTCATGGTCGACGTCGGTCGCGTAAATCTTGACGCGCTCCGCCAGGTGCTCCAGCCCGAGCCGCTCCGCAAGCAGCATCGCGATACTGTAGGCCTCCTGCCCGGACGCGCACCCGGCGCTCCAGACACGGATCGGGGAGGCGGACGGACGGTCCGCGAGGAGCCTCGGGATCACGTCCGCCTTCATGTGGTCCCACACGTCGGGGTCGCGGAAGAATGACGTGACGTTGATGAGGATCGTATTGAAGAGCGCTTCGAACTCTTCCTGGTGCACCTGCAGGTAATCGAGGTACCCCTCGAAGGTGGCGATCTCGACGGTATGCATGCGCGTGACGACGCGGCGCATGAGGCTGGCCCGCTTGTACGCGGTGAAGTCGAATCCGCGCATCACCCGCAGATGCTCGAGGATGTCCTCGAACGACTGGGACTCCGTGCGCGTCGGCATCAGGAGACCGCGGGGACGGGCCCGGGCGGGGGAACCTCGGCCGGCACCGCGTCGGGATCCTTCGGGGGCAGCGGGCCGATGATGGCCCTGAGCTCCTCCGACTCGATGACTTCCTTCTCGAGCAGACGCTCCGAGAGCACGTCGAGCACGGCCCGGCGATCGTGGAGGACCTCGCGGGCGGCGTTCGTGGCCTCGCCGATGATCCGCTTGACCTCCGAGTCGATCTTCAGCGCCGTGTCCTCCGAGTAGTTCCCGCGCTCCTGCATGAACGGCATGTCCAGGAACGCGTTCCGCTTGTGCCCATTGTAATTCACGGCCCCGAGCATCTCGCTCATGCCGAACTCCGTGACCATGGCGCGCGCGATGTCCGTGGCGCGCTGCAGATCGTTCTGCGCGCCGGTCGAGAGGTGGCCGAACGCGATCTCCTCCGCCGTCCGTCCGGCGAGCAGCACCGACAGCTGGCTCAGGAGATCTTCGCGCGTGAGCAGGTAGCGCTCCTCGAGCGGCAGCTGCATCGTGTACCCCAGGGCGCCGAAGCCGCGCTGGACGATGGAGATCTTGTGCACGGGATCCAGCCCCGGCAGGACGCTCGCGACGATCGCGTGCCCTGACTCATGGTACGCGACGATCCGCCGCTCCCTGGTGCTCATCACCCGCTTCTTCTCGAGCCCCGCGATCAGGCGATCGATCGCCTCCTCGAAATCCTTCATCTCGACCGAGGTCTTGTCCTTGCGGGCCGCCAGCAGCGCCGCTTCGTTCACCAGGTTGGCGAGGTCCGCCCCGGCGAATCCCGCCGTCCGCGCCGCGATGACCTTGAGATCGACCGCCGTCGAGAGCTTCACGTTCTTGACGTGAATCCGCAGGATCTCTTCCCGCCCCCGCACGTCAGGCTTGTCGACGAGCACCTGGCGATCGAATCGCCCGGGGCGGAGCAGGGCCGGATCGAGCACTTCGGGACGGTTGGTCGCCCCCATGATGATCACGCCCTTCCGGCCGTCGAACCCGTCCATCTCGGCGAGCAGCTGGTTGAGCGTCTGCTCCCGCTCCTCGTGGCTGCCCATGGGCGACTGCATGCGGGCCTTGCCGAGCGCATCGAGCTCGTCGATGAAGACGATGCAGGGCGCCTTGACCTCCGCCTGCGCGAAGAGATCGCGGACGCGCGCCGCACCCACGCCGACGAACATCTCTACGAATTCAGACCCGCTGAGGCTGAAGAAGGGAACCTTCGCCTCCCCAGCCACCGCGCGCGCGAGGAGTGTCTTGCCCGTGCCTGGAGGGCCCACGAGAAGCACGCCCTTGGGAATGCGCCCCCCGATGCTCGTGTACTTCTTCGGGGTCTTCAGGAACTCGACGATCTCCCGCAGCTCGTCTTCCGCCTCGTCCACGCCGGCCACGTCGCCGAACCGCACCTTCACGTCGTCGTCCGCATAGATCTTCGCCTTGCTGCGCGCGAACGACATGACGCCGCCCTCGGCGCCGCCCATCCGCCGGAAGAAGAAGCTCCAGAGCCCGATGAGGAAGATGAGCGGGATCACCCAGCCGAGAACCTCGCCGAGCCAGCGGTTCGGGACCTCGCCGGTGTACTTGACGCCGCTCTTTTCGAGATCCTCCACGAGCTTCGGATCTTCGATGCGGACCGCGCTGAACGGGCGCGGTTTGGCTGCCGGATCCTTCAGGGTGCCGTGCACGCGATCCTCGGCGACCGCCACCTCCTGCACCTTGCCGTCGCGCACGAACTGCTTGAAGGCGCTGTACGAGACCGTTTCCCCGGACTGCAGGGAGAAGAAGAATGCCTGTCCCAGCGCAAGCACCAGGAGGAGGCCGAGGACGTACCAGGTGGCCGAACCGGGGCCCGTGCGAGGGGGGAGCCGCCTGTCCGCTCGTCGGCTTTTTGGTGTTGGGGTGTCTTCCGCCATGTGATGATTTTATCCGCTATCTGCAGGGGGCGGACGGCGCCGTCGCCGCCCGCCCGGCTGCCGTCACGCGTGCACCGGCTCCTCGACCCGTGCGAACTCGAGCTCGCCGCGTGTCGCGTCGATGCTGATGGTCGCCCCTTCGCCGAACTCCCCCTGGAGCACCCGCATCGCCAGCGGATCCAGGACGCGGCGCTGAATCGTGCGCTTCAGCGGACGCGCGCCGTAGGTGGGGTCGTACCCCTCCGCGATGAGCAGATCCTTCGCACGGTCCGTCAGGGTGACGCGGATCTTCCGGTCCTCGAGCCGCTTCATCAGGCCGCGGAGCTGGATGTCGATGATCGAGCGCATCTCGAGCCGCGACAGCGCGTGGAAGATGATGATCTCGTCGAGCCGGTTCAGGAACTCCGGGCGGAAGTGGGCCCGGAGCGCATCCATCACCTCCCGCTTCACGCCTTCGTCGAGCGTCGCCGACGTACCCTCGCGCTTCAGCGCCTGCTCGGCGATGTAGTGGCTCCCCACGTTCGACGTCATGATCACGACCGAGTTCTTGAAGTCCACCGTGCGGCCCTTTCCGTCGGTCAGCCGCCCGTCGTCGAGCAGCTGCAGCATCACGTTGAGGACCTCCGGGTGCGCCTTCTCGACTTCGTCGAACAGGACGACGGAGTACGGGCGCCGGCGGACGGCTTCGGTGAGCTGCCCGGACTCCTCGTAGCCGACGTATCCGGGCGGTGCGCCGATGAGCCGCGACACCGTGTGCTTTTCCTGGTACTCCGACATGTCGATCCGGATCATGGCCTGCTCGTCGTCGAAGAGGAACTCCGCCAGCGCCCGGGCGAGCTCCGTCTTGCCGACGCCGGTCGGGCCGAGGAACATGAAGCTGCCGAGCGGACGATTGGGATCCTGGAGTCCGGCGCGTGCACGGCGCATGGCGTTGGCCACCGCCGAAATCGCCTCGTCCTGGCCCACGACGCGGGCGTGGAGCCGCTGCTCCATCTGGAGCAGCTTCTGGATCTCTCCTTCCATCAGCCGGCTGACCGGGATGTGCGTCCAGCGGCTGACGACCTCGGCGATGTCCTCTTCGTCCACTTCCTCCTTGAGCATCCGCCCGGCCTTCTGCATCTCGGCGAGCCGCGCTTCCTCGTCCCTGAGCCGGCGCTCGAGCTCCGGGAGACGGCCGTACTGCAGCTCCGACGCCTTCGCGTAGTCGCCGGCCTGCTGGGCGCGCTGCATCTCGAGACGCACGTCCTCGAGTTGCTGCTTGACGGCCCGGGCCGCCTGGATCGCTTCCTTCTCCTGCGACCAGTGGGTCGTGAGGCGATTCTTCTCCTCCTTGAGGTCCGCGAGCTCCTTTTCGAGCTTCTGGAGCCGTTCGACGGACGCCTTGTCGGTCTCTTTCCGCAGCGCTTCCCGCTCGATCTCGAGCTGCATGATCCGGCGCTCGACCTCGTCGAGCTCCGCGGGCATCGAGTCGATTTCCATCCGCAGCCGCGACGCCGCTTCGTCGATCAGGTCGATCGCCTTGTCCGGGAGGAACCGGTCGGAGATGTACCGGTTCGACAGCACCGCGGCGGCCACGAGCGCCGAGTCCTTGAACGTGACGCCGTGATGGATCTCGTACCGCTCGCGGAGGCCGCGGAGGATGCTGATCGTGTCTTCGACCGTGGGTTCGCCGATGAGTACCGGCTGGAACCGCCGCTCGAGCGCCGCATCCTTCTCGATGTACTTCCGGTATTCGTCGAGGGTGGTCGCTCCCACCGTGTGGAGCTCGCCCCGGGCGAGCATCGGCTTCAACATGTTCGACGCGTCCATCGACCCCTCGGCCGCGCCTGCGCCGACGACCGTGTGCAGCTCGTCGATGAAGAGAATCACCTGGCCCGCGGAGTCGGAGACCTCCTTGAGGACGGCCTTGAGCCGTTCTTCGAACTCGCCGCGGTACTTCGCCCCGGCGACGAGGGCCCCCATGTCCAGCGCGACAATCCGCTTGTTCTTGAGGCCCTCGGGGACGTCCTGCCGGACGATCCGCTGGGCCAGTCCCTCGACGACCGCGGTCTTGCCCACGCCCGGCTCGCCGATGAGCACCGGATTGTTCTTCGTGCGGCGCGACAGCACCTGAATCACACGCCGGATCTCGTCGTCGCGGCCGATGACGGGATCGAGCTTGCCTTTGCGGGCCAGCTCGGTGAGGTCCCGGCCATAGCGCTCGAGCGACTGGTACGTGCTCTCCGGGTTCTGGCTCGTCACGCGCTGCGACCCGCGAACGGCCGTCATCGCCTGGAGGATCGCGTCCTTCGACATGCCGCGCTGCTGCAGCAGCCGCACGGACGGAGACTTCGCCCCTTCGGACCCGATAGCCACGAAGAGGTGTTCCGTGCTGACGTACTCGTCCTTGAGGCGCTCGGCTTCCTGTTCGGCCGCGGCCGTGACCTGGCGGAGGCGCGCGGACGGCGCCGGCTGGGAGCCGCCCTGGGCGCGCGGCAGCTTTTGCAGCTCCGCACGCACCGCGCCCGCCAGGGCCGTCGGGTCGCCGTTCATCTTCCGCACGATCTCAGGCACGATGCCTTCGCGCTGCTCGACGAGCGTCAGCAGCAGGTGTTCCGGCGCAATCTCCGGATTGCCCTCCGCGTCCGCGAGCTGCTGCGCGGCAAGAATCGCTTCCTGCGCTTTCTCGGTGTACTTGTTGATGTTCATATCAGCTTCCAGCTTCCAGCTTCCAGCTCCCAGCTTCCGGCTTCCGGCTTCCAGCTTCCGGCTTCCAGCTTCAGCCTTTCTCGTTCTCTCCCTCGCCCTTCAACTTTTCCCATTGCACGCGCTCGCCCCGGGTCAGCGAGCGGGGGAGCTGGACGTCCACCGTCGCGTACAAATCGCCGCGATCGTCGGGCTTGCCGACGGCCGGCATGCCGTGTCCCTTGAGGCGAAACACCTGGCCGCTCTGGGTGGTCTCCGGGATCTTCAAGCGGACAGACCCCGTGATAGTCGGCACCTGGGCTTCGCCGCCGAGCACCGCGGTCGTGACCGGGACCGCCACCTTGGCGTGCAGGTCGGTGCCCTGCCGCTCGAAGACCGCGTGCGGCTTCAGGCGGACACGAAGATAGAGATCCCCCGACGACCCGCCGTTGCCGCCGGATTCCCCCTCGCCGGCTGCGCGCACCCGGGAGCCGTCCTTGACGCCGACCGGAATGCGCACGTCGACGCTGCGCGCGTGCCCGCCCTGCTTGATCGACACGCGCCGGGTCGCGCCGTGATACGCCTCTTCCAGCGTCAGCTCGACTTCGTGCTCGATGTCGCGCCCGTTCTGCGCGCGGGGCGCCCGCCCCTGCCGGGGTCGGCTCCCTTCGCGCTGGCCGCCGCCGCCGAAGAACGTGCGGAAGAAGTCCGAGAACGGATCCTCGTTCCCGAACAGCTCGTGCATCTCGTCTTCGCTCATGGTGCGGTAGCCGCCGGGCCCGCCCATGTTGATGTTCCACGCTCCGCCGCCCGGCGCGCCGGCGCCGAACGGGGCCCCTCCGGGGAACCCCTGCCCCTGCTGCTGCGCCTGTTCGTACTGGCGCCAGTTCGCCCCGAGCTCGTCGTACTTGCGCCGCTTCTCGGGATCGCCCAGCACTTCGTACGCCTCGTTGATTTCCTTGAAGCGCGCCTCGGCGGACTTGTCGCCGGGATTCACATCGGGATGGTGCTTCCGGGCCAGCTTGCGGTAGGCCTGCTTGAGCTCCTTGTCCGATGCGG
>JANMCN010000075.1:0-5709 GCA_031361295.1 Acidobacteriota bacterium | reverse complement strand
TGCGATCCTTCAGGTGAAGGTGCGTGATGTGATCGTGGTGCTGCTGGATGTACGCCACGGGATCGAAGTTCGCCGCGGTGAAGTGGCCGATATCCAGATTGATCGCGTGATACTTCGACGCCTGGAGAATCGTATCGAAGCTCTGCGGCGTCGCGGTCTCGTCGGGGTCGGTCAGGTTGTCGTGGCCGTGGAAGGCAAGCCGGATCTTGTGCTTGTCGGCGAACGGCGCGGTCCGCTTCGCCATGCTCACCTGCGTTGACGTGGAAATCACCCTCGCGCCGAGCGCCTTCGCCATCATGAACGCGTATTCGATCTCGTCGTCTTTCGTGTTCCGCACGTTGAGGTTGTAGCAGAGGATCCGGAGATCGATTCCGGCGTCGGTGATCTTCTTTTTCACGGTGGCAAAGGTCGCGTCGGTTGCCGACATCCGCCACTTGTGCAGGGCCTGGGCGCGCGCGTCCGCGTCGGCCTGCTCCTCGGGCGTGAGCACCCGCCGGCCACCGCCCTGCCGTCCGGCCGCAGGAGAGCCGCCAGGCATCGGTGCCGCGGGAGGAGCCGGTGGCGTGCCGGCCCCTGAACTGGGCGCCGCGGGGGCCGGGGGGGCACCGGGAGGCGGTGGCGGCGCGGGTGGCGCCCCGGGGCCGGCTCCGGGTCCGCGGCCGCCGGGCGGCGTGGCGAGGATTGGCGCGCCGGCCAGCATCTCGGCATGATTCGACATCAGTTCCATCTCGCTCAGGCCGATCGAGACGTACGCCTTGATGATGTCCTCGGGGCTCGGGATCGCCCTGAAGCTGTATGTGATCGCGCCGATCTGCACACCGTTGATTTTCGAGTCGACGGCGTCGAAGGCGTCCAGGTCCCTGAGCGCGAGCGTCACCGGGAGGCCGGCAAGCGCCAGCTTGCCGAAGGCCCTGCGTGAATACAAGAATTTGTCGCCGTCGCGAGTCGCCATTGATCTCTCCTGGTGTGAAACGAACGCGACGGACCCCCGCACTCCACGCGGCCCGACCGTCACTCTCGCTGCGGATACTAACACTTCCGAATCGGTGATGGGACGGGCTCGCGGGTGGCGCGCGGCGGGCGCCCGCCGGTGGCGAGCACGCGTTACCGTTGAGCCCCACGACAGCGGGCGAGCACCGGGGGGCTCCACCCCAACGCGCGAAGACGCGCGTCGGGGGCCCCGGGCTGCCGCGCGACAGGACCCGCGGGGGCGCCCGCGCCGGACACCGATTCGGGCATGGGGCATCTTGCCGGGTCGCGAGCTCCATACACATTCGCGTGTCTAGCCGGCAGCGTTCCGACGTCCGAGCCACAGCTTGCCCGCAAGAATCGCGAGGCCCGGCAGCGCCATGGCGCCCGCAAAGGTCAGCAGGAATGATCCCGCCCGCATCGAGAACGCGCCGACAGCTGCATAGGCGATGGAAATCCCGAGGTCCGCGAGAGCCGTCAGCCAGAGGAACGGGACGAGGGGGCTCTTCACCAGGCCGGCGAACACGACACTCGACTCGGCGAGCACCGGTATCGGCCGGCAGATCACGATCGCCCACGGGCCGTACCGATCCATGACTTTCCCGGCGTTGGCCAGGCCGTCCGCTCCGACCAGGCGGCGTGCGGCTCCGGCCGCGTACGCCCCGAAGGCGTAACCGATCACGCACCCGAGCGTCATCCCAATCCAGATGACCGCCGTGCCCATCCAGAAGCCGAGCAGCACACCGGCCCCGGTGGACACGATGCTCGACGGCACCGGAAGGAACACATCGAGGGCGAGGAGCGCCCCGATAGCCCCGGCAGTCGCCCACCCCGACGCGTTCCCCGCCGCCAGCCATGTCGCGAGCTGCTCGAACTGTTTCTCGAAAATCAGGAACGGCACGAGCACGATTGCGATCAGGATCGTCCAGAGAATCGCCCAGCGCATCCTCGCCGTAGTCATATATGCCATCTACCCGTTTACCTCTGCGACGCCACGAAGCGAGCAACGAGCAGCTGCCGTCGCGGAGCTGAAGCTCCGCGCGACGGGTGATAGCGGCACAGGCATTCCGCCTGGGGTCCCGGCGGCCATGCGGGGGATTGTAACCTCCGCGAGGGGATCCATCCTGTACGATGGAGCGTCTGTTCACGGGAGGTTTTATGACGGCAGTGATGCGGCGCGCGATAGCCCTGCTCGGGTGGGGTCTGATCCTAACAGCTGGGCTCTCCGCCCAGTCGCCCACCACGGTGTCCGGGGTCGTGACGACGCGGGCCGACGGGTTGCCGGTTCCGGGCGCCGTGGTCTCGATCGTCGGATCCGACGTCACGGCCACGACCGATGGCGACGGCAAGTACCGGCTCGACGTGCCCGCGGCAATGGCGCGAGCCGGCAAGCTGCAGATCAAGGTCGAGGGGCTGGGCCTGCCGCCGAAAATCGTGGACGTCGAGATCCGACCCGACGCGCCCGCCACCGCCGATGTGGGACTGAGCCTCGGGTTCGAGGAGCTGATCACGGTCGGGTCCCGCGTGATGGGCGCGGAAGCCCAGAAGGCGGTTCCGGTGGACGTCATCACGCAGGATCAGATCGCCACGAGCGGGTATGCCGAGACGACGCAGGTGATCCAGGCGCTGGCGCCGTCGTTCAATTTCCCCCGTCCGACCATCACGGACGGCACCGACACCGTGCGACCTGCGACGCTGCGCGGGCTCGGCCCCGATCAGGTCCTGGTCCTCATCAACGGCAAGCGGCGCCATCAGAGCGCCCTCGTCCACCTGAACAGCAGCATCGGCCGCGGGTCGACCGGTGTGGATCTCAACGCGATCCCCGTCTCGGCGATCGAGCGCATCGAGATCCTGCGCGACGGCGCCGCGGCGCAGTATGGCTCCGATGCCATCGCCGGCGTCATCAACATCGTCCTCAAGGGAGGCGTCTCGGCTCCGTCGATCTCGAGCAAGTTCGGGCTCGCGACCGGCAGCTACATCGGCAACTCGTGCACGTCCGCCGGGCTCAACTGCCAGCCCGGCAACAAGATCAACTTTTCGGACGGTGAGCTGTTCGATGCGGGTGGATCGTGGGGGCTGGGCATCGGCAAAGGCAGCGTGACCGTGGCGGCCGAGTACCGGCATCACAACCGGACCAACCGGGCGTCGTTCGATCCCCGGGATCAGATCGTCGCCGGGGATGCGGGGAACAATGCGATTGCGGAGCCCAATCATCGGTGGGGCGATCCCGACACGCGCGATCTCATGACCATGGTGAACGCGCAGGTGCCGCTCAACGCAAAGCAGACGCGCTTCGCCTACGCCTTCGGCGGGTACAGCCGCCGCGAAGCCAACAGCGCCGGGTTCTACCGCCGCAGCCTCGACGTCCGCAACTGGCCGCAGATTTACCCGCTGGGATTTCTCCCTGAAATTCGGCCGCTCGTGGTCGACTACAACGCGACCGGTGGCGTGCGCGGCGCGTGGAACAGCTGGGCGTGGGACGCGAGCGCCGGAGTCGGGCACAACAGCTTCGCCTTCACCATTGGCAACACACTGAACGTCTCGCTCGGGCCGGCGGTTCCGCCGAACAAGACCGTGTTCGACGCCGGAACGCTGAGGCTCGGGCAGGCGATTGGCAACGTCGACCTCAGCCGCCCCTTCAGGATTGGCCGCATGGCCGGGCCGCTCAACGTGGCGTTCGGCGGCGAGGCGCGGCGCGAGCAGTACGAGATCGTCGCGGGGGAGCCCGACTCGTACCGGAACGGCGGCACGCCGAACCGGGCGGGCGGCATCGCCGCGATCGGCTCCCAGGTGTTTCCGGGCTTCCGCCCCACGAACGCGGTCAATGCCTCGCGAGAGAGCGTCGCGGCCTACGTGGACGTCGAGGGGGATTTCCTGAAGTGGCTGCGCCTCGGCTTCGCGGGACGCACCGAGCACTACAGCGATTTCGGCGGCACGGTGCAGGGCAAACTGACGGCACGCGTGCAACTCGACCCCCGCTTCGTCGTCCGCGGCGCGCTCAGCACCGGCTTTCGTGCGCCTTCTCTGGGGCAGTCCTTCTTCTCGTCGACCGCGACGAACTTCCTCAACGTGGCCGGGCAGGGGCTCGTGCCGTTCGAATCCCTGACGTTGCCGGTCACGTCGCCGGCCGCGCAGGTGCTCGGCGCGCAGGCACTCAAGCCGGAGAACTCAATGCATGGAAGCGGCGGCATCGTAGTGACCCCGATCCCGGGCCTCGATCTGACGGTGGACTACTATCACATCGCGATTGACGACCGCATCGTGGTGTCCGGCAATTTCACCGGACCCCGGATCACCGCGCTCCTGGCTCCGTTCGGGGCCAACAGCGCCCGGTTCTTCACGAATGCGATCAACACCCGCACGAACGGCATAGACCTGTCGGCAGGCTATCGGCTGGCGCTCGCGGACGCCGGCGATCTGCGCCTGCATGCGTCCTACAACAACACCCGCACGAAGATTGTGGGCGGCGTGACCACCCCCGCGCAGCTCGCGGGGTTCGACCAGGTGCTCTTCGATCGTGAGCAGCGACGCCGGATCGAGTGCAGCCAGCCGCGCGACAGTGTGCGGGCGGGAGCGGACTGGCGCCGGAACCGATGGGGCGCCGACGCCGGGGTCGCCCGGTATGGCAGGTTCTGCAGCGCCACGTCCAATCCCGCGGACGATCAGCTCTACCGCCCGAAGTGGCTGACGGACGCGGAGGTGTCGTTCCGGATTGCGAAGACGCTGACGCTCGCGGCCGGCGCGCAGAACATCTTCAACGTGTTCCCGGACCGGAACATCACCGTGAACTCGTTCAACGGTATCCAGACGTTCCCCAGCCAGTCGCCGTTCGGCATGAACGGGCGGGCGGTCTACGGACGCATCGCCTGGAAGATGTGAGCGCGCGTACGCGGAGCGGTGATTCCCGGAGCTGAAGCTCCGCGCTACGTACCGGATAGCGGTCGCCCCCAGTCCGTAGGGCGGACGCGGCTAGAAATCGAACCTGTCGATATTCGCCTTCGTGAACATGGTCGGCGCGCCGAGCACGATCTCGGTGCCGCGAAGCTGGATCGTGCCGAGACGGCCAGCCTCGATTGACGGGGTGCAAGGTGGAATGCCCTTCGACGCGAGCCGCGAACTGGCCAGTATCGTGAGGTACCCGAGGTCCCGGGTGTTCCAGAGCACCACTGTCTGCACCCACCCGTCGTGGACGTACGGCTTGTTGATGTTCGGCAGCGACAGCCCGATGACGTTCACGTCGCGGCGGTTCGCCTGGCGCACGGCTTCGGCCGAACCCGGCACCGCGGGCGCGGAAATCGCCATGACGAGCCTGACGGCCGGGAACACCCGCATGACGGTCTGCGTTTCCGCAAAGGCCTTGTCGCGGTCGTCGTCACTCGGACGGATCGTCGCGAGCTTCAGATCCGGGTACTTCGCGGTCAGGCGCTTCCTGATGAAGGCAATCCACTCGTTCTGATTCGCCGCGCTGAGCGCGCCGGTGATGATCGCGAACTCCCCCTTGCCCCCCAGGATCCGCGCCGCCTCGTCGGTCAGCGTGTTGCCAATGCCCTCGGAGGTCGCCTGGTTGACGAAGAAGTCGCGGGCGTCGGGGTCCGCGTCGGAGTCCCACGTAACGACATGGATGCCGCGCTCACGCGCCTTCCTGAGCACGCTCGAGATCCCGCCGCGGTTCTCGACCGCGACGGCAATCACGTCGACCTTCCTGGTGATCCAGTTCTCGACGAGCTCGTTCTGCCTGGC
>JANMCN010000074.1:0-15822 GCA_031361295.1 Acidobacteriota bacterium | reverse complement strand
CAGCGACGACCTCAAGCATCTGCTGGTGTATCAGAAGGCGGCCTTCAACAGCCCGGTCTGGTTCAACGTCGGGTTCGAGAAGGCTCCCCAGTGCTCGGCGTGCTTCATCAATGCCGTGCAGGACACGATGGAGTCGATCCTCGGCCTGGCGAAGACCGAGGGGATGCTCTTCAAGTTCGGATCGGGCACGGGCTCGAACCTGTCGGCGATCCGTTCCTCGCGCGAGCTCCTGGCCGGCGGCGGCACGGCATCGGGTCCCGTCTCGTTCATGAAGGGCTTCGATGCGTTCGCGGGAGTCATCAAGTCGGGCGGCAAGACGCGCCGCGCGGCGAAGATGGTCATCCTCAACGCGGACCATCCGGACATCGTCGAGTTCATCAACTGCAAGGTCGAGGAAGAGAAGAAGGCCTGGGCGCTGATCGACGCCGGCTACGACGGCTCGTTCACCGGACCGGCGTACTCGTCCGTCTTCTTCCAGAACTCGAACAACAGCGTGCGCGTCACCGACGAGTTCATGCGCGCGGTCATGGACGACGGCGACTGGACGACGAAGGCGGTGCGCGACGGCGCGCCGATGCAGACGTACAAGGCGCGGCAGCTGATGCGCGAGATCGCGGAAGCGACGCACATCTGCGGCGACCCCGGCATGCAGTTCGACACGACCGTCAACGACTGGCACACGTGCCCGAACACCGCACGGATCAACGCGAGCAACCCGTGCTCCGAGTACATGTTCCTCGACGATACGGCGTGCAACCTCTCGTCCATCAACCTGATGAAGTTCCTGCGGGAGGATGGCGAGATCGACTCCGTGTCGTTCGAGGCCGCCTGCCGGACGATGATCACGGCGCAGGAGATCCTAGTCGACAACTCGAGCTATCCGACGCCGGCCATCGCGAAGAACAGCCACGAGTTCCGTCCGCTGGGCCTCGGCTACGCCAACCTGGGCGCGCTGCTCATGTCGCGGGGCCTGCCGTACGACGGCGACTCCGGGCGCGACTACGCGGCGGCCATCACCGCGCTCATGCACGGCGCGGCGTTCGCGCAGTCGGCGAAGATCGCGCGGGATCACGGCGGTCCATTCGCGGGGTACGAGAAGAACAAGGAACCGTTCATCCGGGTGATGCGGAAGCATCGCGCGGCGCTCAAGGACATCGATCGCACGCACCTGCCGACGGACCTGTTCCAGGCGGCGAAGGCGGTGTGGGACGAGGTCATCGAGCTCGGTGAGCAGCACGGCTTCCGGAATGCGCAGGCGACCGTGCTCGCGCCCACGGGGACGATTGGTTTCATGATGGATTGCGACACCACCGGGGTGGAGCCGGACATCGCGCTCGTGAAGTACAAGAAGCTCGTCGGAGGCGGGTTGATGAAGATCGTCAACCAGACCGTGCCGATGGCGCTCACGAAGCTGGGCTACAACGCGACCCAGATCAAGGAAATCATCGAGTACATCGACGAGAACGAGACCATCGAGGGCGCGCCGCACCTCAAGGAGCACCACCTCGCCGTGTTCGACTGCGCCTTCAAGCCGGCGCGCGGCGTGCGCTCCATCCACTACATGGGCCACGTCCGCATGATGGGGGCCGTGCAGCCGTTCCTGTCGGGGGCGATCTCGAAGACCGTCAACGTCCCGAAGGAAGCGACCGTCGAAGAGATTCAGCAGGCCTACGTCGATTCCTGGCGCATGGGCGCCAAGGCCGTGTCGATCTACCGCGACGGCAGCAAGCGGACGCAGCCGCTCAACACCGCGCGCGACAAGGAAAAGGTGGCCGTGGCGGCGGTCGATGCGGGTCCACGGCGCCGGAAGCTGCCCGACGAGCGCCACGCCTTCACCCACAAGTTCGACATCGCCGGCCACGAGGGCTACATCACCGTCGGGCTCTTCGAGGACGGGACGCCCGGCGAGATCTTCCTCGTCATGGCGAAGGAAGGCTCGACCATCTCGGGCTTCGCCGATGCCTTCGCGCAGGCGATCAGCTACGCGCTGCAGTACGGTGTGCCGCTGCAGGACCTGGTCGACAAGTTCAGCCACGTCCGCTTCGAGCCGTCGGGGATGACGAAGAACCCCGACGTCCGCTTCGCGAAGTCGATCGTCGACTACATCTTCCGGTGGATGGCGGCGAAGTTCCTGTCGCCCGAGGCCCAGTTCCGCGCGGGCGTCAACAACCGCGAGGAGACCGTCACGACGCCCGAGCAGCTGCCACTCGACGTCGCGGCAGCGGCGGGCGCCTCGGCCACGGGGGCCATCACCTCGCGCGCGACATCATCGTTCGCCGCGATTCAGAACCAGGAAGACGCCCCGCCGTGCTCGACGTGCGGGTCGATCATGGTGCGCTCCGGTTCGTGCTACAAGTGCGCGAACTGCGGCACGACGAGCGGCTGCGCGTAGTTTCGGGAGTGGTGATCAGGGATCAAGGATCCGAGGCTCAAGCCTCAGATTCGGGGTGGACGCGGAGCTAAAGCTCCGCGCGACGTCCCCACAAAAGCGCATGTAGGGCGGGGCTTCAGCCCCGCCTGTTTCTTATGGCGCGGCTTCCGTCCCGCTTTTTTCGTGGGGCGGGTCGTAGGGCGGGGCTTCAGCCCCGCCTTGTAGGCGTCAGACGCCCCACAGGTCTGCTACCCTGCCTGCAGTGACGCAATCGGCCGGCTACCGGTCCTTCGCCATTCCCGACGAAGCAATCGGCACCGACGTTCGAACGGCGGTGTTCTACCCCAGTCCGGCCGGCGAACGTCCCGAGCCGCTCGGTCCGTTCACCGAATCGATCGCCCGAGACGGTCCACTCGCACCGGGCTCCAGGCCGCTCGTCGTGGTCTCGCATGGAACGGGCAGCATGCCGATGCTGCATCGAGGGCTCGCCATGCATCTCGCGCGGCACGGCTTCGTCATCGCGATGCCTGAACACCCCGGCGACAGCCGCACCGACAGCAGCCTTGCGGGTACCGAAGCCAATCTGCGGAATCGACCTGGTCACCTGCGGGCGGTGATTGACTGGATGCTGCAGTGCGAATTCTGCGGGCCCTCGTTGTCGCCGGACGTCGTCGCAGTTGTCGGACATTCGCTTGGGGGCTATACCGCCCTGGCGCTGGCCGGTGGTCGCCCGAGTGCGTTCGCCTGGGAAACATCGAGCAGGCGGTCGAGTCCGATCGACATCACGCCGGATGCCCGCGTCAAGGCCCTCGTCCTGCTGGCGCCGGCTGCGGCGTGGTTCCTCACGAATGGCGCGCTGGACGACGTCTGCGTCCCGATCCTGATGATGACCGGCGATCAGGACGATCTCGAAATCCCTGGAAACAAGACGCTCCCCGACGGCCGCACGGTGTTCGTGCCATGGGGGCACAGCGAGATCATCAAGCGCGGGAGCCGTAACCGGGGGCTCATTGATCATCGGATCGTGCCGAACGCCGGCCACTACTCGTTCCTGAGCCCCTATCCTGTTGCGATGAGGACACCGGCGAAACCACCCTCGCAGGACCCGATCGGCTTCGATCGCGTCCAGTTCTACGAGCGGCTGTGTGCGGACGTGTGCACCTTCCTGCGGAAGACGCTGACGTTTCGCGATGGGCAGGCCTGACAAACGGCCGAGGGCACTGACAGCCGGCCCCGCAATCACCCCGCCGACACGGGCCGAGTGGGGCAGAGCTCGCGTCACGGGGCTCGGGTTCGTGCTACAAGTGCGCGAACCGCGGCACCGATCCGGCGGCAACCGGAAGCCACAACCAGCCAGGAACCAGCGCCGAACCCGAGTTCGGCTTTCAGCGCCGCCAGGAGAAGTGCTCATGGCACACGTCGCACGTCTACGTCTTGCCCCGGTCCCGGCCGTTGCGATCGCCCTGACGATTTCGAGCGCTGGTCTCGTCCAACCCGTGCTGGCCCAGGATGCCGCAGTCTTCGCCGAAGTGGACCGGACGATGGAGAACTACCGCCTCGATGCCCACATTCCTGGCATGGTGTGGGGCATCGTGCAGGATGGCCGGCTGGTGCACGTGAAGGGCGCCGGCGTGCAGGACATCGAGACAAAACGTCCCGTCGACGCGGACACTCTGTTTCGCATCGCCTCGATGACGAAGGCGTTCACGGCGCTGTCGATCCTCAAGCTGCGGGACGAGGGCAAGCTCTCGCTCGACGCGACGGTCGAAACCTACGTGCCGGAGCTGCGCGGGTGGAAGTATCCGACGGACGACTCGCCGAAAATTCGTGTGCGCGAGCTGCTGACGCACACCGCGGGCTTCGTCACCGACGATCCCTGGGGCGATCGACAGACCCCGCTGCCCGACGACGACTTCACGCGTCTCCTTCGCCAGGGCGTGCCCTTCACGCGCCCGCCCGCGATGGCGATGGAGTACTCGAACCTCGGCTACGCCCTGCTCGGCCGCATCGTCGCCAACGTATCCGGACAGCCCTACAAGGACTTCGTCCAGGGGTTGCTGTTTACGCCGTTGGGGATGACTTCCACAGGGTACGACGTGGCTGCCGCTCCTCAGGAGCGTCGAGCCATGGGCTACCGCTGGGAAGACGCGACCTGGAAGATCGAGCCGACGATGGCGCACGGCGCGTTCGGCGCGATGGGCGGCGTCCAGACCAGCGCCGCCGACTACGCGAAATGGGTGTCTTTTCTGCTGTCGGCGTGGCCGCCGCGCGACGGAGCGGACACCGGGCCGGTGCGACGTTCGAGCGTGCGCGAGCTGGCACAGGGAGCGAACTTCCCCGCGGTCCGGCAGCGACCCGGATCGAGCGGAGCAGAGGCCTGCCGTGAGGCGTCGACATACGCCATGGGTTTTTTCGCGGCGACCGACTGCGAGCTCGCACTCACGATGAGCCATGGCGGCGGGTATCCGGGCTACGGATCGCACGTGCTGCTCCTGCCGGACTATGGCGTCGGCATCTTCGCCTTCGCCAATCGCACCTACGCAGGGCCCCGTTCGCCGGTGTGGGACGCAGCGGTGACCCTGTTGCGGGCAGGCCGATTGAGGCCGCGCCCGCCCCTGCCCTCAGCCGCGCTGACCAGGGCCTATGCCGCGGCCGTGACAATGTTCACGGCGGGCTCCGTCACGTCGGCTGGCGATGTGCTCGCGATGAACGTCCTGATGGACCGGGACGCGGAACACCGGGCTCGCGATCTCGCCGGGCTGAAAGCCGAGGTGGGCAGGTGTGACACGGGCGCACCCATCGTCCCCACGGGTGCGCTCGAAGGGGACTTCACCTGGAACTGCGAGCGTGGTCGCGTGAAGGGGCAACTCCTGCTCGCGCCCACGCCGATCCCGCAGATTCAGTCGCTCACGTTCACCCGCTCGACGCCGTGAGCCGGGACGATGGGGCTGGCGCGTGGGGGGACGCCCGGCGCGTCCTGTCCACGGCGTGACAAAATATGTCTTTAGGAATATACAAATATATGTCTTTCGATGGTTCCGGCGAACGCACGGCCTGACCTAGTGTCTCCCCACAGGTTCAAGCAGGCACCGGCGAGTGGGTGCGTGGCGCGCGGCCAAGCGGCGTTTCTCCGACTGGAGCATTCGATGTTGTCCTTTCTCTCGACGAGGGTTTCGAGTCGCGCCATTCTGGCGCTCGCCATAGTGCTGGGCCTTGCGGGCGCGCCGTACGCGCAAAGCCTCTTCGGCACCATTTCCGGTACCGTGGTCGATGAGCAGGGCGGCTCGCTGCCGGGCGCGGATGTCATCCTCACCGACCAGACATCGAAGGCCGTCCAGCGGACCACCACCAACGCCGACGGTGTGTTCGTCTTTGCGGCCGTGTCAGCCGGCACGTACAGTGTCAAGGTCGAGCTGCCAAGCTTCAGTTCATGGGAAGCGACCGACATCGCGCTGCGGCTGGGTGAGCGCCGCGCCCTGAGCGGCATCAAGCTGCGCGTCGGCACTCTCAGCGAGACGGTGTCGGTGACCGCCCGGCCGGAGATCGCCTCGCTCAGTTCCGGGGAAAAGAGCGCGCGCCTCACAGCGGAGCAGATCCAGAACGTGCCGATGGTCGGCCGGTCGACGGCCGAGCTCTTGAAGCTGCTGCCCGGAATGACGCCCACTTCCAACGGCACCGACAACCGTCCCGGATTCAACGGAGAGATCATCGGGATCAACGGCAACGGCGAAGGCGGCAAACAAAGCGCGGTCGGCAACTTCTCGGGGAACGGCACCCGCACCGACGCGCTCGACATCGTCATCGACGGTGCGCATGCCTCCGATCCGGGGTGCAACTGTGCCACATCCGTCAACCCCAACCCCGACATGGTCGGGGAGTTCAAGGTGCTGCAGGCGAACTACGGCGCCGAGCACGCGAAGGGCCCGATTACGATCGACGCGGTCAGCAAGGCGGGCGGACGCGATTTTCACGGCATGGCCTACACGTACATGCGTGATTACCGGCTGAATTCGAATGAGTGGCTGCTCAACCGTTTCAGCAGCGTGCCGGGACCCGAAAACAAGCCGAAGAACCAGTTCACGTATCCCGGGTTCAACATCGGCGGGCCACTTTTGATTCCAGGTACCGGCTTCAACAAGAACCGGGATCGGGTGTTCTTTTTCACCGGATACGAATTTTACCGGCAGCGGCTCGACACGGGCACACTGCAGTCCTGGGTGCCCACGGAAGCCATGCGCCAGGGAGACTTCAGCAACACGGCCTCGTTCTCGAAGCTCGGCAACGGCTATGTCAGCGCGACACCCACCAATCTCGAAAACGGCCGGATCCCGTCGAATCAGATTGATGCAAACGGCCAGCGGCTGATCGGTCTGTTCCCTCAGCCAAATTCGGATCCCGCCGTGACCGACGGTTACAACTATGTGCAGAACGTCCCGCTCAGCCAGAACATGCATCAGTGGCTGACGCGCGTCGATCTCAACGTCAGCAACAACACACGGGTGTTCGCTCGATACAACCTGCAGGCGGAGGAACAAAACTTCCCCGTCGGTCTCTGGTGGCGCAACTCGGCCCAGGTGCCGTATCCGACCGCGGTGACCTCCCCTAACCGGTCGCACTCCGGGACGTTGAGCCTGACACGCATCTTCGGGTCCTCGCTCACCACCGAATCGACGTTTGCGACCACCTATATCAATTTTCCGAATCAATTCCGCGATCCGACCAGGGTCTCCCGGTCGGCGCTCGGTTATACGAACGCCGGCATTTACAAAAGCGGTCTGGACCAGATCCCGTCCATGCTGAACTGGGGGAACGGACCAACGCTGTACAACCCTGGAGGCTTCGATCCGGTGCTGTTTGCCAAGAAATGGCTGGTCTCCGGCGCGCAGAGCGTCACGAAGGTTGCCGGCGCGCACACGATGAAAGCAGGTGCGTATTACGAGTGGGTCAACAACAGCCAACCGGGAAATGGCGACTCGAACGGACGGCTGATTCCGGCGCCCTGGGCGAGCGGATCGACCGGCAACTATTTCTCGGACCTCCTGACCGGGACCCTTGCGGAATACGGTGAGCAGTCGGCCAACGTCGTGCACAACATGGCTTACAACATCGTCGAGGGGTACGCGCAGGACAGCTGGAAGGCGAAGAACCGGCTGACGCTCGAGTATGGCCTCCGCGTCTCGCATCTCGGCGGCTGGACGGAACGAAACGGGAAGGGCATGGCCGTGTTCGATCCGTCCCTGCTCGCCGGGGCGCCGGCGGGATCGCAGTTCCCCGGCGTGACCTGGACGGCCCGCGACAGCAAGATTCCGCTCTCAGGCGTCAAGGTGCAGCCGGTGTTCTGGGCTCCGCGGGTCGGCCTGGCCTATGACGTGTTGGGGACGGGCCAGACACTGCTGCGCGGCGGCTACGGCATGTTCAACTTCCACGACGCCCAGGGACCCTACTCCGGCTTCATCGATCTTCCATACGGGGTGACGTTCACCAATGCGTCCAACGTGCCGTTGTCACAGGTGTCGACCGTCGATCCCAGCAAGCAGCCGGGGCTGACGGGAGCGATTCTGGTGAGCGACAACAAGCAGCCACGGACGCAGAGCTGGAGCATGACGATCCAGCAGCGGATCCCGTTTCGAATGACGGTCGAAGCCGGCTACGTCGGCAGCAAGAGCGATCACCTCCTGAACGACGGCATCAACAACTTCAACAGCGTCCCGTTCGGCGCGATGCTCGGCGATCCGAACGGCGATCCGAATCTCTACCGCCCGCTGTCGCAGTACGGGGATCTTCCGGTGACGCGACACACGCATTACCAGAATTACAATGCGTTGCAGACGCTGCTCAGCCGACAGGGATCCCGCTTCAGCTTCACGACCGCCTATACCTGGTCAAAAGCGATTGGGATCCGCGGCGGCGGGCAGGGATCCACGACCCAGCCCCCCGGAAACCTCCGGGATTCCGCCTACGGCGTGCTTGGGTACGATCGGCGGCACGTCGTGAACATCAGCTACAGCTGGTTGCTGCCAGACGTCGATCGGAATGCCGTCCTGAGGGCAGTCGCCGGCGGCTGGCAGTTCACAGGCGTCTCGACCTGGATTAGCGGGGCGCCGCTGCAGCCGCTGGCCAGCACCGGCGTGAATTTCGGACTGACCGGCACGCTCGCCAACGGAACCGCGATCAGCAACGCAGTCATCACGGGGTCACCGTCGATCGCGGCCATGCCGGTGTTGACGTGCGACCCGATGAGCGGCATCACCGGCGATCAGGTTTTCAATCCGAAGTGCTTCGCCGTGCCCTCTCCGGGTCATAACGGCGGCTACATCATGCCGGACCTCCGGGGGCCGGCATACATGAACCACGATTTCGGTCTGTTCAAGAATTTCAAGTTGAACGAGACCAGAAAATTCCAGTTCCGGGCGTCGTTCACCAACGTCTTCAATCATCCGCAACGGTTCCTGGACGACAATGCGAACCTGAAGCTCAACTACGCGAACGGGGTCCTGGCGAATCCAGACTTCGGCGTCCTTCCCCAGAACCGAAAGTATGGGAGGCGCATCATCCAGCTGGCGTTCAAATTCTACTTCTGAGGCCGCGCGGCCAGGCCGCCCGGCTGCGCCCCGGTCGGCTATCATGGGCGGCGTGATGTTGACGGGGTGGCTGTTCCCGCTCGCCCTGGTCGTGGTCATGCTGATGAGCGCCCCCGCCGTGGACGCGCAGGGGCCGTCCTTCGACCACGCGGCGGTTCTCCAGCGGAACGGTGATTTCGCCGCGGCTGCCGCGGAATATCGACGGTTCCTCGATGCGTTCCCGACCAATGTCGAGGCGCGCTCGAATCTCGGCGTCGTACTGATCCAGCTGGGTCGGTACGAGGAAGCCATCGCGGCGTATCGGGCCGCGCTCGCGATCGCCCCGTCCAACCTCACGGTGTTGTCGAACCTCGGACTCGCGTTCTACAAATCCGACCAGCTTGTCGACGCCGCTGAAACCTTCGGCCGGGTTCTGGCCGCGCAGCCGGACAGTCTCCAGGCGAGGTATCTCGCGGCGGACTGTCAGCTCCGCCTCGAGCACCCGGCCGAGGCGATCGCGCTTCTCGCGCCGCTCGAGGCCTCGCGTGCAGACGACCCGACGCTGTCGTACCTGCTCGGCATGGCCTACCTGACCGCGAAGGAGACGGAAAAGGGGCAATTGTTGATCGACCGCATCCTGCGGCACGGGGATTCCGCGCAGGCCCAGGTGATGATGGGCGTTGCGAAGCGTGGTGCCGGAGACTTGAAGGGCGCGGCAGAGGATCTGAAGCGGGCCGTCTCCCTCGATCCTGATCTGCCTGGCGTCCGGACCATGTATGCGCAGGCGTTGCTCGAGGCCGGCAATCCGGATCTGGCCCTCGGTGAGTTCGAGGCCGCGTTGAAGCGCAACCCGCTCGATTTCGACGCGAACCTGTATATGGGCGTCCTCCGTAAGGCGGATCAGGACTACGAGGCGGCATTGCGCTACTTCACCCGCGCCCTCGGCGTCCGTCCGGGCGATATGCGGACGCGCAACCAGCTCGCCAGTGTCGCGCTCGGCAGGCGTGACGACGCGACTGCGGCCGCGATGCTCGAGGCGATCGTCAGGGAGGCGCCATCGTTCGTCGAGGCGCATGTCGGGCTCGCGACGGCCTACTACCGCCTCCAGCGCAAGGAGGACGGCGATCGGGAACGAGCCATTGTCGAGCGCCTGAATCAGGAGAAGGACGCCAGCGATCGCGCCCGAACTCCGCGCTGAGCGGTCCAGCCCACATCCCATGCTCCGCCCATCACCGGCGTCCGCTCGTTTGCGGCACCACATCCTTCGCGTCGCGGCGGTCCTCCTGGCGATGGGGATGCGGGCCGCACCCCGCGCGCAGGAGCCCGGCGGGCAGCAGCCCGTAGCGGGCTCCTTCCGCGCCGGAACCAGTGCGGTCGTCCTCGACGTCGTCATCCGCGACAAGCGGGGCAGGCCGGTCCGGGATGTGCAACCGGCGGAGGTGTCGGTTTTCGAAGACGGCGCCGCCCGGGAGGTGCGTTCGTTCCGCCTCGTCGAGCGAGGGTCGAGTCCCTCCGGCTCCGAGGCGCCAGCTCCCCCGGGCATCGGCGGCGACAACCTGCCTGACGCGCTCCGGTATCCTGTGCTCGTCACTCTGGTATTCGACCACCTGACGCAGAACTCGCGGACACTCGCCCGGCGGGCCGCGCTTCAGTTCGTCGCCCGCGAGATGCCGGCCAACCAGTGGGTCGCCGTGTATGTTCTCGAACAGCGGATCCGCCTCGCCCAGACGTTCACGCGGGATCCGGGCCTGTTGAGGAGCGCGATCGATCGCGCGACGGCTGCGGTCGCCGTCGAGGGTCACGACCGCCTGGCGAAGGGAGCGGGCGATGAGGAGGCGGCGACGCGTTCGGCCGCCGCCGCCCTCGCGGCGGTCCAGACGGCCGCCTCGGGCGGGAATGCGGCCAAAATGGGCGCCGCCGTGTCGGAGGCTCAAGTGGCGGAGGTGACGGCACGGATGGACCGAATGGTCGAGACTGCCGACGTCCAGCAGCGCGGCCAGTCGACGTTGTTCCCGCTGATAGCCTTGATGAAGGCGCAAGGCACCCTGACGGGCCGCAAGGCCCTCCTGTTCTTCTCGGAAGGCCTGCCGATTCCCCCGAGCCTGGAGGAGGCCTACCGGTCAGCCATCAGCGAAGCCAACCGGGCGAATGTCAGTGTGTACGCCGTGGACGCACGCGGACTCGACACCAGCCGTTCCCTCGAACAGTCGCGGCAGATGCTAGACCGCGCGGGTCGCAACAGCCAGTCGCAACAGGCGTACGGGTCGAGCTCCCGCCCGGTGACGATGGACGACGTGATGAACTCGGAGACGGCGGAAGGCGCATTGCGGGCCGATACTCAGAACGCGCTGAGGGCGCTGGCAGAAGAGACGGGCGGGACGCTCATCGCGAATACGAACGACCTCGGCCCCGGCCTGGTGGACCGGGTCACGTCCGATCTCGACAGCTACTACGAAATCGGGTACACGCCACCCACCGCGGTGCCCGATGGACACTTTCGATCGATCGTGGTCAAGCTGGCGCGCCGGGGCCTCACGGTCAGCTCGCGAAGCGGATATTTTGCGCTGCCCGACACCGACGCCGCTCCGCTGATGCCCTATGAGCTGCCGATGCTGGCGGCCGTCGCCGCAAATCCGACTCCGCATGCGTTCGAATATTCGTCCGGGGCGTTCCGCTTCGACGTGTCGTCGAAAGGTGTTCAACATACGCTGCTGATCGAGGTTCCCATCGAACACGTCACGCTGCAGGAAAATCGCCAGACGCGGACGTATGCCCTGCGCTTCACCGCGATGGCGCTCATCAAGGATCCCACGGGCCGGGTCGTGCAGCGCTTCAGCGAGTCGTATCCGCTCACCGGTCCACTCGATCGCGTGGCCGCGCTCAAGCGGGGCAGGATCCGGTTCAAGCGGCAGTTCTGGCTGCCCCCCGGGCGTTACACGCTCACGACGATCGCCCGGGATCAGGCGACGGACCGATCCAGCGTGCGGACGATTCCGCTCGATGTGCCGGACCCCTCGATCGGCATCCGCATCAGCGAGCCGTCAATGATCCGGAGCGTCGATCCGGCCGGCGATCCCGATCTCGTCGAGGATCCGTTCCGCACGGGTATGATGCGCGTGACACCCAATCTCGATCGGCCGGTCTCGAAGGCCGCCAATTCGCAGGTCTCGGCGTATGTGACGGTTTATCCGGCCGAGGGCCCCGACGTGCCGTCGCTGACGTTCGAGTTCATGCGCGACGGAAAGGTCATCGGGCGGTCGGCCACGCAGCTTCCGGAGCCGGACGAAGCCGGCCGCATCAAGTACGTCGCGTCATTTCCTACGGAGAGCTTCGCGCCGGGCGACTACGCCCTGCGAGCCACCGCCACCCAGGGATCTGCCAGCGTCAGCGCGCAGACCAGTTTCCGGTTGATTCCATGATGGCGCGTCTGACGGGACTTGCGGGCTCCGCGCTCCTCGCGCTGATGCTGACCGGAGCCGCACGCGCCGCGCCCGCCAGCGGCGGCGACGTCCAGTCGCCGCAGACGCCGCCGTTTCGTTCCGAGTCCGAGCTGGTCACGGTCGACGCCGTCGTGGTGGACAGGCATGGGGATCCGGTCCCGGATCTGGTGTCGACGGACTTCACGATCGCCGACGAGGGCCGCACACAATCCGTGCAGGTGTTCCAGCAGGTGTCGGTGAGAGGAGGAGCGCCGCGGACGGCATCCGTCGAACGCCGTTACAGCTATTCGACGAATGTCGGCGCGGGGTCACGCCCCGGACGCTCCTTCGTGATCTTTTTCGACGATGTGCACCTCAACGCAGAGCAGGGCGAGCGCGCGAAGTCGTCGATCCAGCGGTTTATCGAGGAGGGGACCGAGACTGGCGATCTCGTGTCGGTGGTCGCTCCCTCACGCGGTGTGCGGTGGCATGCCCGTCTGCCCGACGGCCGCGGAGAGCTGATGCAGCTCGTCGCGACCCTGCGGGGCGGTAGACCGCCCGACATCGCCCAGGAACGAATCAGCGACTACGAGGCGTACCGCATCCATGTGGTGCAGGACGAGCAGATGGCGGAGCGGGTCGGGCGGCGATTCAGCAACTTCCACGTCTTCGGTCGCGACCAGGTGAACCTCGAAAACGACCAGGGGCCAAGACCCGAGAAGAAGGGCGGCGCGGCCGGGTTGATCGAGCCCTTCGTCCAGGTTCGCGCCGCCGAGGCGTACACTCGCGCGTCCGCCCAGAATCGCGCCACTCTGGGTGTGCTGGCGTCGACGATGGCGTCCATGACGTCCGTGCGTGGGCGGAAATCGCTCATTCTCGTGTCTGCCGGCTTCATTCTCGACCAGGAGCTGTCTCTGCACCGGCAGGTGGAGGACGCCGCCCGCCGGGCGAACATCGTCCTGTATTTCGTCGATGCCCGCGGCCTCGAGGTGCAGTCGGTATTCGCATCCGCACAGTTCGGATCGCCGCTCGACGCGCGGGACGTGGGAGCGGCCAATGCGGATACGTCACTCGAAGCGGAGGGCGCCGTATCGCTCGCCGAGGCGACCGGCGGGTTCGCGGTCCAGAACAGCAACGATTTGACGACGGCCCTCCGCCGCATCGGCCAGGAATCGCGGATGTATTACCTGCTTGGATACAGGCCGACCGAGGCCGGAACGGACGGCAAGTTCCGGCACATTTCCGTGCGGGTCGCCCGACCCGACGTGCACGTGCGGGCGAGGAAGGGCTATTACGCCGGCGGCGTTCCCGCCAAAGCCGGCGATGCGCGCCCGGCCGCGGATGCTCTCGAGCTGGCGCTGCAATCCCCGTACGATGTCGACGCGCTGCCGGTGCGCGCCAACGCGTATGTGTTCGGCAACGTCAGCGGCAGTGCGGCCTCCGTCCAGATCGCCGTCGAGGCCGATCTCCGCGCCTTCCAGCTGAAAGAGACCGCTGCCGGCGCGCTGCATGACATTCTCGATTTGCGGCTGCTCGTCACCGATCTTGCGGCCGGCGAAACGAAACGGCACGAGCGCTCTGTCGAGATGAACCTGGAAGGGCACGTCCCCAGGCTCGACGCGTCTGCGTGGTACCCCCTGTCGCAGTCATTCGATCTCGCTCCCGGTCGGTATCAGGCGCGTGTCGCGATCCGGGACCGCAACAGCGGCCGCCTGGGATCGGTCACCCATGAGTTCGAGGTGCCGGCCAGGGCTGGCATGAGCCTGTCGTCCGTCATCGTGACCGACACCGTCGAGGTGCCGGCGCAGGGCGCCGACACGGCACCGGTGCCGGTTCTGATCGTGCGCCGGCTTCTCAGTCCCGGTTCGACGCTGTACTACCAGTACTCCGTATTCGATGCGGGGCGCACCTCGAGCGGCGAGACGCGCATCAAAGCCGGCCATGTCGTTCGGCGCGCTGATGGCACCGTCGTCAAGGAGTTGAAACCGACTCCGCTTGCGTCGGTCTCCGGGGGGATGCGTCGTTTTGCAGGCATTTCGCTTGCCGGCGTGCCGGCCGGCGAGTACGAACTCGTTCTCGAGGTCACGGACGAGATACGGGGCGAAACGCTGACGGTCCACGAGCCATTTGCTCTCGCGGAAGTCCAGTGGCCCTTCTGAAAGCCTGGCGCGGTCGTCCAGCCGCCCTTCGCATGGCGGCAGTCGCGACGGTCCTGCGTTCTCTTCAGGTCCTGGCGCTGCCGGGCGGACTCCCGGTCTCGACGCACCTCGCGCGCGTATCCGCCGGGAGTCGGGAATTACCTGTGCCACGGCATCAGACCGGCCGGCCCGCTCCGCGGGCAGCGCCGTTCGACGATCTCGCCGCTCGCGCCGCGGCGTCCCGCGACAGTGGTCGGCTGCAAGAGGCGCTCACCCTGTATCGCAAGGCGCTGACGGCTCGACCGGACTGGGACGAGGGCCGTTGGTACGTGGCGACGCTGCTGTACGAGCTCGATCGATTCGCCGAGGCGAAGAACGCCTTCGCCGATGTGCTCCGCCGCGAGCCGGCGCACGCCGGTGCGCATGGCCTCAAGGGGCTCTGCGAATTCGAGCTGCGGCAGTACGACACCGCGCTCGCCGACCTGCTGCAGGCGCGGCTGATGGGCGTCGCCCAGTCAGCCGGCATCGCCACTGCCGTGAGCTACCATGCCGCCATTCTCCTGACTCGTGCCGCGGACTTCGAGGTCGCGAACCAGTTGTTGACCGAATTCGCCGGGGACGGCACGGACACGCCCCAGGTCCTCGAGGCCTTCGGTCTGACCGTGTTGCGGATGCCCGTGTTGCCGTCGGAGCTTTCCGAGGGGGCTCGCGAACTGGTGCAGCTGGCTGGCCGTGCCGGGTACGCGATGGCGGCGCGTCACGTGGAGGCCGCCCGCACCGCGCTCGACGAGCTCGTCACCCGCTACCCGGAGACGCCGAACGTGCACTACGCGCGCGCGGTGTTCTTCCTCACGGAAGATCCCGCGCGCGCGCTGGACGAGTTCCGTCGCGAACTGGAAATCTCTCCGTCGCACGTGCCGTCGCGTCTCCAGATGGCATTCGAGTTCCTGAAGCGCGGCGAGGCAGCCCAGGCCCTGCCGGTGGCGGTCGAGGCCGCGAAGCTGGCGCCCGAACACTTCGCCACACGGCTCGCGCTCGGCCAGGTGCTGCTGGAGATGAACGAAATCCCCCGTGCGATTCTGGAATTGGAAGCGGCGGCCCGGCTCGCCCCCGGCAGCCCTCAGGCCCACTTCATGCTCGCGCGGGCCTATACCCGGGCGGGGCGTAAAGTCGATGCGGCGCGCGCTCGCGCGGAATTCACCCGGCTGGATCAGATCGTGCGGGCGACGCGCCAGGGCTCGCAGGCAGTCGGGGGGATTCCGAGCCCCGGCGTCGATCGTCCACGCTGACGGCGTCGTCTTTGACGGCGCGGGCTTCGCACCTTGCGGCTGGCC
>JANMCN010000057.1:0-6249 GCA_031361295.1 Acidobacteriota bacterium | reverse complement strand
AGACCGGCCGTCACTCCGGCAATCTGCCAGTAAACGAGAGCCCCGCGAGGATCGAACACCAGGGCGCTCACGTCCGCCGTCCGCGATGTCCATGAACTCCCGGCCCAGCTGAACGATATGACATCGGCTCCGAGTCCGCGCTCGAAGTCGGTGATCTTGCCGCCGCCGGCGGGCACGTGCGTCACGATCGAGAAATAGCCCTTCGCCGAGGCCCGGCCATGAACGGGATCAGCCGGCGACGTCCCTCCCGCATCGTGGTCTCCAGAGACGCGAAAGTCGACGGTTATTCGAACGGGCTCTGCCGTGGCCGAGGTCGACGCCAGCAGCATCAACGCCGCCGATGTGAACGCGACCGGCCCGATCCAGCCGCGCGACTTCCCAGAAACGCACATTTCCCCGCCTCCTTGGACCGCGGCTGGTTGCCGCTGCAACGGCTACGCCGGGACCAGGGACTGGGAGGGGGTCGGGATTGAGGCTGGAATCTGCGGGCCCAATCCTGCAAACTA
Organism: Acidobacteriota bacterium; assembly: GCA_031361295.1. Lineage (GTDB taxonomy): Bacteria > Acidobacteriota > Vicinamibacteria > Vicinamibacterales > 2-12-FULL-66-21 > JALZOC01. The sequence goes on along the minus strand of JANMCN010000057.1, from coordinate 5,743 downwards.
TCGCTCTGCCGCCACCCGGACCGCCTGCCTCACGACGCCTGCTCGACGCGGCCTGCGCGGCTGCCGCCGGGCTGCTGACATTCGGCCTTTACGTTGCGACCCTGCAGCCGGACTTCGGCGGCCCTGAAGACACGCCCAAGTTCCAGTTCCTTGGCTTCGTGCTCGGGACTGCGCACCCACCCGGCTATCCGCTGTATTCGTGGCTCTCGTACGTGTTCGTCACGGCGATGCGGGTTGGGACGATCGCGTATCGGGCGAACCTGCTGTCGGCCGTACTGGCCTCGCTCGCGTCGGTCGTGGCGTTCGGGCTCGCGAGGCAGCTCGAGGCCCGGCGATGGCCGTCGCTCTGTTCCGCGCTCGCGCTCGGCGCCGGATCGAGCTTCTGGCGGAGCGCGGTGTTCGCGGAGGTGTACAGCCTCGCTGCGGTGCTCGTTGCCGGAACGATCTGGTTGCTGCTGGCGTGGGACGGACGATCCCGGTCCGGCTACCTCTTTGCCGCGACGGCTGTGTTTGCTCTGGGCCTCGGCAACCACCTGACGATCGTCGGCCTGATACCGGCGTGCGTGGCCTACGCGCTCCTTCGGGGCCGGCGCGCGCTGACGCCGCGAGTCGTCGCCACCGCGCTCGGGCTCCTCGCACTCGGCGTCGCGCAGTACGGGTTGATTATCGTGCGTACGTGGCAGGACGCACCCTACCTCGAAAGCCGCGCGACGTCGCTTCACGAACTGTTCGGCGTCATCACGGCCGAGAGGTATGCCGGGCAGCGCTTCGCGTTCAGTCCGTGGGTGCTTCTCACCGATCACCTCCCTGCCGTGGCGTCCGTGATCGGCCACGAGCTTGGTCTGGCGGGCGGCGTACTGCTGGCGATCGGCCTGCTCGAGGCGCGGCGCCAGCGTTCGAGCCGCGTCGCACTCCTGGCCGGCGCGGCCGCCGGCCTGCTGTTCATGGTGCTGAATCTCTCCGGCGACCTGAACGGGTTCATCACTCCCGTGATGGTGCTGCTCTGGCCCCTCGCGGCGCTGGGGGCGACCGCGGTGGGGCGGGCGCTGCGCGCTTTCGGCCTCACAACGCCAGCGGCGGCTGGCGTGGGTTTCGCCATCGCCGCGCTGATGCCGGCGATCAACCTGGCCTCGAACTACCGCGGCGCGGATCAGAGTGCCCACACCGGAGCGGCGGTGTTCCTGCGCGCGGTGTTTCGCCAGTTGCCGGACGGCGCGGGCATGGTGGCCGAGAATTATTACTACGACATGGCCATCCACTACATGACGCTCACCGGAGAAGGCGGACCGCGGCGAGGTATCGGCCGCATCGGCTTCGACACGGCCACCGTGCGCGCCGCGCGCGGCGTCGCCCATCACGCCGCCGGGCCTCGACGCATCTTCGCGTTCGCCGGTGGTGCGCTGTTCCTCGGCACCGATGGCCTGCACTTCGAGCGCACGGAAATCGTCGGACCGTCCCTGGATCAGTGGTTGGCGGCCCTTCCCCGCGGCACGCTGATCGTGGGGTCCGCCGCGTCCGTGCCGATTCCCCTCGATCTCTCCGGGGCTGACCACTCGCACGCGCGTACACGCGAGCGGCCGCGCACGTACGAAGCGTTCGCCCTGCGGACCGGCACACCCGATGCCGCGTGGCGCGGGGGCGACGAGCCCGTCGCGCTCGCTGCCGAACCGGGGGCGCTCGGGTCAAGGGCTGCGCTCGGAGGTGCGCTCGTCGCGTCGGCCGACGCGGCCGGTGCGCGAGTGACGCTCTCCGGCGTGCACGTCGCGTCGGTCGATGCCGGCCTTGCGCTCGCGGCGTTCGCGGCTGACGGAGCCTTCGTCAGATCTGAAACATTCGCGCGCGGCGAGCCCGTGCGGATGCCGTTCCTGGAAGCCGTTTATGAGCTCACGTCGGAAACGCCCTGCACCGATCTGACGAGTGAGAGGTGGACGGACGTATCCTCGGCGCTCGCCACCGGAAGCTGGATCGCGGCCCTTTCGTCCATCGGATCGGTGGCGGTCGAAACGTCGACGGCTCCGGCGTCGGCGACCGTGCATGCACAGAGTACCCAGCTGATGGGCGACGGCAGCACGGGCACATCGATCTCCGCGGGCGCTGACGGAGCACAGGTGCTGACGACGGAGATGACTCGCGGGAGTGAATCGCGCGCCGTGTTCCGGCTCTCGCTCGACGCCCCTGGCGCGCGGGCCCAGGCCCGTGTGCGGCCCGGAGGGGTGCGGTCCACGATCCGAGTGTGCTCCCATCAGCCGGCGCGACCGCTCTTCAAGTCCGGATCCGACTCCGGCGCCCTGAAGACCGACTTCGAATCCGAGGCGTACTACGGGCCCGGATGGGGCAGCCCTGAGCGGAACCAGGCGGGGGGCTTCAGACATGGGGACGCCCGCGCGACGCTGCTGCTCCCTCTGCCCCTGGGCTTCACGTATCAGGTTGCGCTCGACCTCGCGTCGGAAGGGGGGGCGCCCGTGGCCGTCCTGCTGAACGGGACTCCGGTGGGAACATGCGCGCCGGACACCAGCATCCCCTGCGAGTTCCGTCTTCCCACCGGCGCGCTCAGGGATGGGGTCAGCGTCGTCACGCTCGAGCGGGCCACGCCGCCGGCGGGCGCACGCCGACAGCTGGTCTTCCGGGGCGCCAGGCTGAGGCGGGAAGCCGACCGCGACGGCGCGGCGCAGCGCTGACCGCGTCAGCGCGGAAACTGGAAGGCGCCACCGCAGCGGAGGCATTTGAACTGCTGGCGGCCCTCCTCCGTGCCGGTCAGCTTCGTGTCGTGCACCCCGCAGGACGGGCACTGCCGCGTCAGCGAAGGATCCAGGACGTGGGCGTTCACGCACTGGTACGCCGCCGAGTGCGTCTCGCCCGTGCGCCAGACGTTCTGTGTCCACAGCATGGGCTCCCCGCACTCCTCGCACCGCTCTGACCGCACCAGCGTGTTTTCCATCCGCACACCCCCTTCGCTGCGTTGGCTTCCCGTCCCCAATCCCCAATCCCCGGTTCAGAGTAAGCTCCTGCGCACATATGAGTCCAGCCGATCCGCTCCCACTCCTGCTCGTTGCGGCCGCCGGCGTCGCGCTGGTGGTGCTGCTCGTCACCTGGGCCCGCATGCCGGCGTTCGTGGCGCTGACGATGGCGTCGCTGTGCGTCGGTGTGGGCGCCCGCATGCCGCTCGTCGAAATTCCGCGGGCGTTCCAGGCGGGTGTGGGGGATACGCTCGGGTTCGTCGCCATGGTCATCGCCCTGGGCACGGTCATCGGCAAGCTCCTCGCGGAATCGGGGGGCGCGGTCGTCGTGTCCAACGCGCTCGTGGGCGCGCTGGGCGAGCGACGCGTCCAGTGGGCGCTGATGCTGTCCGGGTTCATCATCGGGCTGCCGGTCTTCTTCCAGGTCGGCCTGGTCCTGCTGGCGCCCGTGCTGTTCACCGTGACCCGCCGGACGGGCACTCCCCTGCTCCGGGTCGCTATCCCGCTGGTGGCCGCGTTGTCGACCGTTCACGGGCTCGTCCCTCCCCACCCGGGCCCGTTGGCCGCGATCGAGCGGCTCGGCGCGGATCCCGGACGGACGCTCTTCTACTCCCTGATCGTCGCTTTTCCCGTCGCCATCCTCGCTGGTCCGTTGTTCGGCGGCCTGATCAGCCGCTACGTCCGCATCGAACCCGGTGCGATGGCGGACCAGCTGTCGGGCTCCGCCGTGAGCACGCGCCCCCCCTCGCTCGGTGTCACGATCGTCACCATGCTCCTCCCGGTGTTGCTGATGCTCGCGGCCGCCCTCGCGCAGGGCGTACTGGCCGATGGTGTGGTCCGGCGGATCCTGGTCTTTGCCGGCACGCCGCTCATGGCGATGTTGATTGCGACCCTGGTCGCCATGTTCACGTTCGGGCGGGGCTGCGGCTTCGACCGGACGAGGCTCCTTCACTTCGCGGAGGAGTCGCTCACCCCGATCGCCAGTGTCCTGCTCGTCGTCGGCGCCGGCGGCGGGTTCGGGCGTGTCCTCGACATCGCGGGGGTTGACACCGCGATCGCGCAGGCGATGAGCGGCCTGCAGCTCTCGCCGCTCGTTCTCGGGTGGGTCATCGCGTGCCTGCTGCGGGTCGCGGTGGGTTCTGCGACGGTCGCGGTGGTGACCGCGGCCAGCATCATGGTGCCCATCGCCGCTGCGGCGCCTCACGTCAATCGCGAGCTCCTGGTGGTCTCCATCGGCGCCGGCTCTCTCATCGCCTCCCATGTCAACGACGGCGGCTTCTGGCTGGTGAAGGAGTACCTGAACATGACCGTTCCGGAGACCTTCGCGACATGGACGGTCGTCGAGACGATCGTGTCGATTGCCGGATTGGGAGGGGTGCTGCTGCTCAGCGGGCTGGTGGGATGATCACGTGCAACGTGCAACACGTGCAACGGGCCACACGCGCAACGGGCAGCCGGCCAAGGCCACACGTACCAGGTCCAACGTGCACGGTGCAACGCGCATCCGACGTGCGATGGGAGACGTGCGGCGGGATTGGGGAAGCCGGGAACGGTGGGTGCGGGGCTCAGTAGTGAGCGCCAGTCTCCAGCTCCAGTCACGTGACTGGAAACTGGAAACTGGCGGCTGGCTTACCTGCCTAGAACAGGAACCTGAGGCTCAGCTGGATGTCGCGACGTGATCCATCCTTGCTGGTCGCGCGACCGAAGGTTGAGCTCGTCGGATCCGTGCTCGGACCGTTCAGGTTCGGGTGGTTGAGGAAATTGAACACCTCCGCACGCAGCTGGAACGAGCGTGCGCCCTGAACGCGGACATTCTTGAACAACGCGATGTCCCACTGGTACTGGCCCGGATTGTAAATCCTGTTGCGCGGCGCGTTGCCGAACGTGCCGGGCGCGGGCTTCGCGAACGCGGCCGGATTGAACCAGAAGTTCTGGTCGAGCGCCGTGCCGCTCGCGATGCCCTGCGAGAACGTCTGATTCGCGCCCTGCAGCGGATCGCCCACCTGGTTCCACGGCTGGCCAAACGAGTCGCCCACGCCGGCCGTGTCGTCCCCGCGGGTCACCCACAGCGGCGTGCCGCTTCGCATGAACGTGGATCCCGACACCTGCCATCCGCCGAGGATCCTCGAGACGGCGGACCGCTGCTCCCTCAGGAAGGGCAGGTCGTAAATGTAGTGGAAGTTCAGCACGTGACGGCGGTCGAAGTTCGAGTGGCCGTAGAAGCCGCTGTCGTCGAACGTGTTGAACATCACGTTGCGCTTGTCGCTTCCGTTGTCGAACGACTCGCCAAGCGTATAGGCCAGGCCGAAGCTGAAGCCCTTCACGTAGCGGCGGTCGACGCCCAGCTGGAAGCTGTTGTACTTCGAGTAACCGGCGTTCTCCGACAGCCGGATGACGCCGTAGCCCTTGTATGGCCGGAGGGCCGCGACGTTGATGCCCGGATTGGCCTGCAGCGTTCCTGCCGGCAGCTGGTTGATGTTGCGCTCGCGCTGGAGATACAACCCGCGACGGCCGACATATGCCGCGTCCACGATGAAGTTCCAGGGCAGTTCGCGCTGCACGCCGGCCGAATACGTGTAGGCGGTGGGATGCTTGAAGATCTTGTCGATGGCCGTCATGCCAAAGGGCAGCACGGCCGCGCCGCCGGATCCGCCAGGGTTGTCGACAGAACCGCCGCTCACGCCGACCTGCGGCTGGAAGGGCGGGTTACCGCCGAGCAGCAGCGAGTCGTTCAGCGTCACCCGGTTGTGGAAGACTCCCGCACTGCCCCTGAGGATCGTCTTCTC
>JANMCN010000054.1:0-33826 GCA_031361295.1 Acidobacteriota bacterium | reverse complement strand
CCGACCTTGAAGGCGGCTTCGCGCACCGGGTGGCGCCGCTTCTCGACGACCAGGAGCTGCAGGCCCGGGGCTTCGAGCTGCAGCTGCCGGGCCAGACAGAGTCCTGCGAGGCCGCCGCCCGCGATGACGACGTCGTACATGCTCACTCGATGCCGGCTGGTCTGGCGATCATCCTGATGGGCACTGGGCCAGGAACCCGCTCAGTGGGTCAGTGCCGGCTCGGCGGCTGACGTGGGCGGCGCCCAGTCGACCAGTCTGCCATCCCGAGGGATCTTAAGCGTGACTGGCTGCACGTCCGCGGGCAGCGGCACGGCCTTTCGAGGATTGGCATAGACCGCGTGCTTCCCGTTGACCCTGTACCACTCCGCCACCGTCGCGTTCTTGTGCATGTTCTCGACAATCTGCCGCCACCCGACACCGGTGTTGTACGCACAGAACGAGATCTCCCCCATCTGTGTCGCATACGGGATGATGCACATTTCCGTGCGGCGGAAGTCGTACGTCCAGAGATCCTGGAACCACATGCCAGCGACGAACATGACGAGCCATTCGTCGTTCTTGCGGTTGTCCCCTTTGACGCCGGTGAACCGGCCGCCCAGCTGACCGCCGCTCTGTTTGTCGTATTTCTGCAGCAGGTCGATCAGACGGAAGCCGGCCGGCACGCGTGACGGGCGATAGTTGCGCAGCAGGCTCAGCGCCGTCTGCACCTTGGTGAGGAATGGACCGCGCGCCGCATCCGCGATCACGGTGGCGTCCTGCAGCACCTGGTCCATGTCGACGAAGGCGGAGAGCGGAGCCCACATCTTGGTTTTCTTGCTGACCATGAACGCGGTGCCGATGCCGCAATCGGGATGGCAGCCGCACTTGAGCGTGCCCCAGTCCGCTCCGGGTCCCTCCAGGAGATCGGTGACGTCGGAAAAGGCGCTCGAGGCCGAAAGCGGATACCAGTCGCGAAGCGGTTCGGTGACGCCGGTCTGCGCCTTCAGGTCGTGTGCCAGGTGAGACAGCGTGTATCGCCGGGCGTGCCGGTCGGCGTCGCTGATCTCCTCGTCGCGCCCCGTGAACGACACCGGCTGGAACGATACGAAGCTGATCTTGTCGCAGTTCTGGAGCGCGAACTTGACGATCGGCCCGACCTGGTCGTTGTTCACGGTGTTCACGATCGTCACGACGAGACAGACGTCGATCCCGGCGGCATGCAGGTTTTCGATCGCCCGGAGCTTCACGTCGAACAGGTTGCCCACCCTGCGGTGCGCGTTGGCCTCCTCGCTGACCCCGTCGAACTGCAGATAGGCGATGCGCATGCCCGCCGCGCGCGCGTCGCGCGCAAATGCCGGCTCCTGCGCGAAGCGAATCCCGTTCGTGGCCGCCTGGACGCTGAAGTACCCAATCTCCCTGGCGTAGCGCACGGCGTCCAGGAAGATGGGGGAGATCGTCGGCTCACCGCCCGAGAACTGCACGGTCATCTGGCGCCGCGGCTTCACCGTCAGCGCGTCGTCGAGCAACTGGCGAACCTCGCCGATCGTCAGTTCGTGGACGTAGCCGACCTGGTTCGCGTCCATGAAGCACGGATCGCACATCATGTTGCAGCGGTTCGTGAGATCGATCGTGAGCACCGCGCCCCGGCCATGCTGGATCGAGGAGGTGCCGTGGTTGTGGAGCTTGTCGGTGACGGACGGGAAATCACGGCCCGGGAAGAGGCTTTCCATGCGTCGGAGGAAGTCCGGATCGATCGCGAGCGTGTCGGTGAAGGTCCCATGCATCGGGCAGGTTTTCTCGATCACGACCTTGCCGTCGCGCTCCAGGATGTGCGCGCGGATTTCGCCGACGTGTTCTTCGACGAGCGTCTCGACAGACTGTTCGCCCGAGAGGATCCGGGCACGGGCATCGCGCACGCAGACGGGACACAGGGAATCGGTCGTCCTGGGCCACCCGAATCCGGGGGCCGTGCGCTGCCGGCTCTTGAGCAAGGGCGCGGCCGCCCACTTCGGCTGGAACGACCCTTCGGCGAACTGCCGGTTCAGGGCCTGGACTGCCGGCCAGGCGAGCCTGGCGGCTCCGGTCACCGCGAGCTCGAGCGGTTTCCACACGTTCATCCGAACCTCCTGCGACCGCTCCTCCGACGGCGGCCGATCGCGCCGGGCGTCCACGACGCGAGGAGTCCCCGAGCGCCGACTATAGCATACGGTCTTAGCCCTGATTTCCCGCGATCTCAGCCTCCGCGAGCGCTTCGAGCGCCCGTCGATCGAGCTTCCCGCGGGCGGTGAGCGGCAGCGCGCGCAGCATGAGGATGCGCCGTGGAATCTTGTACGGCGCGAGACGCGAGGCGCAGAACTGCCGGACGGCGACGGCGTCCAGCCCCGCGGCGCGCGGCACGATGCACGCGACGATCTGCTGGCCGCGCAGAGCGTCCGCGACGCCGAGCACGCGGGCGTCCGCGATACCCGGCATGGCCGCGAGCACCTGCTCGATCTCGAGCGGCTGCACCTTCCGTCCCGCCACGTTGATGAACGAGGACACACGGCCTGTCAGCACGAGATGGTTCCGGTGATCGAAGTGTCCCAGATCGCCAGTCAGGAAGCCGCCTTCCACGAATGCGTCAGCCCCGTCCTCGCCTGCGTACGCGCCTGCGACGGCATCACCCGCGACGTGGACGCGCCCTCCGCCTTCGGGTTCGCCGTCGTCGTGTCGCAGCGTGACGGTCACGCCGGGCAGCGGCCGTCCCACGGTCGTCTGCTCGCGCACGTCGTCGGTGTCGTCGAAGGCAATGCCGCCTGTTTCGGTCGTTCCGTAGAACGAGTGGATCTTGACGCCGAACCGATCATGGAAGCGGCGCACGGTCTCGGCGTCGAGCCGCGCCCCCGCGCTGATCAGTCGACCGAGCGAACCCGGCCAGCCGCCTGCGGGCGGGTTCGCGCTGAAGTGATCGAACATGAAGGGCACGCCGGGGAATACACGCGCGCCGTACCGCTCCGCGTCGGCGCGCAGCTGATGGGGCACGAACGCCTCGCGCAACACGACGGCCGTGCCCTGCATCAGGAGCGTGACCGCCAGGTTCCCGAGCCCGTACGCGTGCGACAGCGGGATCGCGCCCAGTTGTGTGTCCGCCGGACCGATCCCCATGGCCTCCGTGATGTGGAGCGTATCGCTGACGAGTGCCGCCTCGGTCGTGATCGTCGCTTTCGGCAGGCCGGTTGACCCCGATGTGAGTTTCAGCACGGCGGCGTCCGGATACCCGGATGTGCTGGCACTCGAGTCCGCGAACACGACCAGATCGAGCCCTGGGCAAAGCCGGCTGACGACGGCGCCTGGGAGCGGCATCGCTCCGGCCGGCCGAACGAGAGCGGAGGCGGCGAAGCGCCTGGACAGGCCCAGCACCTCGGGCAAGGCCGTGCTCGCATCGACAGGCATCAACGGCGTCCCCATCGCGCGGCACGCCAGGAGCAATGGGACGGTGTCCGGGAGATTCCCCGACAGCGAGAGAATCGGTCGATGCGGATGAAGTTTCGACGCGTGGATGCGATCGCGGATCGAGACCGCACGCGTCCACAGGTCCGTGGCCGTGAGAGTGATGGCGGCGCTCGGAAGGTGCAGAAGCGGGCGATGCGGGTCGTCGCGGAGGATGCGCCTGAAACGCTCGACGATTTCGCTCATGGCGACGAGGCGCGCTGACCGACGGCCATTCGGGACTGCCAGTATACTTTGCGACGCTCGTACAACCCGGATGGATTATCTCGCCCTGCTGCCGCACGTGCCGCCGATGCGGCTGATTGAGGAGGTCGTGGAACTCGTCCCCGGCGAGCGTGCCCACTGCCGGCGCGTCGCTCGTCCCGCTGACTTCTATTTCGACGGCCACTTTCCAGGGAACCCGGTGGTCCCCGCCGTCGTGTTGGTCGAGCTGCTCGCCCAGGCCGGGGGCCTCGCGGCCGGAGCGCCCGCGGCCGGCGGCACGCCGCCGCCCGCAGGCCTTCGTGTTGCCGCGCTGGGCCCCTTCAAATTCCCCGCGGCTGCGGGTCCCGGGACGACGCTCGACGTGTTCGCGCGTGTCGTTGGACGCCTCGGAGGGCTGTACAAGATTGAAGGCGAAGTGACGGGCGGCGGACGACTGCTCGCATCGGGCAGCGTCACCCTCGCGGGTTGATCGGTCTACAGTTCCGCGACGCCTTCGATTTCCACCAGCAGCTCAGGCCTGCAGATCGACGCCGCGACGATGTCCGGCGTGAGCGCCGGACACGCGGCGCGGACCAGCCCGAACACGAGTGCCGCATCCTCCGCGCGACGAACGTAGACGCGAAGATCGGCCAGCTGATCGAGCGACGCACCGCGGTCGGCACCGTCTCTGGCGGCGGCAATCAGTCGTGCGAGATTCGCGAGTGTCTCTGCGGTTTGCGCGACTGGATCGCCGGCGTGCAGCGATGCTTCGCCCACGATGCTCGCGGTCCCGCCGACGAGCAGAAGCCTCCGCCCGTCGAGTACGATCCGCGTGGCGCGCGCGAAACAGGGCGGACGTGGGCCGTAGGCGGAGGAGTACCTCCAGGCTGGCGTCTGCCGCGGGTTCTCGATCGCCTCGCCGGGGGCGTCTGCCGCGAGACAGTAGATGACCAGGTCAGCCCCCGTCGTCCCGACTGCCGAGGCTGTCGCGAGCGTGGGCCCGAAGGCGCCGGGAAGGCCGTACCACTGTGTGTAGGCCTCGAAGCGGCCGGCGTTGAAGACCATGTACCGTTCCAGGCCGCCGTCCATCAAGTCGTTGATCGCGGGCACGAAGTTCCAGAACCGGATGGGATGCCGCCCCAGACGCGAGACGGAGCGCCGGACCTGCCCGTATGCGGTCGAGACCGACTCCTTCAAGGACGCGGCGTCGAGCTCCGCCGCATGTGGGACGCATACGCGGCACATCGCAAGAGGGCCAGAGCGAGTGAGAGTCACGCCGCCGTTCGAAGGCGCACTCCCGGCAGCCGTCGCCGCGAGACGGTTGTACCAGGGCGGGGGCTCCGGTGTGAGAGGGCGGCCAAGGCCGGGAGGATGCGCTGAGACGACGCCGGTCACCGCGGGGATCATACCTTCCTTTCCGCGCATGGCACAATGCGCCGCATGCCGCGTCACCCAGGGAACGATCGTGCGGGCCGCCGGTCGGTCTGGCTGCGCGGCGGCCTTCACACGCTGCGCACGGAAGGCGCCGGCCCCGGACGCGACGCGGCCGCGATCGGACTCGGCGTCTTCATCGGCGCGTCTCCGTTCTATGGCGCGCATCTGCTCCTCTGCTGGGCGCTGGGACGGCTGTTGGGCCTCAATCGCCTGAAGGTCTACCTGGCCGCGAACATCTCGAATCCGCTCGTCGCCCCGTGGTTGATCCTCGGCGAACTGCAGGTCGGCGCATGGGTGCGGCGCCACGAGGTGCACGCGCTCACCATCGAGGCAGTCAGGACGATGAGCCCGTGGATCTTCGGGCTCGACGTCCTCGTGGGCAGCGCGGTGCTCGGAGGGATCTTGGCCACAGCCGCCGCCGGCGCCACCTACGCGGCCGCGCGCCGGCGCACACCGGATCCCGTCTTTGCGGCGCTCGTTTCGCGCGCGGCCGATCGCTACGTCAGCACGAGCATCACGGCGTGGGAGTTTGCGCGGGCGAAACTGCAGGGAGATCCGATCTATCGCCACGTACTCCGCCTCGGCTCGTTGCGCGGAGGCGGGACGCTCGTCGACATCGGTTGCGGTCAGGGGCTGATGCTCGCCCTGCTCGTGGAGGCCGCGGCGGCGGCTGACGCAGGTCAGTGGACCGGCGCGCCTCCGCCCCGATTCCAGCGCCTCGTCGGGATCGAGACGCGGACGCGCGTCGGACGGCTGGCGCGCCTGGCTCTCGAGGACGCCGCCGAGATCATCGATGCGGATGCGCGGCGCGTCGAGCTCGGCGCCTGTGATGCCGTCCTGCTGTTCGATGTGCTGCACATGATGCCACCCCGCGACCAGGATGCTCTCCTTGCACGGGTCGGCGTGGTCGTCCGGCAGGGGGGAACGATCCTCGTGCGCGAGGCGGATGCCGGGGCCGGCTGGCGTTTCACAGTCGTCTCCCTCGGAAACCGGCTGAAGGCCGTTGCGTTCGGGAGGTGGTCCCAGGGCTTCTACTTCCGGACCGCCGCGGAGTGGGCCGCGTGTTTCGCCAGCCACGGCTTCCAGGCCGACATGCAGCGCATGGCGGCAGGCACCCCGTTCGGCAACGTTCTGTTCAGCCTGAAGGCAATCGAGCGGTCGGTCGCCGCGCAGTCATAGGCGCCCCGCGGTGCGCCGACTGACCGGGACGCCTCCCGCGTCAGTGAAGGCCGTCGTACGCATCCTGCTGCGCATCCCAGTACCGGTAGAAGTGATACCAGTACTCGGGATGCTGACGAACTCGTGCCGCCAGCGCGTCGGCGATGGCCTGTGTCGCCGACTGGATCGCATGATCGCGGGCCCCCTCGCGGTTGACGCGGATGGGCGTCCCGGGCTGGGCTGCGAAACGGCCAGGGCCGATCCGCTCGATGAAGCACGGCACGATGGGCGCCCCGGTCATGTAGGCCAGCAGCGCCGGCGTCCGCAGGAACGACGCGTCGCGGCCCAGGAACCTGACGGGAACGCGATCGCGCCCGAGGTGGCGATCGACGAGCATCGCGATGATCCTGTTCGCGGCCAGCTGGCGCCGGAGTTGTAGCGCGGTCTCGAGGGTCTGTCGCACTTCGAGGGTCTCGACGCCCAGCGCCTCGCGGATCTGCCGGCGGGCCTGATTGACCTCCGGATTGGCCTCCGTCATCGCGACGACGGTCAGCGGCAGCTGGAGCGCATCCCGAATGAGAATGCTGCCGATTTCCCAGTTCCCGTAATGCCCCGTGACCAGGATGATCCCCCGACCCTCCGCGAGCAGATCGGCGAACAGCTGACGATGCGTCTCGCTCTCGACGAACAGATCGCCGGCGTCACCAGGCGGCAGCGCCGCGGCCCGCAGAAAGTCGATGATGTCGCGCGCGTAAGCCCGGTACGTGTCGAGCGCCCGGCGCGTCACCGCCCGTTCGTCGTCGTCCGGGAACAGGGCCCGGAGGTTGTCGACCACGGCGCGCCGCGCGTGGTGTGTGAGCCGCCACGCGAGCCAGGTGCCGACGTGCCCGAGCGCATATGAGACCGGGCGCGGCAGCGCGCGGACCCCCGCACAGGTGGCCTTGAAAATCCGCCCGTTGTTCAGACCGTGCAGCGTCCATCGCCTCGGCTCGAGCCCGGGGCGTCGCGGGACGGCGTGTTCCCCCGAGGTCAGCGCGGCTCCAGATAGCGGTAATAGACCGCGAGGAAGCATGTACGCGTCGTGTCGCGCACGGGGCGAAGCTTGCTGACGGACGCTCCGTAGACTGCGGTCACCGGTGCGGAGACGATGCGTCCTCCGTGGCGGCGTACTTTCACGAGCATCTCCGTTTCGATCTCGTACCCCGTCGCGCGCAGCGTGAGGCGACGGATCATCTCCGCGTGGAAGAGCCGGAATCCACACTGGGTATCGCGCACCGGCGTACCGAGAAATCCAGACAGGGCGCGGCTGCCGATGCGGTTGGCGTGATAGCGAGAGGCCGGCATGTCCGACTTGCCGAATGTTCGCTCGCCGACCACAAGGTCCGCTCCCGTCCGGGCCGCGGCCTCGAAGAGGACAGGCACTTCGTCGGGCAGGTGCTGCATGTCGCCGTCGAGCATGAGCAAGTGAGTCCAGTCGTGCGAAAGCGCCGCTCGGGCGATGCCGGTTCGCACCGCAGACCCCTTGCCGCGATTCTTCTCATGACTGATGACCGTCGCACCCGCGGCCCGCGCGACCGAGGCCGTCCCGTCACGAGACCCATCGTCCACTACGATGACCTCTTCGACGTAGGGCCGGACCCCTGCGACGACCGCGCCGATGGAACGGGCTTCGTCGAACGCGGGAATCACAGCCACGGCCCTGACGGTCACCTGCGCCTCCATACCAGCAATGCCGGAAGGACGAGCACCGAAGCCGCCGCGAGGGCGGCGACGCTGACGACGGACACGAGACCAATCGACCGGAGCGGCGGATAGCTCGATGTCACGAGGGTCCCGTAGCCGAACAGGGTCATGAGTGCTGCGACGAGAATCACCGGCGCGAGCTCCTCCACTGCGCGCGCGGCATCGCCGTGCTCGTGATAGTGATGGACGAGGTGGATGCCGTAATCCACGCCGATGCCCACGAACGTGACAACGGTGAACACCGCGAACAGATCCAGTTCGATGCGCGCGAGCCCGAGCAGTCCGGCAGTCCACACGAGCCCGACAGCGGTGGGCAGCAGGGCCAGTATCGAGAGCCTCCAGGCTCGAAACGCGACCGCGATCATCATAACCACGGCGATCGTGCCCACGAGGAGGCCCTTGATGAATTGAGGCAGGAAGCGCCGCGCCAGCTCTGCGTTGATGACGGGAAGACCCGTCAGGGTGGCCGAACCATCCTGCTGCACCACGGAACGAAGGGTCGCCACCTCGACCGGCGTGCGCGGGTAGACATAGGTCGCGAGACTCCAGGCGCCCCTGTCGCCGCTGACGAAGCGGCCGATCAAGTCCCCGAATCCATGCGAGCGATAGTCGGCGTACGTGAGGCGCTGCGCCGGATCCAGCAGCCGCGGCAGCCGCGCTTCGAACGGCTCGAAGGCGCCTGGGCGAAAGCCCGCGGTCGCCGCGGTCGCCGCGAGACGCGCGTGCACGACCGCGGGAGAGAGGTCGGCGTCTCGAACGGCGCGGGCGCGCGCTGCCTGCGCCGAGTCCGATGGCAGCAGGGTCGTGGGGGCCTGGACAGGTGTCCCGGGCAGCTCCCCCCGAAGCCGGGCCACCAGCCGCTCGTTGGCCGTGAGCAGGGCCTCGAGATCCGGGCCCTCGGCGAGGAGGACGTAAACGTCACCCGGCAACCCGAACGCCGAGCTGATCCGCTGTTCCACGTCGGCCGCGCCCGTCGTCGACCGCAGACGATCGAGTGACGGATTGATTCTGAGGCGCGTGGCGGCCGCGCCGAGTCCCACCGTGATGACGACTGCGCAGGCGACGATGGAGCGGTGATGCGCGACGATCCAGCGTGCGAGCCCCGGCGTCGAAATGGATCGGATTCGGCCGCGAGGTGCCCGCCGCGGCAGCATCGCCGGGACAAGGACGAGCGTGAACACGCCGCAGAGAGCCATGCTGTAGCCGATGAGCCGGCCGAGCTCCTGCAAGCTCGGGAAATCAACGAACACGAGTCCGAGGAATGTCGCGGCAGTCGTCATCATGCCGAGCAGCATGCTGACGGAAGGGCCCGCGGTGGCGGCCAGTGCGGCGTCGGGTGAGAGACCCTTCCCCAGGCCGAGCCGGTACGCGACGTACACCAGGACGACGCCGTCGACGCCGAGTCCGAAGAGCATGGCCGCCGCCCCGGTCGCAGCGGCTGACAACGTCATCCCAGCGAATCCCATCACGCCGAGCGTGACCGCCAGCGAGACCGCGGACGGCACGGCACCGAGCGCCGCCAGCCAGGTGCTTCGGAAGATGACGAACAGCAACGGCACGATGAGCGCGAGGGAGCCCACGCTGTTCATGATGCTCTCGCGCCGCACGACGGCTTCCGTCTCGAGGGCAATCGCGTACCCTCCGACGAATTCGACCTGCATCGCGGCGCGCGGCTCGTCCTCATTCGAGTCCCGGCCTGCGGCCTGCGCCGCGGGCCCGGCGCGCACCGTGCGTTCCAGCTCGCGCAGGCGATTGAACAGCGCGCGGGAGAATGCCGCGTCGTAGGGCGGGCGCGCAGGCCTGGCGATGACCAGACGGCTCCGGCCGCCCGCGGTCACGTATCCGTCCTCGCCCATACTCAGCCCGGCCTGGCCGGCGCCGAGCTGATCCCGCATGAGCAGGAACAGGCCCAAGGGATCCTGCTGCACGATCGCGTCGGCCTGCCCGGACCCGGCGGCGAGAAGCTGGCGACTGCTGGCAATCGCGGCGCCCATTCCGGGCGACTGGAACCGGACGAGGGCTGCGTCGAGGGACGTGCCGCCGAGGAGCAGCAGCTGCCTGTCGCCGAGCCATGACACGTCCCGCGATCGATCGAGCACGCCCGTGTCGACCGAATCGATCTCGGGGGCCGAACGCAGGACGGCGGTCCACGCGTCGATCTCTCCGCGATAGTCTGCGATGGGGTGGCCGTCGGGCGCCGTGAACACGATGAGCAGCTGGTCGAGCGTGCCGAACTGCGCGAGGAACCTCCGGAATGCCGGGATCGCCTGACCGTCGCGCGGCAGCAGGCTCAGCAGGTCCGTGTCGAACGTAATCTGCCGGGTTCCGATCAGGGACGCGACGAGCAGACAGGCCGCGGCGCCAAGAACGACGACGCGTCGACGCGCCGCCCACGTGATGATGTCCTGAACGATGGAATGCACTGGAGCCGTCGTATGCTAGCGTGAATCACACCCATGCGCGTCCTGCTGCTGCGTCCCGTCGCTCGGAATGAACGGTTCGGCCTGGGTCCGTTTTTCCGGATCGAGCCGCTGGGGATGGAGTACATCGCCGCCGCACTGGAAGCCCGCACTTCGACATGCACCATCTCCTCTGGGAACCGGCTCTCGGCCCGGAACGCTTCTTCCAGTTGTATTGCGAAACATGGCGACGGTCGGTGTTGAACCTGGGCGGTCGCAAGAGCGTCTGGAGGTGGATGCGCGAGGTGGACCCGAGGAACGCCCTGTTCGTGCTTCGAGCGCTGAAGCGCACCCAGCGGATGATGAATCCTGCCCACTACATGGCGGAGCACGAACCAGTCCCCGCGTCGTATCTCCCGACGTAACCGTCGGCGTTCCTTGTCGCGGCTCAGCGGAACGATGACGCGTCGAGTGACGCATTCGGCACGACGTCTTCGAACGCCATCAGCTTCGTGTCGCCGTTGGGAAAGGTCATGCGCATCGCCGTCAGCAGCAAGGACGTGCGATCGATCCACAAATCGAGACGGGCGAGCCCTTCCTTGATCTGCTTTCTCGTGGGCACCATCGCGAGATGGTAGGTGCCCGGATGGTCGCGGGGCTCGTCCGCCCTTATATCGAACGCTTTCCGGAGCTCGGCCGGCGACGCGCCGACGAAGTACTTCTGCACTCGCCGTTGCGACGCGCCGATATCCGTCACCTGCCGCATCTGCCGGGCCGGCCACGTCAGCGTCAGACGATCCCCGTCGATGAGGACCATCCGCTGTTCGGGATCGCTGTACCTGAGAACGACCTTGTCCGGACGAATCACCGCGAGCGTGCCCCGCGCGACGATGGGGCGCGTCAACAGCGATGACGTCGTGGTTTCAATGAATCGCGCCGTGAGCGTCTTGAGCGTCGAATCGACGGTGCGGCCGCGCTGGTAGATCTCGTCGAAGAGATCCTCCGTGCCGTGCCGGTGTGACGCGGACCGGCTCTCCACGGGCGCTGACATCAGCAGAAGGAGCAGCGACCACCCCGCCGCCGCGCCCCGGAACCGGGCGCAGCGCCTCGGCCAATCGTTCATTGTTTCGATGGTAACGTACGGCCGTGCCGCGCCAGGTCGTCGTCTCGGGTTTCGGAGTTGTCTCCGCGTTTGGCTCGTCGACCGCGGATTTCAGGGACGCCCTTCTCGCGGGATTGAGCGGCGTGGCGCCCGTGGCCGCCTTCCGCACTCATGATTGCCGCTCGAGTCTCGCGGCCCCAGTCACCAGGTTCGAGGCCTCCAGATGGATCCCGCCGATGAAGCTGCGGCGGATGGACCCCACCGGCGTGTTCGCGGTGGTAGTCGCAGGAGAGGCCATGCGCGAGGCCGGCTACTCGCATCGGCCCGAAGGCGACGATGACGTGGGCGTCGTGTTCGGGACCTGCACGGCTGGAGGACAGGCGACGAGCGAGTATCTCCAGTCGCTCTTCAGCGGGGGACCGCTGGCGGCGCCAGCGCTCCTCTTCAACAGCACCGTCGGGAATGCCGCGGCCAGTCTTGCCGGTCTGGAATTCAAGCTCCGGGGCCCGAATGTCACCATCAGCCACAAGGAGGCGTCAGGCCTGGCGGCTATCGTGACGGCAACCGACTTCCTTCGGCAGGAACGGGCGGTGAGCCTGGCCACGGGCGGGATCGACGCGATCACCGAACCGTACTACAAGGCCCACGACCGGTTCCGGACGATGGTCGGCGACGCCCGCGCGTCGGATGTCGTGGGGCCGTTCGACCGCGCCCGGCGCGGCATCGTCATGGGCGAAGGGGGTTTTGCGCTCTGGCTCGAGGACGGCGACCGCGCGCGAGCTCGCGGCGCGCGGGTGGCGGGGGAAGTGCTCGGCGTCGGGGCCGCGGGCGCCGCGGTCTCGATCAACGCCTGGCCCGATCGACCCGAACCCCTGGTGCGCACCATGCGGCTGGCGCTCGACGACGCGGGGCTCGCGCCGGCGGACGTGGACGTCGTCTACGCATCGGCCAACGGAGCACAGATCCTCGATGGCGTGGAGGCAAGGGCTCTTGCGGATTTGTTCGGGACGGCGCAACCCGTCGTCACTTCCATCAAGGGGGCCATCGGCGAATGCGGGGCCGCGGGGGCGGCGTCTGCCGTTGCGGCACTGCTCTGCGGCCGGCTCGGCCAGGTGCCCCCGATCGCCGGGCTGCGGGACCCCGACGAGGCCTGCAGGCCGCTGCGTCTCGCGAGGACCGTCATGCCTTCGCCCGGGCCTCACGTGCTCGTGAACAGCTTCGCCAGCGGCGGAGCGCTGTTCAGCCTCGTTTTGCGGGTCTCGGCCTGACGCACGGACGGTCCGACAACCTTTTCGGGCCTGGATCTGCGGACGCTGGGCTTGCCGAAGGCCAGGCGCCCGATCCGGGGCCGTGGGCCGAAACCGACCACTCGGTGTATCATCAGAGTCCCGGTCCCGTTCCCCGCCGGGTCACAATCCCGGCATGTTCGAAGATCTCCAACTGAATGGCCGCGTCGCGGTCGTCACGGGCGCGTCCCGTGGCATTGGCCGCGCCATTGCGGAGCTGCTGGCGGCGCGGGGTGCGGCGGTGGCGCTCGCATTTCGCGAACGAGAGGCCCCCGCGCACGAATGCGAGAAGGGCATCCGGGGCCGGGGCGGGACCGCGTGGGCGGGTCGCTGCGATGTCGGAGACGAGGCCTCGGTATCGGCGTTCTTCGAGGAGGCCGTGCGCGAGCTTGGCGCGGTCGACATTCTCGTCAACAACGCCGGGATCACCCGCGACGCCCACATCGCGCTGATGGACACCAGCCGCTGGACGGACGTGGTGCAGGTGAACCTCAACGGCGCCTACTACTGCGTCCGCGCCGCGGTGCGGGGGATGCTCTTGCGCAAGTGGGGGCGGATTATCAACATCACATCCCCGAGCGCGCACATGCCGTTGCCAGGCCAGGCGAACTATGCGGCGTCGAAGGCGGGACTCATCGGCCTCACGCGCGCGCTGTCGCGCGACCTTGCCGGCAAGGGGGTGCTGGTCAATGCGGTGGCCCCGGGCCTGGTGCAGACGGAGATGCTCGACGAGATGCCGGCCTCTGCGCGCGACGGTTACCTCAAGGCCGTGCCGCTCGGACGTGCCGGGCACCCGTACGAGGTCGCGTCGCTCGTCGCCTTTCTCGCGTCCGACGCGGCGGCCTATATTACCGGGCAGGTCATCGGCGTCGACGGCGGGCTGGTCTGATCCGCGGCGTCGCGACGCCGGCCACACACGACGAGAGTTTGTATGAATGAGACGCTCAAGACCGAGATCAAGCAGGCGATCGTCCGCAGCCTGCGGCTGCCGATGACGCCGGAGGAGATCGGCGACAGCGTCCCGCTGTTCGGGGAAGGGCTGGGGCTGGATTCGATCGACGTGCTGGAGCTGGTTCTCGAGATCGAGCGCGTCTTCGGCGCCTCGATCACCGACGAAGATACCGGAAAGGAAGTCCTCCACAGCGTCGATACGATCGCGGCATTCATCACCGCCCAGCGCCTCGAGAAATCGACGTGACGAGGACGTCCGGGCCGGACCGTGCGCGGCGGCGCCGGCAGCCGTGACGAACGTCTTCACCGTGGACGTGGAGGAGTGGTTCCACGTCTGTGGCGTCGACGCGCTCTCGATGAGGCAGTGGGACCAGCTGCCGTCGCGCGTGCACCTCACGACCCGCCGGCTGCTGGATCTGCTCGACCAGGCGGGCGTCCGCGCCACGTTCTTCGTTGTGGGATGGCTGGCCGAACGATACCCGGAACTCGTGGCGGAGATCGGCCGGGCCGGACACGAGCTGGGATCCCATGGACATCACCATCGCCGCGTGTACGAGCTCACGCCCGAAGAGTTCAGGACGGACCTGGTCCGGAGCCGTGAGGCGCTGCAGGCGGCGGGCGCCGGCCGCGTGACGATGTTCCGCGCGCCCGAGTGGTCGATCGGCGAGCGCTCGCTGTGGGCGCTCGAGGTGCTCGGCCAGGAGGCGTTCCGCGTCGACGCCAGCATGGCGCCGCTGCGACTCGTGGGATCGCCGGCATATCCCCGCGGTCCACACCTCCGGCAGACCACCACGATCGCGATGGTCGAAGCGCCTCCGCTGGTGTGCGACCGCTTCGGCCAGGTCATGCCGATTGGCTGGGGATGGGGCCTGCGCATGAGCTCTCCCGCCCGCGTGCGACACACCATTGACGAAGCCAACCGCGCGGGGCGGCCGGCCGTCCTGATGGTGCACCCATGGGAGATCGATCCGGAGCCGCCGCGCGTCAGGCTGCCGCTGCGGCAGCATTTTGCGCACTATTTCCGGCTGGACGGGTTCGCCGGGCGGCTCACGGCCATCCTGCGGGGCGCGGGTTTCGGTCCGCTGTCGACGATCGCATCAGGGGGGCTGCCCCTCTACCCGCGATGAGCACACGACTGGTTCGCCTGGCGATCGTGCTGTGCGCAGTGCACCTGTCGAATCCGCCTGGACTGGCGGCAGAACCGCAGGACCGCACACCCAATCGGGCACCACGGATCACGATCGAAGACTCGATGGATGCGCCGTCGGCTGCCGTGCAGATTGCGCGGCGGGAGGAGGCGGCATCGTTCCCGGTCGGGGTGCGACTCGAAGCGTCGTTGACGCCGGCGTCGCGATCCCTGCTCGATGCCCGGCTCTCCGAGTACGCCGCCCGCGGCGCGGCCGTGTGGATGGCGCTGCGCGCCCCGGAGGTTCGCGAGGACGTGGACGCATGGCAGGCGGAGCTCGAGGCGCTGCTGCGATCGCACGGCGGAGAGATCAGCATTGTGGAAATCCTCCTCGATCGCCAGCCGGCGGCGCTCGGGGACTACGTGGTGCGGGTGGGGGCCACCGAAGTTCGCTCGAGTCGTGACGGTATCCTGATTGCCCTGGGCGGCGTCCGCATCGCCTCCGGAGCGCTCGCCGCGCTGTACACCCCCCAGCTCGCGCCTTTCGTCGACCTCCTGGCGGTTCGGCAGGACGATGTGGCCGGCGGCAGCGAGCTCGTCGCGCGCGTCGATCCGGATGCACGGGTCGTCGTGACGGGGCTGGACGCCGGGGCAGACGTCGAAACCGCGCGCCTCAAGCTGCTCGATTCGGTGCTGAAAACAGTCGGCACGCCGATCACTGCACACGCCTGGCAGGCCACGGCGACCTTCGGCGAGGCCCTCTCGGTCCTGGCGCCGATCTCACGTCTCGTCACGGGCGATATCACCACGCTCGATCCCTCGGCCGCGGCGCTCCGGCTCGCCGTCGGGTCCGAGGAGGTCACGGCGAGCCTTCCGCACAGGCTGCTGTTCGACGCGCGGACGTTCTCCACGTACCTGGTGTACTGGGGGGGGGCGCAGCCCGAGCCGCTTTCGGTGTCGCTGACGCTGCCGATGGAGGGCGCGCCGCTCGTGCAGGACCTCGTGCGAGGGCGCCGTCCCGCGCCGGAGGGGTACGCGCGCAACCCGGCGACCGGCGTCGTGACCGCCCGCGTCCCGCTGACCGGCGGGCCGATGATCGTGGACTTCAACGACGGGGCGGCGCCGGTGTTCGCCGAGCGCACGGGCGTGTCGGCCGAGCGACGGCTCTCGATCGAGGAAATCATCGCGCGGCACCAGCAACAGCAGCGGGCACAGGATGCCCTGGTCCGGAACTACATCGCGAACGTCCGGATGGCGCAGCACTTCCGCCCGAATCTCGCCGATCCCGGATACGACGTCGTGACCGCCAACCGGTATTTCGTGGCGCGCGACAGCGTCGAATGGGAGGAGCTGACGTTCTCGGTGAACGGCGCGAAGTGGGGGGCGGATCGCCCTCCGTTTCCGCTGCTGCAGCCGGAGAAGGTCCTCTCGCTGCCGCTGCAGCTCAGGTTCTCGAGCGATTACCATTACAAGCTGGCGGGGGTTGAACGCGTCGGCCCGTACGAGTGCTACGTGGTGCGATTCGAGCCCGCACAGAAGGGACGGTCGCTCTACCAGGGCACGTTCTGGGTGGACCAGAAGACTTTCGCGCGCGTCAAGGTCCAGGCCGTCCAGACGGAGCTCTCGGCGCCTGTCGTCTCGAACGAAGAGATTCAGACGTACGCGCCGGTCCTGACGCTTCAGGACCGCCCGATCTTCCTCTTCACCGGGCTGACCGCCCGGCAGATCATTCTCATGGCGGGCCGCAACATCCTGGTCGAGAAGACCGTCGGCTTCACCGACTTCGAGGTCAACACCCCTGCGTTCGAACAGGCCCGCGACGAGGCGCGTGGAAGCCGTCATGTGATGTATCGCGAAACCGATCACGGCCTGCGGTACTACGTCAAGGAGGGGGAAAAGCGCGTCGTCAGCGAGCGTCCGACGCGCAGCATCCGCGCGGTGGCGATCGGCACCACGATCGATCCGTCGTACGCGTATCCCCTGCCGATGCTCGGCATCAACTATCTCAATTTCGAGTTCGGCAACCCCGATACGCAGCTCGCGATCCTCTTCGCCGGCGTGCTCGGAGCGGGCAACATCCAGCGGCCCAAGCTCGGTTCGACCCCCTTCGACGCGAGCGTCGATTTCTTCGTGATCGCGGTGCCGTCGTCTGATCGCCTGTATGGCACGGGCGGCGAACGCAAGGCCGAGGCGTTGCTGACGTGGCCGCTGTCGACCGGGCTGAACCTCGGATGGCAGTACACGCCCTTTCAGAAGGTGTCACTGCAATACCAGTTCAGGTTCGACGGGTATGTGCGGGACCGAACGACGGCCGGCACGTTCAGGGTACCGTCCAGCACCACGACCAACGGGCTCGGCGGGGCGTGGGAGTATCGGCGGGCTGGCTATAATCTGGTGCTCAATGGCACGTGGTTCGATCGTGCCTCGTGGAAGGCGTGGGGTCTGCCGGCGGCCAATGGGTTCGATCGCGCAGGTGCGCCCGTCCGTGCTTACACCAAGTACAGCGCGAGCGTCTCGCGCGACTGGTTCGTGGGGCCGTTTCAGAAAGTCCACGTAAACGGGGCGTGGTTCGGCGGTCGCGATCTCGATCGGTTCGCCAAGTACCAGTTCGGCATGTTCGACGACACGAGGCTGCACGGGGTGCCCGCGTCGGGCATCCGCGTGGACGAGTTGGGCGCCTTGCGGGGCTCGTACTCGTTCAACCTGTTCGAGCAGTACCGCCTCGATCTCTTCGTCGATCGGGCGTGGGGCCGCGATCGCGCATTCGACACCGCGTGGCAGCCGATCACAGGATTCGGCGCGGCCGTCAATTTCCGTGCGCCGTGGAACACCATGCTGCGGGCCGACCTCGGCAAGAGTGTGCTTCCCCCGCGCTTCCGCGACGTCGGGTCGATGACACTGCAGATTTTGATACTGAAGCCGCTCAAGTGATCGACCCCCAGCGTGTGCTCCGCGCCGATCTCCACGTTCACACGCGGCATTCGCGGGTGAACAACGACCTCGCGTTCCTCCACAGCCGCGATTGTTACTCCCGCCCGTCGGATGTCTACCGGGTCGCGAAGGCCCGCGGGATGGACCTGGTCGCCATCACGGATCACGATTCCATCGACGGGTGCCTGGAGCTGCTCGACGCGCGCCCCGACGCACCGGACGTGATCGTTGGCGAGGAGATCTCCTGCCGCATGCCTCGCGGGAATATCGAGGTGCACCTGGCAGCCTACGGAATGACGGAGTCGCTCCACCGTGACCTCCAGCCCCTGCGCGCGAACGTCTTCGAGGTGATCGCACGGCTGCGCGAGGCGAACGTCTTCTTCGCGCTGAACCACCTCCTGCATTTCTACCGCGGGCAGGTGCCGCTCGCCGACTACCTGCGCCTGCTCGATGAGGTTCCCGCCATCGAAGCGCGCAATGGAACCATGCTTCGCGCGCACAACGAGCTCCTCGAGCACCTCGTCACGGCGGAAGGCGGCCCTCTGTCCGCTCAGCAGCCTGCGCGCAGGCTGGCCGTGGTGGCCGGCAGCGATGCGCACACCCTCCGGCGGATCGGCCGCACCTGGACGGAGGCGCCGGGAGCCAGCCGCGACGAGTACCTCGCCAGCGTCGCGGCGGGAAGCGGGCGGCCGTGCGGCGCACACGGATCGGCCGCCACCGTCGCCCGCGACGCGTACGGCGTCATCACGTCGTTTGCCGCGAGCCTGGTTGGGGTCGGTCCTGCCGATCACGCACCGCTGCACCGCGCGCTCTGTCTGGCGTTCGTCGTGCTGTCCCTCCCATTCGAGTTTTTGCCGGTTGTCGTCGCCGGCGCGGGGAAGCGGCAGGAGAGGCGGTACGTGCGCGAAGCGGCGGCGATGCTGCCCGGATGGCTCGCGCGGCAGCGTGGCGCGTCGGAGAACGGCATCACGGCCGGGGAGCGCGCATGAGCCGGCCGCGTGTCGTGATTACGGGCATCGGGATTGTCAGCGCCCTCGGTCCCACACGCGAGTCGACGTGGAGCAGGATGCTCGAAGGCGCGTGTGGAATCGGGCCCCTCACGACGTTCCCCACGGCGGGATACCGGAGCCAAATCGGGGCAGAGGTCGCGCGTGCGCCGGTTGACAGCTTCTTCTCCGCCCTTCAACGCCGGCGCTGGTCCAGAAGCGATCAATTCGGCGTGATGGCGGCGGCCGAGGCGATCGCGGACGCGGGATTGCTGTCCGAAGCGTGCGACCGCACGCGCGTCGGCGTGCTGCTCGGCGCCGGAACGGCCGATCTCCTGCGCAACGAGCGGTTCTATCAGACGATGTTGACGCGGGGGGTTGCGCAGACGCGTCCGTCGGACGTGTGGAACCATTTTTCGAGCACGCCGGTTGACGTCATCGCATCCCACTTCGGGCTCGAGGGCCTGCGATCCTGCGTGGTCGCCGCGTGCTCGTCGAGCACCATCGCAATCGGGCAGGCGGCGGACGCGGTTCGAAGCGGCCGCCTGGACGCGGCCCTCGCGGGCGGGACCGATGCGCTCTCGCAGCTCACGTTCAGCGGCTTCAACGCGCTCAAGCTGATGGATCCCGTTGCCTGCCGGCCGTTCGACAGGGCCCGGGCCGGCATGAGCATCGGCGAGGGGGCGGCCATCCTGGTGCTGGAAACCCTCGAACGCGCGCGGCGGCGCGGCGCGGTCGTTTACGGGGAAATCGCGGGCTACGGCCTGAGCTGCGAGGCGTTCCACCCGACCGCGCCGGAGCCGGACGGCCGGGCGGTGTCGGACGTGATCGCGCGCGCGCTCCGCGATGCCCGCGTCGATGCCGGCGAGGTCGATCACATCAGCGCCCACGGCACCGCCACGCCGCAGAACGACCGCGCCGAAGCACGCGGGTTCGGGCTGACGCTGGGCGCGCGCGCCCGCCGCGTGCCTGTCACCTCGATCAAGTCGATGATTGGCCACTGCCTGGGCGCCGCGGGCGGGCTGGAGGCCGCGGTCCTGGCGCTCAGCGTTGCCCGGGGAGTGATTCCACCTACCATCAATCACACCGAAACGGATCCGGACTGCGCGGTAGACGTGGTGGCGAACTCGGCGCGGGAGCAGACGGTCCGCTGCGGCGTCTCGACCTCCCTCGCCTTCGGCGGAAACGACTCCGCGGTCGTCATCCGGTCCGCCGACGCCTGACGCGGACGCTACCCGGCGCGCACCCACCGCATCATCTCGCCAGGACTCGCCGTTTTCCCCTGCATCAGCAGGCCGGTCCGGAAGATTTTTGCAGCCGCCCAGACGGTCGCCATCGTCGTCGCCGCCATCAGCACGGCCGAGAGCGCGATTTGCCACAGCGGCGGCCCGGGCGCGAGCGAGATCCGGAGCATCATCAGGAACGGCGCGGCGGTCGGGACGAGCGACAGGAGCGTCGCCATGGTGCCGTCCGGCGCCCGAAGCACCGGATACCAGAGGAACATGGGAATCATCAGGAGCATCATGACCGGCGTCATCATGCCCTGTGAGTCCTTGAGGTCGGAGCAGGCGGCCCCGACCGCGAGGAAGACGGCGCCGAACATCAGAATCGACATCACAAGGTACATCAGGAACCAGGCCAGCAGCGCCACCGTCACCGCACTCGCATATCCGCCCCAGTACTGCGCGGCGACAAGCCCGCCGATGACGTAGATGGTCGAGAGCAGAATGGAGACACTCACGCTGCCGAGCAGCTTGCCCACCATCAGCTGGAAGGGCGTCAGCGATCCCATCAGCACTTCGCTGATGCGGCTCATCTTCTCCTCGATCACGCTGTTCAACAAAGCGGGCCCGCTCGACATGATGGTGATGAACATCAGGAAGAGGACGGCCAGCGGCACCCCCACTGCACGGGCGGTGCTGACTGTTTTCGCGGGAGTGATCCGGCCGGACGCATCGCGTTCGAACAGCTCGAGGTTCTCCACCTGCGCCTGCTTCGAGAGTCGGGCGACGAGTGCGCGGTCGATCGACGCCCGGCGGAACCGTTCGCTGATAATCACGCCGTTCGCCGTCACCTGAAGCCAGGCCGGGAGGGTCGAATACGAGGGATGGTTCGAGTAGTACCGGATCCGCGATTGTCCTCCCGGATCCAGCACCTCCGCGGGGAACTCGACGAAGGCGAACAACTCACCGGCGCGAACGCGATCGGACAGCTCGATCCGGAGCTCGTCGGGCTTCCGGGCCGTCACGTCGATCAGCACGGGGGTGAACCGCGAGGCGGCGGGCCCGCCGGGCCGCTCGGCCGCCAGCAGGGATCCCGGATCGAACATCCGGGCGACCGCGACGAGCGGTTCCCCGACGACCCCCGAGTAATCGACGACGGCGAACGTCCGATCCTTGTTGTCGGCCACTTTCTTCGTCGCGCGCGTCAGGACGAGCGACAGCCCCATCATCACGGGCAGCAGGAGGACGCCCGCGATGAACGCCTTGCTGCGGATGAGCGTGACGAATTCGGTCTGCGCGACGATCAGGATTTTTCGCATGGCTGGTCCACCGGCAGGGCGATTCTGACGAAAATATCCTGGAGCGACGGCCGTGTGACTTCGAAGTGGTAGACCGGCGTGCGCGCCGCGAGCCTGGAGAGGAATCGTTGCGGATCACCGGCGACGCGAACCTCCTGCAGCTGCCCGAAGTCGTTGACGGCTTCGACCTCCGGCATACCCGCCAGCATCGCCGCGCCACCGGCGGTGCGCAGCCGCACGGTGTCGGCGCCGTACTCGTCCTGGATGCTCTGCAGCGACCCGTCGAGCACCTTCCGCCCGCCGAAGATCATGAAAATCCGGTCGCACATGCGTTCCGCCGTCGACATGTCGTGGGTACTGAACACGACCGTCGTCCCGCGGCGCCGCATCTCGAGAACGGCGTCCTTCAGCACCTGCGCGTTGACCGGATCGAGCCCGGAGAACGGTTCGTCGAGGATCAGCAGGGACGGCGTCGAGACGACCGCGGCCATGAACTGCACCTTCTGTGACATGCCCTTGGACAGCGTCTCGATGTGCCGATCCTCGAGTCCCCGCAGTTCCATGCGCGCCATCCACTCGGCGATCGCGGCGTCGATCTCCGGCAGCGCCCGCCCCTTCAGCCGGCCGTAGTACCGGAGCAGCCGGCGAATCGTCATTTTCTTGTAGAGGCCGCGCTCCTCCGGCAGGTAACTCACCTGGTCGCGCGCCGCGCCGCTCCCATGCGACCCGAGCACCTCGATCGTCCCGTCATCCGGCAGCAGGATGCGCATGATCATCCTGAGCGTGGTGGTTTTTCCGGACCCGTTCGGTCCGATGAACCCGTAAATCGAACCGGTCGGGACGCTGAGGCACAGGTCGCTGACCGCGGCCACTTCGTTGAACCGTTTGGTCACGCCTCGAAGGACGATGGCATCAGTCATCGGGTGCTGGTCTCCGGTGAGCGCTGACAGTAGCACGCGACCGGGGCGACCGCTGTCGAACGACGCGGTGCCGGCGGCGCCGGATGGCAGCGCATCTGTTGACACATTGTGAAAAGTTTCACATCATTGAGGCCGTGCGAACGTGACGCGAACGCGGTGTGTCGGACACCGTTTTCTCCAATTACCCCCGTTTCGAGTAGTCTCTTGGGGAACGCCGCTCGGACGTCGACACGATGAGTCAGATCTTCAACCGCCACGCGAACATCTACTCCCGACTGAGCATCCTGGCCGTCGTCGGATTTGCCGCCGTTCTCGGCGGCGTGGTCGGCCTGATCAACCTGTCGGGCTACAACACCAACCAGGACGTCTTCGTCGAGCAGCCGATCCAGTTCAGCCATGCGCACCACGTCGGCGGCGAAGGGTTCGACTGCCGATACTGCCACACGTCCGTGGAGGAATCGGCGTTCGCCAACATTCCGCCCACGAAGACCTGCATGAACTGCCACTCGCAGATCTGGGCCAACGCCCCGATTCTCGAGCCCGTGCGGGCAAGCTTCCGCGACAACACGCCGCTCCACTGGACCCGGGTGCACGACCTGCCGGATTTCGTGTACTTCAATCACAGCATCCACGTGCGCAAGGGTGTCGGGTGCGCCACCTGCCACGGACGCGTGGATCAGATGCCGCTCGTCTACCAGAAGGCGACCCTGCAGATGTCGTGGTGCCTCGATTGCCACCGCAACCCCGCGAACTACGTTCGTCCGCGGGAACAGGTTTACAACATGGCCTGGGAGCGCCCGTCGGACGATCCGGGGCTGGGCGCCCGGCTGGTCAGGGAATACAAGATCGCGAGCGTCGAGCAGCTCACCAACTGTTCGACATGTCATCGCTAGCCGACCGTGTCGAACCGGGTAAAAGTCTGCAAACACAGGACATGATGGACCACTCGGCCGCACCCGGCTTGGGCACCCGGGAACTCGAATCTGGAAATTGGAATCGGCGAACTGGAAACTGAGATCCATGGATTCTTCCGCTGTCCGATCCCGTCTCGCCGCCTCCGACGGCCGCATGTACTGGCGCAGCCTCGGGGAGCTGGCCGACACGCCGCAGTTTCGCGAGTACCTGCACCGGGAGTTCCCCGAACAGGCCTCCGAGTGGAACGACCCGAAGGGGCGCCGGCAATTCCTGAAGCTGATGAGCGCCTCGCTCGCGCTCGCCGGCGTCGGTGCGTGCACGAAGCAGCCGCCCGAACAGATCGTGCCCTATGTGAAGCAGCCCGAGGACCTCGTTCCAGGGCGGCCGCTGTTTTTCGCGAGTGCGATTCCATTTTCCGGAGTCGCGCAGCCCGTCTTGGTCGAAAGCCATATGGGGCGACCCACCAAGATAGAAGGCAACCCGGAGCATCCCGCGAGTCTGGGCGCGACGGACGCGATCACACAGGCGGCGATCCTGGATCTGTACGACCCCGATCGCGCGAAAACGGTGACCCATGGCGGGGAAGTGGCGCCGTGGGGCGGGTTTCTCGCGCAGATGCAGTCCCTCGTCAGCCGCTACAAGGCCCAGCAGGGAAACGGCGTCAGATTCCTGACCGGTCCAATCACCTCGCCGGCTCTTGCTGAGCTGATGGCGACGATCCTCGCGGAAAATCCACGAGCCCGGTGGCATCAGTACGATCCGGTCGCCAGCCCGGGCGCCGGCGTGGTCGAACAGCACGCGACTCCCCATCCGGTTTATCACTTCGACAAGGCGGCGATCGTGCTGTCCCTCGACGCGGATTTCCTCTGTGGTCCTGGGACGGTCAGGTACCAGAAAGACTTCGCCTCCGCCCGGCGGGTGACCGACGAACGTAAGGACATGAATCGTCTTTACATGGTCGAAAGCACACCGTCGCTCACCGGATCCAAGGCCGATCACCGGCTGTCCATGCGGGCAGCGGACGTCGAGGCCTTCGCACGCGAGATCGCGGGCCACGTGGGCGCCGGCCCGGGCGGCGCCGCGGCACAGACGACCACCAGTGCGCCTCGGACGGGCAACCCGGATTTCTCGACCTGGATTGGCGCGGTGGCCAAGGATCTCCAGGCGCATCGCGGACGGTCGCTCGTGGTCGCGGGCCATTACCAGCCGGCAGCCGTTCATGCGCTCGCGCAGGCGATGAACCAGGCACTTGGCAACGTGGGGACCACGGTGGCGTACGGGGCCTCCATCGACGCATCGTCCGGACGCGCCGGCACGCTGAACGATCTGGCGGGGGCGATGGACGCCGGGCAGGTGGAGCTCCTGGTGATCTCGGGGGTGAACCCCGTGTATTCCGCGCCGGTCGACCTGAAATTCGCCGAACGGCTCGCGAAGGTGGCCACGGTCGTCTACCACGGCATGTACGTGGACGAGACCGCGTACCTGTCGCACTGGAACATCGCCGATACGCACCCGCTCGAGACCTGGGGAGACGCGCGGGCCCACGACGGAACCGTCTCGATCGTTCAGCCGCTCATCGCGCCCCTCTACGAAGGCCGCTCGGTGTACGAGCTGCTCGGCGCGTTCACCTCGCACCCCGACCGGCGAGGCCACGACATCGTCAAGGATTACTGGACGCGCGCCTTCGCGGGTGGCGGAGGCTGGACTCTGCGCACCGCGAGCGGCCAGCCGTTCAAGGACGCTGACACGTTCTGGCGGCGCGCGCTGCACGACGGGTTCATGGCCGGCACGTCGCTCGGCGACGGAGGCCCCGCAACCCCGTTCGCGCCCGCGCCGAAAGGGCCGGCGGCCGCGGTCGCGGCTCCCCCAGCCGCGACGGCCGTTGCGGGCGCAGCGACGATGGCCTCCGCCGGACCCGCCGTGCAGCCCGCGCCGGAAAACACGCTAGCCGTCCCGAATGCACCGGCGGGCACTTCGACCCCTGCTCCGCAGGCCGGCGCGTCGACGGCGCCCGCGCCGGCGGCTCAGGCGACATCACCGGGTGCGGGCGGCGGCCTGGAAATCATTTTCCGGCCCGACCCGACAGTCTGGGACGGTCGCTTCGCCAACAACGGCTGGCTGCAGGAACTCCCGAAGCCCTTGACGAAAGTGACCTGGGATCCGACGGCGTGGATCAGCCCTCAGCTCGCGAAAGAACGCGGCCTGAGTGACGGCGATCTCGTCGACTTGAAGTACCGCGGCCACACGATGCAGCTGCCCGTGTTTCGCGTGCCCGGCCATCCGGTTCAGTCGGTCACGGTGTTTCTCGGGTACGGACGCCGCATGTCGGGACGCGTCGGCACTGCCGCGAAGGACGCCGAGGCGTTCAATGCGTACCTGCTGCGCACGTCGGACGCACCCTGGTTCGGCGACGGCCTGGAGATCTCGAAGAGCGGCGGACGGTACCTGCTGGCGACGACCCAGGAACATCACATGATGGAGGGCCGGCGGCCCGTCCGCGTGGCGACGCTGGAGGAGTACAGGGCCGATTCGCGCATCATCGACGAACAGGGCGAACGCCCGCCGAAGACCCTGACCCTCTATCCCGAGCACCCGTACGACGGCAACAAGTGGGGCATGGCAATCGATCTGACGACCTGCACCGGCTGCAGTGCATGCACGATTGCCTGCGTGGCCGAGAACAACATCCCTGTGGTCGGCAAGGATCAGGTCGCCGCCGGACGCGAGATGCACTGGATCCGGGTCGATCACTACTTCGCCGGGAACGATTTCGACACGGCGGTCGAGGCGTACCACCAACCGGTGCCCTGCATGCAGTGCGAGAATGCCCCCTGCGAGCTCGTCTGTCCGGTCGCCGCCACGGCCCACAGCTCCGAGGGCCTGAACGACATGGTCTACAACCGGTGCGTGGGCACACGGTACTGTTCGAACAACTGCCCGTACAAGGTGCGCCGGTTCAACTTCCTGCTGTACCAGGACTGGACGACGACCAGCCTGGAGCCGATGCGCAACCCGGATGTCACCGTCCGCAGCCGCGGCGTCATGGAGAAGTGCACCTACTGCGTGCAGCGCATCAACCAGGGTCGGATCGACGCGAAGCGTGACGATCGCGCGATCCGCGACGGCGAAGTCGTGACGGCGTGCCAGGCCGTGTGCCCGTCGGACGCGATCGTCTTCGGAAACCTGAACGATCCCGAGAGCCAGGTCGCGAAGATCAAGAAGCAGGAGCGCAACTACGGGCTCCTCGAGGAGCTGAACACGCGGCCGCGGACGACCTATCTCGCGGCACTGCGGAACCCGAATCCCGAGCTCGAACCTGCAGCCGGGCACTCGACGACGGAACATTGATGGACCCGAAACCCGCTTACGCGCCGGTCCCGATCATCGCGCCTGGGCACACGTTCGGCTCGGTCACCGAACAGGTCGCCGCGATCGTCCTGACGCGGCGCCATCCGTACAGCTGGTTCTTCGGCCTTGCCGTGGGGTTCATGCTGGCGATGGTGCTGCTGATGTCGATCACCTGGCTGCTCCTGAAGGGCACGGGGATCTGGGGCGTCAACATCCCGGTCGGCTGGGGCTTCGCGATCATCAACTTCGTCTGGTGGATCGGCATCGGCCATGCCGGCACGCTCATCTCGGCCATCCTGCTGCTCTTCAAGCAGGACTGGCGCACGTCCATCAACCGGTTCGCGGAAGCGATGACGCTCTTCGCCGTCGCCTGCGCCGGGATCTTTCCGCTGATCCACACCGGCCGCCCCTGGCTGGCGGCCTACTGGCTGTTCCCGTACCCGAACACGATGAACATCTGGCCGCAGTTCCGCAGCCCGCTCATCTGGGACGTGTTCGCCGTCTCCACCTACCTGACCGTGTCGCTGATGTTCTGGTACGTCGGGCTGGTGCCGGATCTCGCGACGCTGCGCGATCGGGCGAAGACCCTTCGCGTCAAGCGCCTGTACGGCATGCTCGCGCTCGGATGGCGGGGCTCCGCCCGGCACTGGGAGCGCTACGAATCGGCGTATCTGCTGCTCGCGGGGCTCTCGACGCCCCTCGTGCTGTCGGTGCACACGGTCGTCAGCTTCGACTTTTCGGTCGGCATCATCCCTGGCTGGCACGCCACGATCTTCCCGCCCTACTTCGTCGCGGGCGCGGTGTACGCGGGGTTCGCGATGGTGTTGACGCTCGCGATTCCGCTCCGCGTCCTCTACGGGCTCGAAGACTTCCTGACGCTGCGGCATCTCGAGAACATGGCGAAGGTGATGCTCGTCACGGGGCTCATCGTGTTCTACGGCTACGTCATGGAGGCGTTCTACGGCTGGTACAGCGCCAACCAGTACGAGAGCTTCATGATCCTGAACCGGATGACGGGCCCGTACGCGCCGTTCTACTGGACGTTGATTTTGTGCAACGGCCTGACGCCGCAGCTGCTCTGGATCAAGCGGATCCGCACGACGCCCGCGACGCTGTTCCTGATTGCCATGGTGGTCAACGTCGGCATGTGGCTCGAGCGGTTCGTCATCGTCGTCACCAGCCTGCACCGCGACTTCCTCCCGTCGTCCTGGGGGATGTACTGGCCGACGCGCTGGGACATCATGACGTTCGTCGGCACGATTGGCCTCTTCATCACGCTCTTCTTCCTCTTCATCCGGGTGCTGCCGATGATCTCGATCTTCGAGATGCGGACCCTGGTGCCCGAGGCGAAGGTCCGGGGAGGCAAAGCGCATTGAGCGCGGCTCGAGCCATGGATCACACACCAGCAGGTCCGGCGCTTTACGGGGTCATGGCGGAGTTCGACGATCCCACGGCCCTCGTCGAAGCGACGCGCCGCACGTACGACGAGGGGTACCGCGCGTTCGACTCGTACTCGCCGTTCCCCATTCACGAAACGTTCGCGGCGATGCACATCGAGGACCGGCGGGTGCCTCTGCTGGTGCTCGGCGGCGGCATCGCCGGCCTGTGCACCGGGCTGGGGCTCCAGGTATGGGTCTCGGCCTACGCCTATCCGCTGAACATCGCGGGGCGGCCGTACCTGAGCTGGCCGATGTTCGTGCCGGTCACGTTCGAGATGACGATTCTGTTCGCGGCGTTGGCGGCCGTGTTCGGCATGTTCATCCTGAACGGGCTGCCGATGCCCTATCACCCGGTGTTCAACGTGGCGCGGTTTGTTGAGCACGCCAGCCAGGACCGGTTCTTCCTCGCGATCGAAGCCACCGACCCGAAGTTCAACCATCAGGCGACGCGCGCGTTTCTCCAGGGCCTCGGGGCGAGAGAGATCAATGACGTCGAACACTAGGGGGACTCGGAAGTTGGGACCTGCTCAGGCCCGCGAGGCCGCGGCCGGTCGGATCATCCTGGCCGCCGTGTGTCTGCTGGCGGCCGCGGCATGCCGCCAGGACATGCACAACCAGCCGAAGTACCGCGGGCTGCGGCCGAGCGCCTTCTTCGCGAACGGCTCCAGCGCCCGTCCACTCGTCGAGGGTACGGTCGCGCGCGGGACGCTCCAGGAGGACGAAGCGTTCTTCACCGGCAAGGTCAACAAGGTGGACGTCAAGGAACTGCCGTTCTCGATCGACGCGCAGGTGCTCGATCGCGGGCAGGAGCGGTTCAACATCTACTGCACGCCGTGCCACGGGCGCACAGGCGCAGGCAACGGGATGGTGGTCCAGCGGGGATACCGGCAGCCCCCGTCCTTTCACATCGATCGGCTGCGCCAGGCGGACGCGGGCCACTTCTTCGATGTGATGAGCAACGGCTTCGGCGCCATGCCGGATTACCGCGCGCAGATCGCGGCGCGCGATCGCTGGGCCATCGTGGCGTATATCCGTGCGCTGCAACTCAGTCAGCATGCGGCGGCGGCGGACGTCCCCGGCGGGGACCCTGCCAGGGTCCCCCAGGCGGGCGGGGCCGAACCCGGGGAGAAGGCCCCCGAGAAGCACTGATCGGCGGCCGGCGGTCCCGCGCCAGGCGGCCGCGGTTGCAGAGGCATTTGACGATCGAATGGATACACACGCAGTGAAGACCGACGTGCCGGCGCTCACCCGGCTGCAGCAGCGGGCGCTCGTCGTGGGCGTCCTCGGCCTCGCGGCCGGCGCGATCGGGGCCGTGCAGAATCCCGATCAGTTCTTCCGGTCGTGGCTGATCGGGTTCATGTTCTGCCTGGGCCTGTCGCTTGGGTCGCTCGCGCTGCTGATGCTGCAGCACATGTCCGGAGGTCAGTGGGGCTTGGTCGGACGGCGCGTCTTCGAAGCCGCGAGCCGAAACCTCC
Source organism: Acidobacteriota bacterium (assembly GCA_031361295.1). GTDB lineage: Bacteria > Acidobacteriota > Vicinamibacteria > Vicinamibacterales > 2-12-FULL-66-21 > JALZOC01. Next base: position 4,441 of record JANMCN010000054.1, on the reverse strand, counting down.
CGTTCGTGGCGGTGCTGTTCATCCCGATCCTGCTGGGTCTGCCGCGACTGTACGAATGGGCCCGGCCCGACGCCGTCCGCGCCGATCACATGCTCCAGATGAAGGCGCCGTATCTGAACGTCCCGTTCTTCATCGGCCGCGCGGTCCTCTATTTCGCGATCTGGATCGGCATCGAGATGCTGCTGAACCGCTGGTCCGCAGCCCAGGATCGCGGCGAGCGCGCCGTGACCCCGGCGGACTCACGCCGCTTCCGCGTCGTGAGCGCGCCCGGGCTCATCGTCTATGTGCTGACGATGACGTTCGCGTCCACCGACTGGGTCATGTCGCTCGACCCGCGCTGGTTTTCGACGATCTTCGGCTTCATCTTCGTGGCGGGCCAGGGCCTGGCTGCCTTCGCGCTGGTGATTGTCGTCCTCTCGACGCTGACGCTCACCGAACCCTATGCCACGTACCTGAACAAGCGGCACTTCCTGGACCTCGGAAAACTGCTGCTCGCGTTCGTGATGCTGTGGGCGTATTTCTCGTTTTCGCAGTTCCTGATCATCTGGGCGGGGAACCTGCCCGAAGAAATCACGTTCTTCCTCGAGCGGCTCCGCGGCGGGTGGCAGTATGTGTCTGCCGCCATCCTGCTCGGGCACTTCGTGCTGCCTTTCAGCCTCCTGCTCTCGCGTGACCTCAAGAGGCGGCCGCGTCTGCTCGCCCAGATTGCGGTCGTCATCCTCCTCTTCCGCTACGTGGACCTGATGTGGCTCGTCGAGCCGATGTTCGGCCATGACAGGTTCCCGCTGCACTGGATGGATATCGCGATCCCCGCGGGTCTGGTGGGCCTCTGGTTCTTCCTGTTCGCCCGCCAGCTGCGGAGCCGTCCTCTGTTGCCCCTGAACGATCCGTTCTTCAAGGAGGCGTTCGCGCATGACGTCCACTGATCCGCGCTCGCAGAGACACGGGCACGAGCGCGACCGCGCGAGCGGGCGGATGGACAATCCGGCAGTCGGGCACGAGGAGTCCGACATCGACGTTGCCACCATCCTGAAGTTCGGGGCAGGGCTGGCGGTCACGGTCCTCGGCTGCGCCGTCATCGTGTGGGTGCTCTTCCGCGTCCTCGATCGCCAGGCCGCCGCGCGGGACCCGCAGCTTTCACCGCTCGCCCGGCCGGCGGGCCAGATGCCCGCCGGGCCCCGCCTCGAGACGAACGAGCGAGCCGCGCTGGCGACGTTCCGCGCCGAGGAGACGAAAACGCTCGAGGGCTACGGCTGGGTCAACCAGCTGGGCGGCGTCACCCATATCCCGATCGAGGACGCCAAGAGGCTGCTCGTGCAGCGGGGGCTGCCGGCGCGGGCCGGCGCCGGCGATCCGCTGGAGGGCACGCACGCACCGGCGATGGGCGAGGCGTCAGGGGGCCGGACGATTGCCGTCAAACCGCCGGGCGCCGTTTCCGAGCCCGGAGGCGCGCCCCCGGCCGGGAGCGACGCGGCAAAATAGCCCCGGCGGCAGCGGCTGGCAATCGCGTGGCTCCGCCGCAAGGCGGAATGGCATCGAATGTCGCTTCCGCCCCCGTGCGGAAGGATTGAAGAGGATTGTGAGATTTTTTCGTAACCGCACCACGGCGCTCGCGATCACGGTGGCATTGGCAGCCGCGGCGCCCGCACGCGCGCAGCCGCTGCGCCCTGGCTCGGAGGAGCCCGGCGATCCGGCGAAGGCGAAGCCGGGGTTGCTGAAGCAGATTGGAATCGATCAGCGCCTCAACGAGCAGGTGCCGCTCGACTTGCGGTTCAAGGACGAAACCGGCCGTGACGTCCGGCTCGGCGAGTTCTTCGGCAAGCGGCCCGTGGTGCTCGCGCTCGTGTATTACGAGTGCCCGATGCTCTGCACGCAGGTCCTGAACGGCACCGTCAGTGCGTTGAGCGTCCTGACCTTCGACGTCGGCAAGGAGTACGACTTCGTGGCCGTCAGCATCAACCCGAAGGAGACGCCCGGCCTCGCGGCGGAGAAGAAGAAAGCCTATGTCGCCCGGTACAAGCGCCCGGAGACCGCCGACGGCTGGCACTTCCTCACCGGACAGGAAGACGACATCCGGCGGCTGGCGGCCGCGGTGGGCTTCCGATACGCGTTTGACCCGGACATCCAGCAGTACGCGCACGGTGCGGGGATCGAGATCCTGACGCCCCGCGGCGTCGTCGCGAAGTATTTCTACGGGATCGAATTTTCACCCCGGGATCTGCGGTTCGGCCTGATCGAGGCGTCCGACGAGCATATCGGCACGGTCGTCGACAACGCGCTGATGCTCTGCTACCACTACGATCCGGCCACGGGAAAGTACGGCGCGAGCGCGATCCGGGCGATTCGCATCGGCGCCGTCGCCACGGTGATGGCATTCCTGTCGTTCCTGTTCGTCAGTCTCCGCCGGGAGCGCGCGTCGCACCGCGACGCGGCACTGTGACCGTTACACGAACCTAACGATGTTCACGAACTTTCCGCTTTTTCCGCAACAGGCCTCGGCCCAGGCGGCCTCCGTCGACGGCATCTACTTCTTCATGCTCGCCGTCACGGCGTTTTTCTCGCTGCTCATCGCGACGCTGATCGCGGTGTTCGCGATCAAGTATCGGCGCCGGCACAAGGACGAGGTGGGGATCGCGAACCACGGCTCGCTCGCCCTTGAACTACTGTGGACGGTCATCCCGTTCCTCATCACGATGGTGATGTTCGCCTGGGGCGCCAAAGTCTTCTTCGACATTTATCGGCCGCCGGCAGGCGCGATGGAAATCTACGTCGTCGGGAAGCAGTGGATGTGGAAAGCGCAGCACATGGACGGGCAGCGCGAGATCAACGAGCTGCACGTGCCGGTCGGCCGCCCCGTCAAGCTGATCATGGGCTCCGAAGACGTGATCCACAGCTTCTTCATCCCCGCGTTCCGCGTGAAGGCGGACGTGATTCCCGGGCGCTACAACGTGCTCTGGTTCACGGCGACCCAGCCCGGCCGGTACCATCTGTTCTGCGCCGAGTACTGCGGCACGAAACATTCGGGCATGGTGGGCTCCGTGATTGCGATGGAACCCAATGAGTTCCAGGCGTGGCTCGGCGGAGGAAACGCGTCCGACTCCCCGGCAGCCGCCGGCGCTAAGCTGTTCCAGGACCTGGCGTGTTCGTCCTGCCACCGCAGTGACGCCCTGGCGCGCGCGCCTCAACTCGCGGGGCTCTTTGGCAGCACCGTGCAGCTCCAGGGGGGGGCGACGGTTGTGGCCGACGAGTCCTACGTGCGAGAGTCGATCGTGAACCCGCAGGCGAAGGTGGTGGCCGGGTTCCAGCCAATCATGCCGACTTTCCAGGGCCTCGTCACCGAGGAGCAGCTGCTGCAGCTCATCGCGTATGTGCGGTCGCAGAACGCACCGCCAGGCTCGCCTGCGTCGGCGGCGCCCGCGTCGCCCACGATGCCGCAGAGCAGCGAACGCCCGGCCCGGGAGCCTGGCAAGTGATCGTACGGAGCGCGGGTCGTCAGCTCCACGCCGGAACGCCGCGCGGAGCGCGGGCTACGCGAGGAACATCATGGAAACCCTGAACTACCTGAACAACGGCCACGGCCTCGGGTCCTGGCTGCTGACCAAAGACCATAAACGGATCGCGCTGCTGTACCTCGTGTCGATCACCGCCTTCTTCTTCCTGGGCGGCATGTTCGCATTCGTGATCCGCCTGGAGCTGCTGACGCCGGCTGGCGACCTGGTCTCGTCCGACACGTACAACAAGCTCTTCACCATGCACGGCGTCGTGATGGTGTTCTTCTTCCTGATCCCCTCGATCCCCGCGGTGCTCGGGAATTTCCTGATCCCGATCATGGTCGGGGCGAAGGACCTGGCGTTCCCGCGCATCAACCTCCTCAGCTGGTACATCTACGTGGTCGGCGGCCTCTTCACGCTCGTCGCGGCGCTGAGCGGGGGCGTCGACACGGGATGGACGTTCTACACGCCTTACAGCACGGCGGCCGCGAACAGCCATGTCATCACCGCGGCGCTCGGCATCTTCATCACCGGGTTCTCGTCGATTCTGACCGGGCTCAACTTCATCGTGACCGTGCACCGGATGCGGGCCCCCGGGCTCACATGGTTCCGGCTGCCGCTGTTCGTGTGGTCGATGTACGCGACGAGCCTGATCATGATTCTCGGCACGCCGGTGATTGCGATTACGGTGCTGCTCGTCGCGGCCGAGCGCCTCCTCCACCTGGGCATTTTCGACCCGGCCCTCGGCGGCGACCCGATCCTGTTCCAGCACCTGTTCTGGTTCTACTCGCACCCCGCGGTCTACATCATGATCCTCCCGGCGATGGGCGTGATCAGCGAGCTCGTCCAGACGTTCTCGCGCAAGAACATCTTCGGCTACTCGTTCATCGCGTTTTCATCGCTGGCGATCGCGATCATCGGATTCCTGGTCTGGGGCCACCATATCTTCG
>JANMCN010000084.1:0-8206 GCA_031361295.1 Acidobacteriota bacterium | reverse complement strand
GGCCGCGGTCCTGGCGCCCGTCACCGCGAGGTCAGAGGTGAACGCGAGCAGGGGCTCGTGCAGCTCGGCGAGATTGGCGGTCTCGGCCGGCCAGTAGTTCATCTCGGCGTTGATGTTGAGGGTCCAGTTCGAGCTCCACGGCGGGCGGACCTGGTCATTCCACAGGCCCTGGAGGTTCGCGGGCTGCGAGCCGGGGCGGCTGCTCGAGATGAGGAGATAGCGCCCGTACTGGAACAGCAGCTCGACGAGCTGGGGGTCTGTGGCGCCCAGCCTGCCGACACGTTCGTCGGTGGCCTCTGCCGGCGGCGCGGCGAGCGGTCCGAGCTGGAGATCGACCCGGCCCATCAGCTCCCGGTGGCTCTCGATGTGCGCGGAGCGCAACCCGACCCATGACCGGGAGCGTGCGTGCGCCATGTCCGCGGCAGCGGCCGCCGATTGGTCGCGACCCTCACGCACTGGCGAACGCGCGTAGCCGTTGAAGCTCGTGGCCGCGACCACCAGGAGGACTGCCTCGCTGGCGCCTTCGACGTGGACCCCGTCGGCATCGATGCGACGCGTTCCCCCCTCCACCACCGCATCGAGTGCCACCGCGAAGCGCATGCCTTCGGCGTCGCTGTACTGCACCGGCGCCGGACGATCGAAATAGTTCGGGTCCACGTGCGACGGCGCCCGTCCGTCGAGAACGAAGGCCGCTCCCGCGGTCGTGGCGGCCTTGAGGGGCGACGACAGCCGGGCAGTGAAGTCCAGCATCCGGGGACGATCGGCGCTCAGGCGAACGGCGATCACGTTGTCTCCGTGGCTGGCGAGCACCTCTCTTACGTAGTTGACGCCCCCGATCTGGTACCGCAGCGTGGCGATTGCGGTATGGAGATCGAGCTCGCGGCGATACGCGCGGGCGACATCGCCATGCGTAAAGGCGATGAACAGGTCGGCCAGCGGCATGAACGACTCGGTGTAGGGGCCGAGGGCCTGCTTCGCGAGCGTGTCCGCCTCCGCGTATCTGGCGTCGGCGACGAGCTGGCGGAGTGTGGGCAGGACCGTCCGCGCGCCGGGATTGTTCCAGTCTCTCGGCCCGCCCGACCACAAGGTATCCTCGTTCAGCTGCAGGCGGTCGAGACCGATCCCGCCGAACACCATCGCGCCGAGGCGCCCGCTGCCGACCGGAAGCGCCTCGACCCAACGCGCCGCCGGCCGTGCGTACCACAGCGCGAGGGCGCGTGCGTCAGACTGCGCCGCGGCCAGCGTCGCGTCCCCGGCCCGGCTTGCCGCCGCGAGGGCGAGCAGTTGCTGCACGAACGTGCGTCGGGTTACTGAATCCACGAATCCTCACAGGATGGGCGACGGCGTGGCAAGTGATCTGCGAAGCGTGTCGAGTGTGGCACAGCCTTACGCCGTCTCGCTCGAGAATGAGGCCGCCGGCCTGGCGTACTGATAGCCGCCTGATTCTTCGAGCACGATTGGCTGGCCAAACAGACTGCTCAAACTTGCTTCGGTCAGGACGGCTCGTCGGGCCCCGTCCGCGGCGATGCGCCCGTCGCGGAGCAGCACGACCCGGCTGATCTCGGGAACGATTTCCTCGACGTGATGGGTGATGAGCACGAGCGTCGTGCCGGCCCGGGCGAGGCGCCTGACGGTCTCCATGAAGGCGTGACGCGCCACCATGTCGAGTCCAGTGGTGGGTTCGTCGAGAAGGAGCGCCCGGGGCGCGGCCGCACACGCCCGCGCCAGCAGCACGCGGCGCGCTTCGCCGCTGGACATGTCGTCCAGCATGCGGTTCGCGAGATGTGACGCCCCCGCCGCCTCCAGCGCGGCGGACGCCCGCTGCCGCATCGAGTCCGTGACGGTTCCATAGCGAAGAATGCCGTACGAGTTCAGGAACGCGGACAAGACCGCGGCCTCGCCGCTGATCGACCCTTCGCTGTTGCCGTTCACGAAGTGATGGTGCAGCGCCGACGAAACGAGGCCGAGCTGTGAGCGCAGGTCGAAGATGTTCCAGGTCTCTTCACCAAACACCCGCACGGGGGGCACACCGTCGGCCGGCACCAGGGGACGCTCGTGGTGCGTCAGCAAGCTGACGAGGATGGACTTTCCCGCTCCGTTGGGACCCACGATGGCCGTGTGCTCCCCCGCCCTGATCGTGACGCTCACGTCGTCCAGCACACGGCGTCCGTTTTTCACGACGGTGGCGCCCCGCAATTCGAGTATCGGCTCGTTCACCGCTCCATTGTGGATCGACGCGAGGTATCCTTGGCGCCCACTCCAACCCGAGGATCACGATGCACGATCTGACGAGCCTGCCGCGAACGGACCCCTCGCCCATCTACAACAGCCGGGACCATCTATATGCCGACGACATGCTGATCGCCGCCCTCACGGGGCTCGATTTTTTTTCATGGCTTGACGGGCGGCCCGCCTCGGTCGCGGAGATCGCCTCTCACTTCGGCTTCCAGAGCCGCCCGGTGGATGTGATGACCACGCTGTTCGTCGCGATGGAGCTGCTGCGGCGGAGTGGAGACATCCTCCACCTGACGGACCGGGCGCGAGAGCACCTCGTCTCGTCATCGCCGTGGTTCCTCGGGCCCTACTTTCCCAAACCCGCGGATCGACCGATCGCGCGCGATTTGATCGACGTGCTGCGGTCGGGCCAGCCGGCGAACTTTGCAAGCCGGAAGAACGAGGCCGACTGGCATCGGGCGATGGAGACCGAGTCGTTCGCCGAGGAATTCACCGCCGCGATGGACTGCCGCGGTCTCTGGCTGGGGCCCGCCCTGGCGAAGAGGCTGGACCTGTCCGGGCACCGGCGATTGCTGGACATCGCGGGCGGATCGGGTGTGTACGCGTGCGCCCTCGCAGCACAGTTCACCCATCTCGAGGCTGCGGTGCTCGAGAAACCGCCCGTGGATCGGATCACGACCCGATCCATTGCCAGGCGGGGCTTTTCGTCGCGGGTCGCCGTCGTCGCCGGCGACATGCTGAACGCCCCGCTTCCACAGGGGTACGACGTGCACCTGTTCTCGAACGTGCTGCATGACTGGGACGAGCCGCTCGTGCGGCAGCTGTTGCGAGCATCCGCCGCGGCGCTCCCGCCGGGCGGGATGCTGATCGTGCACGACGCCTTCCTGAACGCGGCCAAAGACGGTCCGCTCGCGATCGCCGCCTACTCGGTTCTGCTGGTGCACGTCACGCAAGGACGATGCTATTCCGTTGGCGAAATGGGATCCTGGCTCCGTGAGGCCGGATTCGAGACGCCATCCGAAGTCCCGAGCGGCGCCGGCAGGAGCGCCCTCGTCGCCCGGCGGACCTGATCCGGACGTGCGCGGAGGTCGGCACTCGCCTCGCAGCCCGATCGCGGCCCGATGCGTGCGGCAACCGTCATCCCGACGATCATCCGCAGCTCTCCGGCGGAGAAGCTGAAGACATCGCCGCGGGACGCTCCGGCTCCCCCCGGGCGCCGCGCCGCCGACCAACCGGCAGCTGCTCAGCCTGACGCAGACCTGGGGACTGATGCTCTGCCGCTTCTGGGTTGGGCCCGTCGTCCAGATCATCGCGACGGCGGGCCGGCACGGCCCCGTGGCGCTCGCGCACGGGGCGATCAGCAACGCGGTGGACGGCGGTGAAGGCCGCGTGAAACACTGAAGGCACAGGTCAACCCCGGTATGCAGAGCCGTATCAACCTCCCTCTTCCCGCGCCGGCCGTGCGACCGGTCCTCGATCCTGGATTCCGGCCCGCGGTCCTGGCAACCCGCGCCTTCGCGCGGCTCGTGCAATCGACCGGCGCCGCGATTCCCGTCCGGCTCGGGCTCGAACAGACGGACGGCTCGGTCTTCCATTTCGACACAGCCGTCTTGCCCGCGTCGCACCCGCAGGCCGCGGCCAACGACAGGCACGTCGAACGGCTGGTGAAGTTCCTCCTGTGGGCGCGGGGAGGCTGGCGGATTTACGTGGACGGTCCGCCGTCGCTGGCGGCCGCGCTCGCCGCCCATTACGTCGCCACTGGCCCAGGCCGGTTCGATGCGGACTTCGTGGGCCGGCAGATTTTCGATCACACCCTCGAAGTCGTTGCGACGAAAGACCTGCCGCCAGAGCGCTCGGTGACGCGGCCGCTGGGCCGCCACCTCGACGGCTGCCGCATCGGATTCGATCTTGGAGGCAGCGACCGCAAGGCCGCGGCCGTGATCGATGGGCGCGTGGTCTTCAGCGACGAGACGGTGTGGGATCCGTATCACAAGCCTGATCCGCAGTATCACTACGACGGCATCATGGACTCGCTGCGAAAGGCCGCGGCGCACCTGCCCAAGGTGGATGCCATCGGAGGCAGCGCGGCGGGCGTCTACGTGAACAACCGCGTCAAGGCCGGCTCCCTCTTCAGAGGAGTCCCGGCGGACGCGTTCGACGCGCGCGTCAAGAACCTCTTCCTGGAAGCGCGGAAGGCGTGGAATGACGTGCCGTTCGACGTCGTCAACGACGGCGAGGTCACGGCGCTCGCGGGATCGATGTCGCTCGGCGCCCACGCGATCCTCGGCATCGCGCTCGGAACCAGCACGGCCGGCGGGTACGTCACGGCTGAAGGCAACATCACGTCCTGGCTCAACGAGCTTGCCTTCGTGCCGGTGGACTACAACCCCGACGGCCCGGTGGACGAGTGGTCCGGAGACGAGGGGGTGGGCTCACAGTACTTCTCCCAGCAATGCGTGGCACGACTGATGCGGCCTGCCGGCATCGACGCGCCGCCGGACATGCCGTTTCCGGAACGACTGAAGCTCGTGCAGACGTTGATGGCGGACGGCGACATGCGCGCGAAACAGATTTACCAGACCATCGGCACGTATCTGGGCTACGGTGTCGCACACTTTTCCGCGTTCTATGACCTTCAGCACGTGCTCGTGCTCGGGCGCGTCACGTCCGGCCCGGGTGGAGACGACATCGTGAACGGCGCCCGGCACGTGCTCGAGACCGAGTTTCCGGACCTCGCGCAGCGGATCGCCTTCCATGTGCCCGACGAACACGACAAGCGACACGGGCAGGCAATCGCCGCGGCCAGCCTTCCCGAGATCGCGCGGTAGCGAATGAACCCTTATCACCGTCTCGTGTCCGAGCTCGATCGCCTCCTGCGCGAAGGCCGGCACTACCCGCTCGGGGGACTCCCCTCTCCTGCGCGGCCGGAGCTGACGCCCGACGCACCTCGCATCCTCATCTTCTCGCCCCATCCCGACGACGAGTGCATCATCGGGGGGCTTGCGCTCCGTTTACTGAGGGAAGCAGGGATGCGGGTCCTGAACGTCGCGGTGACGCAGGGCAGCCGGAAGGATCGGCAGGCTGCGCGCTGGCGGGAGCTCCAGGCCGCCTGCGACTATCTCGGGTTCGATCTGATTGCGACAGGCCCGTCCGGCCTGGAGAGAGTCAGCCCCGTGACGCGCCGCGACGATCCCGGGCACTGGGACCGGTCCGTCGAGACGATTGCCGCCATCATCGGCGACGAACGGCCCGACGTCGTGTTCTTCCCTCACGACACGGACTGGAACAGCACGCACGTCGGCACGCACCAGCTGCTGATCGACGCCCTTGGCCGGCAGGCCGCGACGTTCTCGCCGCTGGTCGTCGAAACGGAGTTCTGGGGAGCCATGGCGTCGCCCAACCTGATGATCGAATTGAGCGTGGACGACGTGGCGCGGATGATTACGGCGCTGTCGTTTCACGTGGGCGAAGTGCAGCGCAATCCGTATCACCTCCTGGTGCCTCCGTGGATGCAGGACAACGTCCGGCGAGGAAGCGAACTGGTCGGCGGCCAGGGGGGCGGGGCGCCGGAGTTTTCGTTCTGCACCCTGTACCGCCTGCGCCGGTGGCGCGACGGCGGGCTCCAACCGCTGTACCAGGGCGGCCGGATTGTCGCCGCCGAGGCCAACGCTGCACAGGCGCTCGCGGCATCGTGAAGAGTCCGATTCTCCAGATCGCTCGAGAGGCAGCCGGTCGCCGGGTGCCCGCATGACCGATGTCGTCGTCGACTGCGACGCGGTGCTGTTCGATATGGACGGCACGCTCGTGGACTCGCGCGAGCTCGTCGAGCGCATGTGGCTGCTGTGGGCCGCCGAGCATGGACTCGCGGCGAGCGCGGTGCTCGCCGTCGCCCACGGTCGGCGCACGCTGGAGACGATGCAGATGGTCGCCCCTCACCTGGCGACTCCCGAGGAAGCCGCGCGTCTCGACGCGCTCGAGGCAGAGGAACACGGTCGTGAGAAGGCCCTCCCCGGCGCGGCGGCGCTCCTCGCGACTCTCCCTCTCGACCGGTGGGCGGTCGTCACGTCAGCCGTCCACGCGCTGGCGGTCGCGCGGCTCGCGTCCGTGGGACTCCCGCTTCCGCGCATCCTCGTCGGGGCGGAAGACGTCGCACACGGCAAGCCGGCACCCGACGGGTATCTCCACGCGGCGGCCGCGCTCGCCATCGCCCCGGCGCGGTGCGTGGTGGTGGAGGACACGCCTGCAGGAGCGCGTGCGGGGCTGGCCGCGGGCGCCACGGTCGTGGGCCTGCGGACGACGTTTCCGACGGTGGGCTGGTGCGACTACATGGTGGACGATCTTCGCGCCGTCCGGCCGAGATTCTCCGGTGACGGCACCTTCACAGGGCTGGTGATCGCCGAGCCCCCACCCTGAGCCGCCGCCATTCTGCCTCTGACGTGTGACCTGGCGTCGGTGTCCTCCCGCAGCGAGACAGGCAGCGGGGTCAGGTCGCCGTGACATCCCCTTCAGCACCCGCTGGATCTGGTCGAGTGCGTAGTCGTGCTCACGCGCGGTGTTCGAGACCACGCTGCCCGCGGGCCGCGTTCGGGGCGCCGTGGCTGTAGTACTGAGACACGCATTGTTCGAGCACCCGCGACGCCCGCGCACCGCTCTCCCCCGTGGATTCGCAGTGCCCTTCCCCTCGCAGCTCGTTCACAATCGACTGGATGAGCGGCTGGTGTACATGCGGCGGATTCCGGATGTCGTGCGCCCGGGTCTCGTCGCCGCGCGTGATTTCGACGTCGGTGTCGCTGAAGATCGGCGTACGGAGCGCCCCATCTGACCCGAGGAAGGTCATGATGTCGGTCTTGCCGGGAGCATTGAAGTTCCAGACGCCAGTGGCGACCACTCCATCGGCGATGGAGAACGCCCCCACCGTGACGTCCTCGACCGCGTACGCGCCCCCCGTATTGAATGCGAACCCGGCAGCACCGGTGACAGGCCCGCAGAGGAAATCGAACAGATCGACGCAGTGCGAGCCGAGGTCGAAGAACAGCCCGGCCCCCGCCACAACGGGATCGACCCGCCAGATCGGCTCGCCTCTCATCAAGGGCGCCGAGACTTCGACGTGCACCGACGTCACGCGGCCGATCGCGCCACTGCGCAGGAGGTCGCGTACGAGCAGAAATCGCGGGAGGGCCCGTCGGTAGTAGGCCACCCAGAGCGGCACCCGGCGCGCCCGGAAGGCGTCAAGCATGCGGAGGCAGTCTTCATGGGTGGAAGCCATGGGCTTCTCGACGAGGCAGGGCTTTCCGGCTTCGGCGACCCTGAGGGAGAGATCCGCATGGCTGGACGGGGGCGTGGCTATGTACACGGCGTCCACGTTCGGGTCGGCAATCAGGTCGTCGGCGCGGTCATAGGCGCGCGGGACGCCGTGTCGACGCGCGTAGTCACGCGCGAGGTCCCCATTGCGTCGCATCACGGCCACGAGAGCCGATCCTGTCGCCTTCTGGAACCCCGGCCCGCTCTTCACCTCTGTGACGTCGCCGCAGCCGATGATTCCCCAGGAAACGCGCTCCATGTGGTGGCTCCTCCGTCGGGCGACTGGACGCACGCGCCCGCCGGGCCGGATTGTAGCGTCAGACGGCGCAGGGCTGCCGGAACAACCTCTGCAGCGGACGGAGGGGGAGGTCGCTGCCGTCGAAAGGTCCGTCACGGCAGACGCGGTCAGTGGCTGGAGGCGCGTCGATCGTCTGTGATGCGTGAGCCGTGGCGGCGCTCGCTCCCCTGGCGCCGTTCCTCTTGGAGCGTGTGATTCAGCCGCTCGGCGAGCTGCCCGAACGCTCCCGCAGCTTTCCGAAGTTGGTCATTTTCTTCTTCAAGGCGTTGCACGGTTTCCATGCATGCCGCGAGCGAATCGGTGTCTTCGTGGTCAGCCATGGCCCTCCTCTACGCAGCTATACGGGCCACAGCAAGATGGAGGCCTACCGCC
>JANMCN010000043.1:0-15290 GCA_031361295.1 Acidobacteriota bacterium | reverse complement strand
CCGCCGAGCAACGTGCACATCATCGCCGGCTGACGGCGAGCAGCGCTCTCGACCGACCCCGCGTGGCTGAACGGCCACGCGGGGTTATTTTTTGGGGAATCCGTTGGTACGGGTTGGCGTCACAGGATCCACTTGACCGCGCGGGGCCGCCGGACCGGCGATCCCGTACGGAGATGGCGACCGTAAAGTGGCGTGGATCCCGTCAGTGCCTGCAGGCCAGACGGGGCCGCCGCCCAGCGTTCGCCGGTCTCCTCGTTCACGGGCGGCCTCCGTTTACGAATGCTGGTGCGGACGGTCGTGCGCGCCGGCTCCTCGAGCGCGCGGCGCCGTTCTTCCTGGAGTGCGACATTGAGCCGCTCCGCCAGGTGACCGAAATCGACCCCCGCTTGTCGAAGCGCCGCATTTTCCTCGACAAGCTCTCGAATCAATTCCTGGCAGGCTTCGATCGTTGTTGGCAATTCCATGGCCCTGATCCGTCTCCCGTCGTGCATTAGAGCGAGCGCGCGTGTACGTGGCGCCGCTTCTAGTAGTAACGACGGATTGCGACAAACAGTACAGGCACGGAAGAAGGAGACCGGGAGGCGGCGGGATGGCGCCAGGGGAAGGGCCGGGTGCGCGGGATGAACGCCGACTGGGATTCCGACATCCCGGCGGCGGCCGTCCTAGCCGCTGATCCACTGCCAGACGGATGCCAGGCTCAGTCCGAGGATGGCCAGGCCGACGCCAAGGCCGACGAGAATGGCGGCGGGCAGCGTCCCGTTGACGAGCAGGGATTCATCCGCCTGCACGTCGTCGAGGTGCGGCGCGGCCGAACGGGCGGATTCGAATGTCATCGCTGTGATCCTCGTGTGGCCAACCGAGAACAATCGCGACGCTGCGCCCGATTTCACGCCGGACGCGGCGAACTCGACAGCGGGAAGGCAAAACGCTCGCCTCGACAGAAACACGGATTTGCGCCGTTTTATTGATCCGGCGAACGAGAAAGCCGCTTCTGGGGGGACTATTTGTCGCGGCCGGCAGGGAAGAACGGACCGCGGGTCGCTCGCGCGCGTGTGGAAGGCTACTCGCCCTTGACGGGCGCGGAGAGATGGGCGCAGCGGGGGCACTTCAGGACACTGACCACTTCGCTGTCGGTCAGCATCGTCAGGCGCGGGAAGCCACACTCCGGGCACGGCAGCGCCGGTTGAGGGTCGCGTGGTGGCACGTCACCGTGGCTGTCCTGAGGCCGCTCGTCGGGAGAGAGCGAGTGCCCGTCTGCTCCTACTGGAGCGTCGCTTTCACGATCTGCCATCTATCATTGTCCCGCGAAAGATTGAACGTCCACTCGCGCTCGGTCAGTCGTAACACGCGGGAACCGACCTTGGGCCGATAGGTCGCTTCTCCCCGGCAGCGCGCGTTGGCGTCATGCCCGCTGACCGACACGCCACACGTCGCAAAACGCAGCTGCTGCCCGTCGAGCTGGTGGAAGGCACGCTGCAGCGCCCGGTCGTCCACCGAGGGCCAGATGGCCTTCGCCGCCTGGACGTCGAGTCGTTCGAACGCCTGGGTGTAATCGAGGAGGACCCGGCGGACCGTCTGTTCGTCTTTTTCGAGCTCAGCCGATCGGTCTGCAGCAGGAGCCACTGGCCGCGCGCCAGCTGGGTCGGGGGCCGCACCCTCCTCCCGCGACGCGAACGACACCATCGTGGGCTGGGCCGCCGGCCGGCCAGACTCAACCGACGCGGACTGAGGCTCATCAGTCTGAATCGTCGTCAGCGGCCGCGCGGTCGGCGCGATGAGCGATGCCGAAGGACGTCCGAGCTCGCGCGCCACATTCGTCGGCGTCTGGCTTCGTGCGCGGGCGCGTGCGGCCGAACCTGCCTGCACGATGCCAGTGGTGGCGACGGGAACTTCCAAATCGCTCGAGCGCGACGTTCCGGCGACACCGACGTCAATGACCTCGGTTCGCACACGGACGGACGAACTTCGCGTACCGATCGCGCTGGTCGTCGGCGCAAATGACGGCGCTCCAGCGGGACCTGCCTGGTCACGAGTTCCGGCAGCGGCGATCGGCCCGGGACCGCCGACGTGGGGAGCCCGGACGAACCCGACGTGCATCGCGACGGCCGCGGTCAAGAGCAGAACCGCGCGCCCAAGCCTCGGTCCGAACGTATGCTCAACCGGGCACTCGACAGGGATGCCACCTGGGATGAATTCCGAAGATGGCATTCGCTCTTGTATTTGACGTCGCCCGGCCGGCACGGATGCCATACGAGGCCCCAATGCAAGCGCTGCACCGCGACATCCACACGGACCATCTTGCGCTGCATGCCGGATATCGCAGCAAATATCGCCATTCACCGGGCTCGTCCATATCACTCGGAGATGGCTCCCCCCTCCGTTGGGGAAAGGTGAGCAGTCTCCTGCCGCATTGTGCGCGCGCGCAGCGCGAACCAACCACTCGACCCACCGTCTGCGTTCAGCCGGCCCGCACTCGTTTCGCGTGCTTCAAGGGTGCGCCGACTCGACGCGAATCCAGTCGAAACGCCCCTCGTACCCCGCGGGACCGCCGACCGCGAGCGCGATGCGCACGGCAAGATCCCACGGCGGCGGGTAGCCGCCGGTGGCCTCGCCACCGAGCGACTGCCAGATGCGGCCGTCTGCGCTCATCGCGAACTGGAACCTGGCTCTGCCGGTGGCCGTGACGCGGAGCTGCACGTCTTCACGCCCGGGCGCCGGCGCCGTCGCGACGATCTGCTGCACCCCCTTCTCCCGGCGCCACACGATCACCTCGCGGCCGGAGAGCGATACGCCGATCGCGTTTCGCGTGTCGCCGTACAGGCTGAGGCCGACGAATCCGGAAGGGCGCGACGAACCAAGGACGCGGGTGGTCGCCACATAATCCCCGTGGATGGCTGGGCGCGCCACGACGGTGTCTGCCGGAAACGCCGGATCCCGACCTGATGCGCGAACCGCGAGGATGCCTCTCTTCAAATACCGGCTGGGCGTCCTGTCCCACGGCCACTGCCACTCCGGGCCGAGCTGCGAGCCCCTGAACTCATCGGCGGCGGTCCCTGGCTGCTCGTGCTCAGGCACGCCCGCCGGCGCCGAGGCCTGCGCACTTGGTCCACGCCCGCCGTTGATCACAGGCCATCCGTCCACCCAGGTGATTTCATCGAGGAGGGCCTGGCGGCCGGCGTACTCGAAATCGCGCGGATGATAGGCGTGGTAGAGCAGGAACGTCCTGCCGTCACGGAGCGTGACGACGCTTCCGTGGCCCGGGCATTTCCATTGCTCGTTCCCACTCAGAATCGGGTTCGCCGGGTTTCGCTCCCACTCCCCCAGAATGGTGCGTGACCGGGCCGCGCCGAGCCGGTAGTCGCAGCTCCGGCCGCAGCAGCCGCCCGCCGAGTAGAACAGATAGAACCAGTCGCCGTGACGCAGGATGAATGGACCCTCGACCAGATGCCCTTCCCACGGCGCCGCATTGCGCAGGATCTCCGTCGGCTGCCCGACGAGCCTCGTGCCATCGTCCGAGAGCGGCTGCGCCCAGAGTGGCGTCGGCAGCTTCCGGCTGTTGCCATCCTCCTTCCACACCAGGTAACGGCGGCCATCCTCGCCCGTGACCGGCGCCCCATCGATGGACCCTGAGTCCTGGCAGACCAGCGGCCCGTGATCGGTCCATGGTCCGCGGGGCCGGGTCGCGGTCGCGACCGCCACGCAGAGGGGGCCGTTTTTCCGTCGTGCGGTGTAGTAAACGAAGAACCGTCCGTGGTCTTCGGCAATCTCCGGCGCCCAGTAGCTGCCGCTCGACCATCGAGGAGGTTCTGCGAAGACGGCCCCTTCCAACGTCCAGTTCACGAGGTCGCGCGAGCGAAGGAGCGGGAACACGGGCGCCCATTGTGAGGTCGTCGCCGTGGCCCAATACTCGTCGCCGACGCGCACGATCGACGGATCGGGGTGATCGCCGGCGATGACGGGATTCGAATATCCGGCCTGTGCCGCGACGCGACCCGCATGGACGAGAAGCACGAGGACGCGGGCTGCCACGCCACCAAGGGGCGATCCCGATCGGGATCGGTGCGCCGGCCGGCAGGCGGGGGTTTCAGGAGCCATGCGGCATCGTAAGGATTGCGCGACTGCTTCGCAACCGCCGCCCAAAACCCCCCAGATGGGTCCCGTTTATGCCATGCTTCCAAGGTTCGCAGAGCGGAATGCTGGTTCAACGGAGGCGACGCATGTTGCAAAGGCTGACGATTTCAATGGTGTTCGTCGGAGTGCTGATTTCTCTGAATATGGCAGGAGCGGCGGCTCAGGGCCAGGCCCCGGCCACGCCGGCGGCAGCTACCCCGGAGGCTGCTGCGGCTTTTCTCGGCGACTGGACCATCACGGCGGAGGGGGCGAACGGCCCCGCGACGTTCGCGCTCTCGGTCAAGGTCGACAATGGCAAGGTCGGCGCCGAGATCAGCTCCGACATGCAGCCACTTCAGGCCATCACCGACATCACGACGAGCGGCACGAGCCTCGTCCTGAAGTACATGTTCGACTACCAGGGCACGCCGGTACCCGTCGTCGTCACGCTGAAGCCCGCGGACGACAAGGTGGGCGCGCAGCTTGATTTCGCCGACGGCGCCTATCAGATGACCGGCACCGCCACGAAGAAAAAGCCGGAATGAGCGGGCCCGGCCTCTAGGTCGGGTGGACCGCGCCGCCGGAGTGCTGCCCCATGCAATACATGTCGTTGGCCTCGCAGCCTTCGACCTCGACCTGCACCGTCGTATGGGTGATGTGAAAGCGGCGTTCGATGTCGTGAACGACCGCGCGCAGGACCTGTTGCCCCTCGCGGACGCTCTGCTCGGCGACGAGGATGTGGCAGCTACAGGCGACCACGCCCGGGCCGACCATCCAGACGTGCAGGTCGTGCACATCGATCACGCCCTCCACGCCTTTGATGGCTGAGATGACCGAGGGCATGTCGATGCCCGGCGGAGTGCCCTCGAGGAGCACCGTCGCGCTCTCTCGCAGCACGGCATAGGTGCTGTAGAGAATCAGCGCCGCGATCAGCAGGGAGACCACGGGATCCGCCAGCGGGGCGCGCAGCGTGAGGACCAGTACGCCCGCAACGACGACCCCGAGGGCCGAAACCGCGTCGCCCAGCATGTGCAGGTAGGCGCTGCGGATGTTCAGGTCGTGCTTCGAGTCCTTGTGCAGCCAGAGGCTGATGACGAGGTTCACGACCATGCCCGCTCCGGCGATCGCGATCATGACGCGGCCGTCGGCCCCGGCCGGCGCGCGGATCCGGGCAATTGCTTCCCATCCGATCCCGATGGCGATGAGCACGAGGGACACCGCGTTCGTGAGCGCCGCGAAGATGCCGACGCGGTGATATCCGAACGTCATCCCCTCGTGTGACGGCTTGCTGGCGATCGAGACCGCGTACCAGCTGAACGCCAGCGCCGCCGCATCGGCAAGGTTGTGTCCGGCGTCCGACAACAGCGCGAGGCTGTGGGCGAACCATCCTGCTGCGGCTTCGACGGTCACGAAGAGCAGCGTCAGGGCGACGGCTGCCCCCATCGTCCTGCCCGACAGGTTCCGGGGTGCGTGCGAATGCCCGGGGCCGTGCTGGTGTACCGCGCCGGCGTGGTGGTGAGACATACCCTGCCGTCAGAATACCACCCGGGGATCCCGCGTCCTCAACCGAGGGCGGGTGAGTTACCCGCCGGCCGGTGCCGCCGCCTTGCGGCGGTAGGCCTTGATGAAAAAGGCCTGGTCGCCGATCTCCGATCCAGTGCCGGCCCGCTCGCCGAAGACCGCCACCACGTCGTAGTTGGCCTCGATCCAGCCCATCAGGTCGAGGTAGCAGTCGCGGCCGAACGCCCGGCATCCGAACTCGATGGTTGGGCGGTTCAGCAGGAAGATGAACCGCACCTGTCGCGTCGCCAGCTGCTCGATGGCGCGCCGCTCGCCGAGTGGATCCAGGAATCCGGGCGTCAGGATCTCGTACCGCAGGGGCGCGGGGCGATCGCCGAGAAAATTGAGGCTGCTGCCTTCGGGCAGGGCGCAGATGTAATCGGCCGGCTGTGCGGATTGGGCGATGAACGCGAGGGCGCCGTTGAACGCGCGGCTTTGTGCCGGCGCCACCTGCGTCGTGCCACGCGCGGTACGGACCGCTGCGTAGTCGCTCCGGACGTAGCGATAGCCGATCACGATTGCGGACGCCGCCAGGGCCGTCGAGAACAGTACGACGATGATTCGTCGCGCGTGGGCGGCCGCCGCCGGCAGGCTGGCAAACACGGGGCGGTAGAACCCTGTGCCGACATGAGTGAAGAGGAGAAGCGGGACAGGTAACAAATACGATCCGTTCGAGCCGCCGCTCGGCACCCGCAGGACCACACGGGCGAGCACCGTCAGTCCGTAAACACTGAGAACGAGCAGCGAACGGCGCTGCCCGTCGTCGTCGGGCGAAACCGCGTCGCGCCGCCGCGCACCGAACCAGATCAGGCCGGCGCACAGCACCGGCAGCGCCCTGAAAGGGCTCACATCCCATCGTGTCCTGAACAGCCACGCATTGGCGAGCAGCGTCCCGACGCTGACGCACGCCAGGATCACCAGCGACCGGCGCCGCCGGGGCGGCAGCGTGCCCAGTGCCGCCCGGAAGGATCGGGCCCCCAGCCGTGCGCTGAGCGCAAGGACGATCGCGGCGATGACCCCGAGCATGGCGACGGCGCTCAGCAGCTCCCGCACGGTCTTTGCGGGATCGTTCAAACCCAGCTTCGTGCGGTTGAAGTAGATGAGCTCACGCGGGATGTAGGCCGGCCAGAGATACGTGTCTTTCACGAGCGTCTGCCAGGGCATCACGGACAGGAGGCCGCCATACACGATGACGGGAATCGCGAGCGCCGGCCACATTCCGCGGACCAGGGCTCGGACTCTCGCGCCGCGCGCCTCCGACAGCGCCAGCGCCGCCAGGCCTGCCGTCGCCGCGAAACCGAACTCCAGCTTGCAGATGAGTGCGAGGCCGGTGAAGACGCCGGCGAGCGTCAGCCAGCGCGCGCGCCGCTCGTGGATGTAACGGATCCCGGCCGCGAGCGACGCCAGGCCCAGCAGGGTTCCGTAGACCGCTGAATACGTATAAGGAAAAATGTAGTTGCCGTTGCGCTTGAAGACGCAGAACACCAGCACCGTCCAGGTCGTCAGCACGGCCGCGCGGAAGCCGCTGACCCTGTTCGCGAGCTGGAACACGATGAGGAGCACGAGGATCGAGGCGACGGCTCCGGCCGCATAAAGGGTGTTGAGGTGAACGCCGAACACGGCATAGAGGGCGGCGTTCAGCCAGGGAGCAAGCGGACCGTAGAGGTAGTACACATCCGCGTAGATCAGCTCGCCGCGCAACAGGCGGACAGGCGTGTTCATTTCCCGGCCGCCATCAATCGCGAGGTTGGCCCATTTCTGCCAGGACAGCGCGAACAGCGTCGCGAACCCGATCGCCGTCACTGCGAGGAGAACGCGCTTCTCTCCCGCACCGCTCTCGACTTGTGGCAAGTGCCTCCCTTCGCGACCGATCGAACGCCGGCGCGATCAAGAAGGTAAGCGAGGGGGGTGCATTCCAACAAGGATCGCGCACGCGCACGGCCACCAGGGTCAGAATCCTCCGGAGGCCGTCGGCGGCGCGCCGCATGCCCACAGAGCCACCTCGCGGCGCTCTGAACGGAGTACATTAGGAGCGATTGACACCACCCGAAAGGAGCCACATCATGACGAAGCACACACTCGACGCCGAAGCCATCATCTCGCGCGCGACGCCCGCGACCCACCAGCAGGCGCACGAGATCCAGCCGTACGGCCACCTGATTCGGATGCCGATCGCGCTGGCGGAAAGCGCGTGCCGGGAAGCGGTGGAGAACCTGAATCAGATCCTGGCGGACACGATCACGCTGCGCGACCTCTACAAGAAGCATCACTGGCAGGTGGCCGGGCCGACGTTTTACCAGCTGCATCTGCTCTTCGACAAGCACGCAGGAGAACAGACGGAGCTCATCGATGCCATAGCCGAGCGGATCCAGCTTCTCGGCGGCGTGAGCCTCGCGATGGCGGCCGACGTCGCCGAGACCACGTTGATTCCGCGGCCCCCCAGAGGGCGCGAAGAGGTCCCGGTGCAGATTTCACGCCTGCTGCACGCACACGAGATCATCATCGAGGAGGCCCGGGCCATGGCGCGGCGGGCTGCCGCGGCCAACGACGACGGCACGAACGACCTCCTGGTGACCGAGGTCATTCGGGGCGGTGAGCTCCAGGTGTGGTTCCTGGCCGAGCACGTCGTGGACGTCCCGGTCGTCCGCCCCTGACGCCGATCGACCCCTTCACATGACGCGCATCGGCTCCTCGGGCCCCGCCATCGCTCCTGAACACATGCGGGTCATGTTTCCGACGCTGACGGAAGCGCAGATCCGGCCGCGGTCGGTGACGTCCGGGGCGGCAGCATCAAGCGTGTGGCGTCGGCGGTCGGCGAGGGCTCGATTGCCGTGGCGTTCGGGCACCAGGTCTTTAATCAATGAAAGGTGAATGATGGTATCTGATGGCGGCTGCGAGCACCTGCAGGCGATTTCCTCCGTGAAGCACGCGGCGCAGCGCGTCTGCGACGAGTGCGTGAAGATCAAGGGGCAGTGGGTGCACCTCCGCACGTGCCAGACATGCGGATCGACGTTGTGCTGCGACAATTCGCCGAACCGGCACGCGACCAGGCACGCCCACGCAACCCATCATCCGGTCATCGCTTCCGCGGAGCCCGGAGAGCGGTGGCTGTACTGCTATCCCGACGACGGATTCCTGGAGTACTGACTCGACGAGCGCCACGTGCCTCTCTCCGGCGCCGCGACGGCGCCGTGGAGGCCGCGGACGCTCCGTCGGCAGGGCCGCGCGCGCGTCTCACGCCCGGGTCGCGCTGACGCTCCCGGCCTGCGCTCACGGCTCGATGATCGCCGCGTCCGCCACCCGGCGCCCGGTGGGTCCGGGCGCTGCCCGCGGGCCCAGATGGAAGGGGACGCTCGTCACCACGACGTTGGGCCTGAACAGGAGCGCCGCCTTGATGAGGAGCGCGTGCTGGTTGTGCAGCAGCTGCTGCCAGAGCCGGTGCGGGACGAACTCCGGCAGGATCACCGTGACGTACGCGCACGGGTCTTCGCGCTGGATCTGATCGACGTAGTCGAGGAGCGGTTCCATCAGCGAGCGGTAGGGTGATTCGAGCACGACCAGGGCGACCCCCTCGCTCCACCGGCTCCACTGCTGGCGGACCGCGTTCGCACCCGCGGCGTCGAGCTCGACGTACACCGCACGCACGTCGGCCGACAGGCTGCTGGCGTACCGGAGCGCCTTGACGACCGCCCGCTGGATGCCGCCGATCGGCACGATCACGATGTGACGGCCCACGGATTCCGGTTCCCAGTCCCGCAGCGTCAGTTCCGACGCGACGTGGTCGTAGTGGCGCCGCGTCGTCGTGAAGATGGCCACGAGCGCCGGGATCATCAGGATGATGAGCCACGCGCCCTCCGCGGCCTTGGTGACCGCCACAATGACGAGAACGACAGCGGTGACGATCGCCCCGAATCCATTCACCCACGCGCTCGTGCGCCAGCCCGGACCGCGCAGCCGGCGCCAGTGAACGACCATACCTGCCTGCGACAGCGTGAACGAGACGAACACGCCGATCATGTAGAGGGGGATCAGGGCGTGGGTGTCGCCTCGAAAGCCTACCAGGAGCACCGAGGCCAGTACGCTCAGGATCAGGATTCCGTTCGAGAAGGCCAGGCGATCGCCCTGGTTCGTGAACTGCCGCGGCAGGAAGCGATCGCGCGCGACGATGGATGCGAGCCGCGGGAAGTCGGCGTAGGCGGTATTGGCCGCGAGCACCAGAATCAGCATCGTCGCGGCCTGCGTGCCGAAGTAGAGCGCGGTGCCTCCGCCGAACGTGGCCCGCGCGAGCTGCGACACGATCGTCTCGGAGTCGTTCGGAACGAGCGCGTAGGCGTGGGCGAGCAGGGTGATGCCCATGAACATCAGGATCGAGAGCACGCCCATGGCCACCAGCGTGGCTGCGGCGTTGCGGCTTTCGGGCGGCCTGAAGGCGGGGACGCCGTTCGACACCGCCTCGACGCCCGTCATGGCCGTGCACCCGTTCGAGAACGCGGTCAGGAGAGCGAAGGTCGTGAGGAGTCCGGTGGCAGACGCAGGATGCGCCAGCTCATGGGGCGGAACGATGGCCCCCGTGACATAGCGCCAGGCACCCACGCCCAGCATGCCCATCACCGTGACGATGAAGAAGTACGTGGGCACCGCAAAGATGCGCCCGGACTCGCGGACGCCGCGAAGATTGCCCACGGTGAGCACCCCGACGAACGCCAGCGCGATCTCGATGCGATACGGGACCCATTGCGGAAACGCGGATGTCAGGGCCGCAACGCCAGCCGCCACGCTGACGGCCACCGTCAGCACGTAATCGATGAGGAGCGACGCCGCCGCGACCAGGCTTGGGCGGGTGCCCAGGTTGTCCTTGGCGACGATGTACGCCCCACCGCCGCTCGGATAGGCATGGATGGTCTGCCGGTACGAGAAGACGACCACCGCGAGCGTGACGGCAATCACGGCGCCGATGGGCGTCACGAGGCCCAGGGCCGCCACGCCGCCGACCAGCAGCACGCGCAGGATCTCCTCGGTCGCATAGGCAACCGACGACAGCGCGTCGGAGGAGAGCACCGCCAGCCCCGTCACCCGCGACAGCCGCTCGTGGTTCGCCTCGTGTGACGGGATGGGCGCGCCCACGAGCACGCGTTTCAGTTGTGACAGGAACAGTCCATCGGCCATGACACACCTCCAATCGCCGACGGGGTTAGCTGACGGGCTCGAGGTTGGAGTCCTCTACCAGCGACCGCTGGATTCGCCCCGGCGAGCGCGACGCTCGCGTGGGTCCCCCGTATCGCTCGCGGGAAGGAGCGATCTTGGCGATGGGTCGATTATGCGGGCCGCGAGGCGCGCAAGATCGGAGAGGGCCGCCGTACTTATGACCTTTTTACGACTTTCTCACGGGCCACCCGAGCGGCGTGGACGGGCCGTGGTCAATCAGGTGTCAGAATTGGGATCGCCCGACATGACCCATCCCCTGCGCACACGCGACGCGGTCGCGCTGCTCGGCAGCCTCCTGGCCATCGCCGGCTTGACGACCGCACTCCGTGCGCTGCCGGAGGTGAGCCCGACCACCGTGGCGCTGGCGCTCCTGCTCGTCGTACTCGGCTCGGCGACGATGGCGCGCCCGCGGATCGCGATCCTCGTGTCGATCGCGGCGATGCTCCCGTTGAACTTCTTCTTTCTTCCGCCGGTGGGCACCTTCACGGTTGCCGATCCGCAGAACTGGGTCGCGCTCATCGCCTTTCTCGTCGTCGCGATCGTCGGCA
This sequence comes from Acidobacteriota bacterium, assembly GCA_031361295.1. GTDB lineage: Bacteria > Acidobacteriota > Vicinamibacteria > Vicinamibacterales > 2-12-FULL-66-21 > JALZOC01. Next base: position 3,867 of record JANMCN010000043.1, on the reverse strand, counting down.
GCAACCTGTCGGCGGCCGCCCAGGGCAGGGCGCGGGAGGCGATCGCCCGTCGCAACGAGGTCTCGCGTCTCTTCGATTTGACGCGCGACGTGCTGTTGACGACGGAAACGTCCGGCGCGATCGATGCGCTCGCGCGCCACGTCGCCCGCAGATTCGAGCTGTCGCGCGTCGCGATCTGTCTCCCGACGGATCACGGCTGGGAGATGTACCAGGGCGGCCGCGAAGAGGTCGGGATCGACGTCGGTGTGCTGAATGCGGCGATTGCAAGTGCCCGCGGTACGCTCGAATTCGACGCCTACCAGCGCGCCTACGGCGGCCACGTGCGAGTGGGCGCAGAGAACGAGCTCTCCGTGGTCCCGCTGCGGCACGGCACACGGGCCGTCGGCCTTCTCGCGGCTTCGCCGACACTGGACATCGGCGCCCTCGACGCGGTGGCCGGGGTGGTGGCGATCGCGATCGAACGCGCTGAGTTCCTGCGGGAACGCAACGCCGCGGGGCTCGCCCGGCAGAAAGCCGACCTGGCGACGACGCTGCTGGCCTCGCTGAGCCACGACCTCCGGACACCGCTGACCGCCATCAGAGTTGCGGTCGAGAACCTGGGCGGCGATCTGCCGGGTGACGAGCGCCTGGGGCAATCAGCCGTCGCCATCACGGAACTCGACCGGCTGACGCGCGTTCTTCAGGACCTGCTCGACATGGCGCGCATCGACGCGGCGGGCGTCCCCATCGACCGGCAGTGGGTCGCGGCGGCGGATGTCGTCGATGCGGCCGTCGTGCATGTCCGCCATGCCATCGGCGGACACGCGCTGCGCCTGGACGCCGACTCGGAGCTGGCGGTCGAAATCGATCCGCGCCTCGCATCCGTCGCCCTCTCGCACCTGCTCGAGAACGCCGCACTGTATTCGCCAGGCGATCACGAGATCCTGGTGCACGCCCGCGTGGAGCCGGACGGACTGCATGTGTCCGTCACCGACCAGGGCCCAGGTCTCGACCCCGGCGAGCTCGATCACCTGTTCGAGCGCTTCTATCGCGGCCGCGCAGCGCGCCAGTCCTCGTTCGGGACGGGGATGGGGCTGTCGATCACTCGCGGGTTGCTCGCGGCGGCGGGGGGGCGGGTCTGGGCAGAGAACGTGCCGGAGGGGGGCGCGCGCTTCACCATCGTCGTCCCGGGTTCGGTGCGCGCTGCGGCCGTGGTGCAGTAGCGATGGCCGCTCGGATCCTCATCGTGGACGACGAACCGAACATCATCGGCACCGTCGCGCCGCTCTTGCGGTCGCGCGGGTACGTCGTGTTTTCGGCCATGAGCGGGCGAGCCGGCCTCGAGGCCGCGGAGCACAACAAACCGGACCTGATGGTCCTCGACCTCGGCTTGCCGGACATGGACGGTGTGGCGGTGTGCCGCGAGGTGCGCCAGACATCGGGGATGCCCATCGTCGTCCTCTCCGCTCGCGGCGCCGAGGCTGACAAGGTCAGCGCGCTCGATGCCGGCGCGGACGACTACGTGACGAAGCCGTTCGGAGCCGAGGAGCTGCTGGCTCGCATCCGGGCGACGCTGCGGCGGACCGAGAATCCGCCACCTCCGAGCGGGCCGCTGACGCGGGGCGGGCTGATCATCGATCGCGAGCGGTTTCGGGTCTTCAGGGACAACGACGAAGTGCGGCTGACCCCGAAGGAATTCGAGCTGCTGACGTTCCTGGCGCAGCATCCGGGCCGCGTCCTGACCCACCGCACGATCCTCAAGGCTGTCTGGGGCACGCACGCCGCCGATCAGCCGGAGCACCTGCGGGTGCTCGTCGGGTCGCTCCGCAAGAAGATTGAATCGAACCCGTCGTCGCCAAAGTACATCCTCACCGAACCCTGGGTCGGATATCGGTTCGCGGATGCCTGAGCGACGGGGGCCGGGTCGCTCGCGACTCCTTCGGCGAGTACCGGGTGTCGAGCGCGAGATTCAGCTCGAGGAGGTGCACTCGCGCCTCGCCGAAAGAGCCGGGCTGACGTGAGGCCGAATGGTCAGCGGCGACCGCGAGCGTATGAGAGGCATAAGGACTTCGTAAAGTCTCGACGTTCAGACAGACGCGCCGCGTTAGGATGAAGCCGTGCCGGAGAGACTGCGCCCCACCGGCGAGCCGCTGCTCGCCAGGCTCCAGACGACCGCGCGTGCCCGCCTTCGGATCTATGTCGGCGCCGCGCCGGGCGTCGGCAAGACCTATTCGATGATCGAGGATGCGCACGTGTTCCGGCAGAACGGCGTAGACGTCGTCGTAGGATTCGTCGAAACGCACGGACGCAGCGAGACCGGCGCGAAGCTCGGTGATCTCGAAATCATCCCGCGGCGGACGGCCGAGTATCGCGGCGTGCTCCTCGACGACATGGATCTCGACGCCGTCCTCGTGCGGAGGCCGCAGCTCTGCGTCGTGGACGAGCTGGCGCACACGAATGCGCCGGGGAGCCGGCACGAAAAGCGGTATCAGGACGTGCTCGAGCTCCTGGAGTGCGGCATCGATGTGATGACGGCCGTGAACATCCAGCACATCGAAACGCTCAACGACGCCGTCGGCCGCGTCACCGGCGTGCGCGTGCGGGAGACGGTGCCCGACACGTTTCTCGGTCGCGCCGACGACGTCGTCAACGTCGACGTCACGGTGGAGGAGCTGCGGACGCGGCTGCGGCAGGGGAAGATCTACGAGCCCGAGCAAGTGGAACAGGCCCTCGCGAACTTCTTCCGAGAGTCGAACCTCTCAACCCTGCGCGAGCTGGCGCTTCGCGCGGTCGCGGACGAAGTGGGCGACAAGGCAGCCTCTCATCGGCAGCGCGAGGGCCTGGAACCGGCGCTCATCCCGGAGCGGGTCATGGTCTGCATGAGCTCGAGCCCGGAAGCGCCGCGGGTCCTTCGGATCGGGGCGCGCATCGCCGGGCGGCTCGGCGCCCGCTGGTATGCGGTCTATGTCGAGACGCCGCGCGAAGCACCCGGACAGATCCGGACGCCCGACCGCGAAGCCCTCCAGCGGAACATTGTCTTTGCCGAGGCGCTCGGTGCGACCGTCGTCCGGGTGCGAGCCCGCCGGCCCGCCGACGGGCTGATTGCGTTTGCGCAGCGTGAAGGCATCACCCACGTCATTTTCGGCCAGACCGCACGCTCGCGATGGGAAATCCTGTTGAAGGGATCGACGCTGAACAGGTTCCTGGAGGAAGTGCGCGACGCGGCCATCCAGGTCGTGCCGCTTGGAAATCCGGCGGGATGAAGGCCGGTCACTCGTCGGGATGACGCTCGAGCCAGGCGCACCAGCCGACTGCCGCGGCCGCGGCAACCCCGAAGCTGAGAACGGGCGGTACGTATGCCGCGCCGGCGGTCGTGATGAGCAACGAAGCGCCGAGCCCCAGCACCCATGCCATGCGTGGGAGTGTGTCCATGCCTCAGACTTGCGCCGGAGCACATAACAAACTCGTAAAGACTCCATAGAATGTGCGTGGGGAGGCGCCTCGAGCCGGACACGACCGGTTGCCACGGCGCGTTCGAAAAAAACCGTGCGCCGCGGGGGGCGGATCCATGAGAATGCGCGGCATGGGGTTGGGGGCCGCAGAGCAGGTGACCCGAAGTTGCGACAGCCATCCGGGCCGCGGTCCGCGCGGCGAGGAGTAGAGCGATGAAGAGGACGACCAGGAAACCGCGGCCCCGTCAGATGACGCGCCGCGAGTTCGTCGGCGGCGCGGTGGCGGTGGCCGGGGTGATGACCGGCGCGCCGGCTCTGTTGCGGGGCCGGGATCTCAACAGCAAGTTGAACATCGCGTTCATCGCCTGCGGCGGCCGCGCGACCGCCAGCCTCAGCGAGCTCACCCTGCCGGCCGGGCGGGGGGGCGCGGGCGAGC
>JANMCN010000018.1:0-23038 GCA_031361295.1 Acidobacteriota bacterium | reverse complement strand
GGCCGCAGGGCGCCGTGGGCGTGCAGACAGCGCCGGCCGCGGGCGGCGGCGCGCCAGCTCCGGGACGTGGCGGGGCGGACAGGGCGGCGGCCCCACAGGGCCCCGTGATGCCGGGCGGACGCGACGCGGGCGACAATGTCTTTGCGATTTCGAGCGGCGGCATGGTCCACCTGATGAATCCGCAGGTCGGCACCGACCAGGTGCCGCCCGTGAAGTTCCTGCCGCCGAATGCGAAGGTCGTGGGCTCCATCCTCGTCGACAACGTGCTGTATGCCGCGACCACCGGCAAGTGCGGCGGCGCGGCGAATGGCGTGTGGGCCGTCGATCTCGTCGGGGCGGACAAAGCCATCTCCACGTTCGACACCAAAGGTGCGGGGGTCGCCGGTGCGGTGGCTCCTACCTTCGGCACGGACGGAAACGTGTACGTCGCCACCAGCGGAGGGGAGTCGCCGATCGCCAATGCCGTGGTGTCGCTCGAAGCCAGGACCCTCGACCAGCGCGACTGGTTCACGGCAGCTTCCCCGTTCACGTCCGCGCCGGTGATCTTTCAGTACAAGGGCAGAGACCTGATCGTGGCGGCGAACAAGGATGGTCGGCTGTACATGCTCGACAGTGGAATGCTGGGCGGCGCCGACCACAAGACGCCGCTCCACAGGACGTCCGCCTTCACCACCGCTGCTCCCGACGTGAGCGGTCTCGCATCGTGGGTGGACGCGGGCGGCACGCGGTGGGTGACAGCCACGACAGCGGGTCCGGTGGCAGCGGACGCGACGTTTGCGATGGGCAACGGAGCCTCCGCTGCGGGCGCCCTCGTCGCGTTCACCGTCGTCGACAGCGGTGACGCCCCCACTCTGCAGCCACAATGGGTGTCGGCCGAGATCAGGGGCGCTCTGACACCCGCGGTCATCAACGGCGTGGTGTTCGCAGTCGCGAGCGGAGACCCCGGCGGCACTGCGGGACCACGGGCCGGGCGTGCGACGCCGACTGCTTCCGTCCTGTATGCGCTCGACGGCGCGACGGGCAGGCAGTTGTGGACGAGCGGCAACACGATTACGTCGGCCGTGCGGAGCGCCGGGCCGTCGGGAGGCGACAGCCAGGTATACGTCGCGGCTGAAGATGGAATGCTTTACGCCTTCGGTATGCCCGCGGAGCGTTGAGGGCGCGTGCCCCGGGGGGCGGTGGAGCCCGAACAGGTCACGATGCCGAGTCGATCGAGGTCAACAATGAGAAAAGGTATGAGTCTCGTGGTGATGGCCGTCTGCTGCACCGCCGCGTGGAGCCCGGGCCGATGGCCCGCGTTTGCCACGGTGGCGGCCCAGTCCGGAAGCGGCGCGCCACTGTACGACTGGACGACGGACGGCGGCGACAACCAGCGGACCGGCTGGAACAGGAATGAGAAGACCCTCACGAAAGACAACGTGAAGAATCTCAAGCTGCGGTGGACGCTGCATACGGACAACCCGGTGCGGGCACTCCACTCGCTGATGCCGGTGCTCGTGCTCGGCCAGTTGACCACCCCCGGCGGGACCAAGCAGATCGGGTACGTGAGCGGCATCTCCGACAACCTCTATGCGTTCGAGGTCGAGACCGGGAAAATCCTCTGGCAGAAGCACTGGGACTACCCGGCGCCTGCCGCAGGTGCGGGGGGACGTGCGAACGAGCCGCAGGATCCGGCGCACCTCGGCTTTCTTCGTCCCGGGGGCAGCAGCGACACGCCCGTGATCGGTCCGGCCGATGCCCAGGGGCGCCGGCCGATTTACTTCGTCACGGGCGACGGCATGCTGCGCACGCTGAACGCGGCGACGGGGGAAGAGCTGCAGCCTGCATTCATGTTCCACATCGGCAAGGGATGGGCGCTCAACCTGGTGGGGAACACGATCTGGATGGCCAATACGTATGCCGGCGCGACGCTGTCCGCGGTGAGGCTGGACGATCCGGCGCACACGGTGATGAACTTCAACGCGGGAAGCGGCGGCGCCTGGGGCCGGCGCGGCGCCGTCATTGATTCCACGGGCGTCGCGTGGACGACGACGGGCGACGGCATCTACGATCCGACGAGCGATCCGCCGCGCTATGCGAACAGCGTCGTCGGCGTGGAGATGGCGGGCAACGATCTCAAGCTGAAGGATTACTACACGCCGAAAAACTGGGACTGGCTGCGGAAGCGCGATCTGGATCCGAACAACACGCCGACCATCTTCAGCTACAAGGGACGCGAGCTGATGGCGGCATCAGGCAAGGAATGCCGTGTCTACCTGCTCGACCCGAAGTCGCTCGGCGGCGCGGATCACCAGACCCCGATGTTCAAGACGCCGCTGTTCTGCAATGAAGAAGTCGATTTTCAGGACGCGGGCAGCTGGGGGGCGATGTCGACGTGGGAAGATGCGAGCGGCACGCGCTGGGTACTCGCGCCGTTCTGGGGCCCCGCACACTCGCAGGCGAAGTTCCCCGTCATGAATACGCCGGCGACCAAGGACGGCGGCGTGGCGGCGTTCAAGGTCCAGGACAAGGGCGGGGCCCTCGAGCTCGAACCGGCCTGGATATCCCGCGACATGAAGCGCGGAGAACCGGTCATCCTCGCGAACGGGATGGTGTTCGGCTACGGCAGCGGCGAGGAGACGAAGCAGTCGTTTCCCGACATCGGCCTGCAGTTCGATTCGACCATTCGCGCTTCCAAGGGTACACACGCAACCCTCTACGTCCTCGACGCACAGTCCGGCCGGGAGTTGTGGTCGAGCGGCGAGCAAATACACCAGTGGAACCACTTCTCGGGGGTGACCGTCGCAAACGGCCGGATCTACCTCGGGACGTATGACGGCACGCTCTACTGCTTCGGACTGCCGTAGCGCGCGCCGCCCGATGTCGCGTCCCCGCATTCTGCTCGTCGACGACAGCGAGACCGTGTTGATGGTGCTCGAGGCCGGACTGGCGGAGCACTTCGACGTCGAGACTGCCACGGACGGATGGCAGGGCCTCGAACGGGCGAGGCAGTGGCGGCCCGATCTCGTCGTGACCGACAGCCTGATGCCGGGTCTTGACGGGTACGGCCTGCTGCAGGCGCTCAGTGAGCGTCCGGAGACGTCGGCGATTCCCGTGATCGTGCTCACATCCGAGCACCTTCCCCACCCCGCGGCGGAGCACACGGTGCGACCGGTCGCGATCGTCGCGAAATCGATGGATCTGTCGCCTCTGATCGAGGCGATCCGGGCCGCGCTGCTCCACCATCTCTGAAGGGCCCCCTCCGGTCCCGCCAGTGTCGGTTTCTTGGATCGTGTGTGCCGAAACGGAACGCTCCACGCACGTACCCGGAACAAGGGTGTACTGGCAACCGTTTTACCTCGATTTTCAGCGGCATACGGCGCCTGACCGCGTGGCGGGGTCCTTGCGTAGACCGTGCTTTCCGGGGATTGGTGTCGCCAGTTTCGTGGAGGGGTCCGCACGCGGCCGATCCTGACGAGCGGCGGCGCGTCCAGCACGAAGGAGCGTCTGTGATCAGGAAGTGGATCGTTCCGGCGGCGACGTTGTGGCTTGGCGCGCTCGGTTGGGCCGCCCTGGGGACAGGCATGTCGTCCGTCGTGTCTGCGGCCGCGGACGATCGGGGCGCGAAGAGCACCCGCGCGGCCGCCGGTCTCGACGCGGAGCTCAGGGCGGTTCTCGTCCGCGCGGGATTCACGGGCCGGATCGAGAGCACGCTCGAAGCGAGGCTTGGCCACCCGATCGACTCCAGGCTCGCCGAACTGGGGCGGGTGCTCTGGTTCGACTCGATCCACGCGCTCAACAAGGACAACACGTGCGGGGGCTGCCATTCGCCGACGAACGCGTTTGGAGATACGCAAAGCATCGCCATCGGCGTCCAGAACAACGGTGTCGTCGGGCCCCGCCGTGCCGGGCCGCGCAACCAGCGCCGGTCCCCGATGGTCGTCAATGCGGCGTTCCTGCCCGCGCTCATGTGGAACGGGCGCTTCAGCGCGGCGTCAGGTGACCCCTTCAATCCCGGGCTCGGTTTCGTGTTTCCGCTTCCGGAGGGAACCACGCGCTTCTCGGCGGCGGCGAATGCCGCCACCGGTGTGCGCCATCTGCTCCAGGCGCAGGCCCACATTCCCCCGACCGAGCTCGTCGAGGTCGGCGGGTTCACCGGAACGGCGGGGACGATCGGCCCCCGCTTCGATCAGTTCGACGACGGTCTGGGGCTCCCGGTCCCGGCGCCCGACGCGTCAGGATTCCGGAACGAGCCGATCCGCCAGGCCGTGCTGCGCGTCCTCAATGCGACGCCGGCCTACCGGACGTTGTTTCGGCAGCAGTTTCCGCAGGTAGCCTCGCTGCCCGACGGCCGGGCCGCACACGACATCGATTTCTTCATGTTGGGAAAGGCCATCGCGGAGTTCGAGTTCACCCTCACGTTTGCGAACGCCCCCATCGATCAGTTCGCGCGCGGACGGACAGACGCCATGGGCCCCCCCGAGAAGCGAGGGGCGCTCCTGTTTTTTGGCAAGGCCGGGTGCGTCGGGTGCCACGCCGTCAGTGGCGCCTCGAACGAGATGTTCAGCGACTTCAAGGAACATGTCATCGGCGTCCCGCAGATCGTCCCGTTCTTCGGCGTGGGCGAGAGCAACATGATTTATGACGGCCCAGGGGAGGACGAAGATTTCGGCCTGGAACAGGTCACGGGCAATCCGGCCGATCGATACAAGTTCCGGACGGCGCCGCTGCGCAACATTGCGCTGTCCCCTGCGTTCTTCCACGACGGCGCCTTCACGCGGCTCGACGACGCGATTCGGCATCACCTCGATGTGTACGAGTCTGCGCGCGGCTACGATGCGAAATCCGCGGGTGTCGATCGGGACCTGCGGATGCGCCTCGGACCCATCGAGCCGATCCTCGACCGGCTGGATCCCCGGCTCAGGACACCGATTGCCCTCAAGCCGTCGGAGCTGAACGATCTCGTCAGGTTCGTCTCCGAAGGTCTGCTCGACCAGCGGGCCAGAAGGGAGAATCTATGTCGCCTCGTTCCCGACGCCGTTCCGAGTGGTCGCCCCGTCTTTCAGTTCCAGGGCTGCCGTTAGCTGGCGGGAGGGTTTCGCCCCGCCGGCACCGTCAGCCGCGCCAGCCTGGCCGCACGGTGGACCGCCACGGCCATCCGAACGCGCAGTGTCCAACAAGCGGGCGCCGGCATTTCGCCGGCAGCTGGCCAGACGTGTGCTTAAGGCTTTATGCCCTCGAGGTTCTCCTCCATACTCGTGACCTCCTCACATCGTTCTCGCGGCGTCTCTCACGACGGCCGCACCTCGCCCGATTCCTCGGGAATCGGGTTCGCGAGAGGTGTCGCCACCAAGGAGCCGGCATGAAGTGTAGATATGCACCAATTCTGGTGGCTGCGGTCCTGTGTGCGGCGCCGCCCGCGTGGGCCCGCCAGGACGATGTCGCGCGCCTCAGGGCCGAGCTCCAGCAGCAACAGGCCATCGTCGCCCAGCTGCTTCAACGGCTCGACGAACTCGAGAAAAAGCAGGCCGCGACGGCGACTCGTGAGGAAGTGAAGCAGGAAGCCGACACGCAGCAGGAGGTCGTGAATTCGGTCCGCGAGTCGCTGCTTGGCCGCGTCAATCTGAACGGGTACTACAACTTTCGTTTCGCCGCTGACAATTCTGATACGCCGGTCTCGTTCCAGCAGCACCACCTGGGGCTGCTCCTCAGCAGACAGCTGCGCCGCTTCAACTTCCACATGGAGCTGGAACTGCAGAATGTTCCGCATCACCCGGAGATTCAGGCGGAGTCCGGCGAAACAGCCGCCAGCGCGGAATCGACCACGTCGGCCGCCGACATCAGCGGCGAGGGACAGGTGGCCGTCGAGAACGCGTGGATGGAGTACAACCACAACCGGTTCCTGAACTTTCGCGTCGGCAAGCAGCTCTCGACGCAGTACTGGTGGCAGAACCATTACCCGAACCTGACGCTCTCGACCGACCAGCCGATCTACCTGCGCGAGCTCTTTCCTCCGGAGCTCGTCGGGGTCATGGCCTACGGCACCGTGACGAAGCCGGCCGGGGAGTCCGAGTTCGGCGTCGGCTACAAGGTCTACCTGTCAAACAACCAGTTCGAGGGCAACAGCCAGCGGGATTTGCGCGACGGGAAGTCCTGGGGCGGGAGGGTGCAGCTCCGGTTGCCCACGCGCGGGGCGCTGAAGCGCTTCGACGTCGCCGGCGATCTGTATCACGGACAGATCGCGCTCGTGACCCAGGAGCTGGTTGACGATCATGTCTACGGTGCGGAGAGCCAGATCGAGATTGGCCGCTTTCAGCTTCAGACCGAATACGCGCGCGGCCGTACTCTCGGCCAGACGCGATACGGCTATTACGTGCAGCCGGCCGTGCGCGTGAAGGACGGCTGGACGGCGTTTTACCGGACCGAGCAGATTGACAGCCCGCGCATCCGCCGCGCGGAAGTGCGGCATCTGGGCGGGATCAATTTCCGGCCGTACCCGCAGGTGGCGATCAAGGCGGAGCTGTACCGGGCGCTTCCGCAGTCGCGCACGTTCATCCTGCCGACCGACGAGCGCCGGCCGTACCACGGCCTGGCGGCCGCGGCGGTGTTCTTTTTCTAGAGACCAGGCTCCGGATGACGGGCCGAAGCGCCGTCGTCCGGGGATTCCTCGAGCGAGGGTCAGAGGCCCGCGTGGAGCGGGAACAGGTGAGAGCTGAGCGACCACCATGGAGCGCGCGTGAGGGTATCGGCGCCGATACGTGTCTGGGTGATCGCGGCCGCGATGGTGCCGCTCGCCTCGACGCTCGTACCCGCGGCTCCGCAGGCGTCGTTCCGGATCATCGTGCACAAGGACAACCCGGTGACGTCGCTGACGTTGCCGGATCTGCAGCGGATATTCCGCAAGCAGACGCGCATGTGGCCCAGCGGCGAGTCGGTCGTTCCTGTCGACTGGGACTCCACGAACCCGCTCCGCGAGGAGTTTTCGGACAAGGTGATGCGCCATTCGATACGCGAGATGGCCGACTTCTGGGTGCAGCAGAACATCACGCAGGGGCTCACTCCGCCGACGACATTGCGATCGACGCGCGCGATCCTCCGCTTTGTCGCGAGCGTGCCTGGCGCCATCGCGTATGTCCCGGCCAGCGAGCTGGACGAGACCGTGAAACGTATCGACATCAAGGGGCTGCCATGACCGTGCTGCCCGGAGTCCGTGCATGCGATTGAACATCAGGGGGCAGCTCGCGGTCGTGTCGGTCGCCCTGTCGCTGCTGCCGATCGCGGTCGCGGGGGTCATCGCCTACCGGAGCGCGCGCGGGGCGCTCGAGGAACGGATCCAGTTCAACCTCGAGACGCTGGCCGACCTCAGCGCCGAAAAACTCCAGCGGCTCGTGCTCGACCGGCATCAGGGGCTGCGAGGATGGTCTCAGCTCGGGTTCCTCCAGGATGATGTCGTCACCGCCGACACGGACGGCCGGATCCGCCAGTTCCTCGGAGAGGCCAAGCGCAACTTCGATCTGTACCAGGAGATCTGGGTCGCGAATGCCGCGGGCACCGTCATCGCGTCGACGCGTTCCGATCTCCAGGGCCGCGAAGTCGGCACGCGCGACTGGCTCAAGGCGGCGCGGCGTGGCGAAGCGTGGGTCGGACTGCCGGAGCAGCAGGATCTCACGGGCCGCGTCGGCATGCCGCTCGCCTTTCCGATCCGCGCCAGTTTCGACTCGGGCAAGGTCGTCGGCGTCATCGTCGCCGTCCTCGACTGGCCGGGTGTGGTGGAGATCCTGAACGCCGTCAAGGTCGTGCCCGAAGGCCAGAGCGATCGGGGGTACCTGATCCTGGCGGACACCAACGGGACCGTGCTGAGTGCGCCCGGATTCCTGCCGGGCTGGCAGGCCGGCAAGACGCATGTAGCGTCGCTCGGACTCGGAGCCGTGCAGCAGCTGCCCGCGACGGCCGGGGCGGGAAGCACCGGCTTCGACGTGCGCGAGACGCCGTACCTGGCGGGGTACGCGACCAGCGAGCGCCAGCCCTACCTTCCGGGGACCTGGCGCACCGTGCTGCTGATGCGGAGCGACGTCGCGTTCGCCCCGCTTCGCCGCCTGATGTGGACGATCGTGCTTCTGTCGCTGGTGCTCTCGGTCGCCGCGGCCGCAGGGGCCCTCTATTGGGCGAACCAGTTTGCGCGCCCGATCCTCTCGCTGGTGCCATTCCTGCGAAGTGTGGCGGCGGGCGATCTGTCGCATGGATTTTCACTCGATCGCAAGGACGAGCTCGGCATGCTGGCGCAGGCCGCCAACGACATGGCGGCACAGCTTCGAGGGCTGATCCAGGAACTGCAGCACGCCGGATTCCAGATTACCTCGGCCTCGACGCAGGTCTTCTCTGCGGCAGAGGAACACGCATCCGGCTCCGTGCAGCAGGCGGCCTCGATCGCGCAGGTCACCGCCACGATGGAGGAGCTGACCGACACGGCCAAGCAGATCGCAAACAGCGCGACGGCGGTCGAGAAGATCGCGGACGACAGTGCGCAGGCCGCGCACGCGGGGTTCGAGTCCGTGAACGAAGCGCTCGAGGCGATGGAAAAGATCCGCAGGCGCGTCGCGGACATCTCGGGCAAGACGCTGCTCCTCGGGGAGCGTTCGCAGCGCATCTCGGAGGTCCTCAACCTGATCAAGGAGATTGCGGGCGAGATTCACCTGCTCGCGGTGAACGCCGCGATCGAATCGGCCGCAGCGGGTGAACACGGGAAGCGCTTCGCTGTCGTGGCGAGCGAGGTGCGCCGGCTGGCCGAACGCACGAGGGAGTCGGCAGAAGAGATCAAGGGCATCGTCGGCGAGATCCAGTCGGCGACGAACACCTCCGTCCTGGCCACCGAGCAGGGAGTGAAGGAAGTCGAGAACGGCGTGAGCCTCGCGACGCGGGCGCGCGGCAGCCTCGAGCAGATTCTCCAGATGGTGGACCGCACGACTCAGGCGATACGCCAGATCACGTTTGCCACGCAGCAGCAGCGCAGCGCCAGCGAGCAGATCGTCCAGACCATGCGGGAGGTGGCGGAAGTCACGAAGCAGACCGCCGCGGGGATGAAACAATCGGCGAACTCGGTCGCGGACCTGAACGTGCTCGCCGACCAGTTCAAGGCGCGGATCCGCGAGTTCCGGCTGTAGGCCAACCGGACATGCGTATGAACGACGACGTGGCGCCCGGCCTTCCCGGCGAGTTGAGCGCGGCACCCAAGGAGGCCGCCGCCCATGAGGACGCACCCCTGGTCGAGCGGGTGCCCTATCTTGGTTTTCTCGTCGGGCTCGAGATGTACGGTCTGCCACTCGAGCACCTCCGTGACGTGTCGCGGCTGAAGCGCCTCAGGCGCATTCCCGGGGCACCCGCCCACGTCGCGGGCCTGATGAACGTGCGCGGCGAAATCGTCTGCGCGCTCGATACCCGGGCCATTCTGCAGCTGCCGGCTGCGCCCGTCCCGGCCGGTGGATTTCTCATCGCGCTCCGCGGCTTTCCCGATCCGCTCGGGCTCGTCGTCGATGCCATCACTGACGTGTATGCGATCGATCCTGCCACCATCGATCCGTCGCCGCAGGCCTGGCCTGCCGCGCGCGCGCGGCTGTCAATCGGCCGTGCGGCGGTCACCGACGGCGTCATGACACTTCTCGACCTTCGGCAGATGGTGGACCAGCCATGACGATGCCGAAGGCCTCGGCGTTCGCGGGCAAGTTCGCGGAAGAGGCGCGCGACCGCCTGAAGGTCCTGACGACGGCGCTGCTGCGCCTCGAGGAATCCCCCGGAGATGCGGACGCCACGGCCGAGGTGCTGCGGCAGGGCCACAATCTCAAGGGGTCTTCGAGGATGCTGGGATTCCTCGACGTCTCCGAGGTCGCGCACCTTCTCGAAGAACTGTTCGTGCGCGCGAAGCACGACGAGTCGCTGCTCGGCGCCCCTGGCTTCGACGCCGCCTTCTCGGCGGTGGACGCGCTCGCCGCGCGGGTCGAGCAGCTCGCGAACGGTGTCATGGAGCCGGCGGACATGTCAGCGGTCTGCGAGAGGCTTTCGAGACTTGCGGGGGTGGGGCCGCAGGGACCCCAGGCGCGCGTCGCCGCCGACCGGAGGCATGTCGCGGCCCCCGCCGTTTCGTCGGATGCGCCGTCGCCGCCGCCGGGTGTGCCGCAGTCGCTGCGCGTGCCGGTCGAGAGGCTCAATGGCCTGACGCACCTCGCGGCGGAACTGGTCATCCATACGCTCCAGACCTCCCAGCGGCACGCGGAGTTGCGCCGTCTGAACGGTGTCGTGGGGCGCCTGCGCGACCGGATGCGCGAGGCACGGCTGGCGCCCCCGGCCCAGGCGGCCGCCGCGGGGCGTGAGATCGCCGAGTGCGCCGAGGCGCTCGAACACGTCAGCCGCCGGCTCCGCCAGTTTCTCGGCGCATTCAGCGACGACTGCGTGCGGCTGAATCTCATCACCGAAGAGTTCCGCCAGACGGTGATCGAGTTGACGATGCTTCCGCTCAGTACGGTCTTCGACGCGTTTCCGCGCGCCGTCCGCGACCTCGCCCGAGACTTCGACAAAGAGGTGGAGCTGACGATCACGGGCGGCGAGACGGAGCTCGACAAGCGGATCATCGAGCACATCTCCGACCCCCTGATTCACCTGCTGCGGAACGCCATCGATCACGGAATCGAAGCGCCCGCCGAGCGGATCCGGAGGGGCAAGTCGTCAGCCGGGCATGTGACGATCGCCGCAGAGCAGCAGGGCAACCGCATCGTCGTCACGATGCGCGACGATGGCCAGGGCATCGACCCGGATGCGATCCGGGCCGCCGCCGTCGGCCGCGGGATGGGTTCGTCTGCCGACCTGGCACGGTGGACCGATGCCGAGCTCGTCGAGCTGATTTTCCATCCGGGGTTCAGCACGCGCACTTCCACGACGGACGTGTCCGGGCGCGGCGTCGGCATGGAAATCGTCAAGGACGTGGTCGTCAGGCTGGGCGGCGCCGTGCGAGTGCATTCGGAGCGCGAACGCGGAACGGCCATTCTGCTCGACCTGCCGCTGTCGCTGGCGCTGCTGCGGGTCGTGCTCGTCGAGGCGGCCGGGGAACTGTTCGCGCTTCCCACCGCCGCGGTGCGCCGCCTCCTGCACGTGCGAAGTGACGAACTCGCGGACCGACTGCAGCGCGGAGCCGGTATCGAGCTCGGCGACGAGATCGTGCCGCTCGCGTCGCTGAGCGTGCTGCTCAACGGGTTCAGGCCCGAAGGGCCCGCACGACAGCCCGTCCTGGTGGCGGCGTCTGGCGACCGATCCGTGGGATTGATTGTCGAAGCCGTTCATGAAGAGCAGGAGCTCGTCTTCGAGGAGCTGAGAGAGCCGCTTCGCGCGCAGCGCACGTTTTCGGGAGCGGCCATTCTGGGCAACGGCGACATCGTGCCGATCCTGGACGTCGGTGCGCTGGCCGACCTGGCAGCGGAGGGCTGCGCGCCCACGGCGGCGCAGCCCGTCGTCGGAGTCGAACGGCGGACGGGTCGAGTGCTCGTGGTCGAGGACTCGCTCGTGGCGGGCGAGCTGCAGAAGAGCATCCTCCTGGCCGCCGGATACGACGCGGAGATCGCGCACGACGGAGCAGAGGCCCTGGAGATGCTGGCCGAAGGGGCGTGGAGTCTCGTGGTGGCAGATGTCGACATGCCCCGGATGGACGGCTTCGAGCTCACGGCGCGGCTGCGCGCCGAGCCGCGCTTCCGGGCGCTGCCCGTCATCATCGTGACTGCGCGCGAGTCGGCCGAGGACCGCCGGCGCGGGTTCGAGGCGGGGGCCGACGCCTACGTGCTGAAGCGTGAGTTCGACCAGCTCCAGCTCCTCGACACGGTGCAGCGTCTGATCCTGCGTGCCGCGGGGGCCCATGTCTGAGACCTCCCGACGGCCGGACGTGCGCGTGCTCATCGCGGACGACTCGCTGGTGGTGCGACGGGTCTTGAAGCAGATGCTCGAATCCGAACAGGGCATCCGCGTCGTCGGGATGGCCGAGAGCGGAGCCGAGGCGGTCGAGTTGACCGCCCGCCTGAGGCCCGATCTCGTGACGATGGACCTGATGATGCCCGGCATGGACGGCCTCGAAGCCACCGCGCGCATCATGGCGCAGCACCCGACGCCGGTGCTTTTCTTCAGTTCGTATTTCGACGGCGAGGGGCTGCGCTCGCGTTTCGAGGCGCTCGCGGCCGGCGCGCTCGATGTGCTCGAAAAACCCACGCTGGTGCCGGACGGGCGGTGGGACGCGCACGCCGGTGCGCTCGTCCGGAAGGTGAAGGCCCTGGCGCAGGTCCCGGTGGTTGCCCACATCCGGGGATCCCATGTGGTTGCCCGACAGCGCCCGCGAAGCCTGCCTCCGCCGACCGCATCCAGGCGTGCCGTGCAGGTCGTCGCCATCGGCGCGTCCTCCGGAGGGCCGCGGGTGGTCGACGAGATCCTGTCCGCGATGCCGCAGGGCTTCGAGCTCGCGGTGGTCGTCGTGCAGCACATGTCCGAAGGCTTCATGCCCGGCCTCATCGCCTGGCTGCAGCCGCGCTGTCCGCTGCCGGTGAAGGTCGCGGAAGAGGGGGACGCGATTCTCGCCGGTGAGGTGCTCTTCGCCCCCGACTCCGCGCACCTCGTGGTGATGCCGACCGGACGCGTGCACCTGTCGGGCGCGGACCCGGTGAACGGCCTTCGGCCGTCGGTCGACGTGACGTTCGCCTCGATCGCGAGCGTCTACAGGGCACGGGCCGCGGGGGTTGTGCTCACCGGCATGGGATCAGACGGCGCCGCGGGCCTGCTGGCGATCCGTGACGCCGGCGGAATCACGATGGTGCAGGACGAGGCCAGCTGCGTGGTGTTCGGCATGCCGCGCGCCGCGATTCAGCGCGGGGCCGCCGAGCGCGTACTCTCGCCCGCCGGCATCGTGGACGCCCTGAAGACGCTGCACCGCGAGCGTCAGCGGTCGGAGCCGCGATGAGGGTCGAGGCGTCTCCCCTCGCGCGCGGCCGTGCCGATGTGCCGCTCAGCGCCTGGCAGCTCGCGCGCGTCTGCGAACTCGTCGAGGCGCACTCCGGTCTCGATTTTCGCGAGGCGCGGCGCTCGCTGCTCGAGAGCTCGCTCCGGGCCAGGATGCGGCACCTCGATATCCCCGCCCTGGAAGGCTATGTGGCGAGGTTGTCGGCGCCCGAGGGCGCAGAGGAGTGCGACGTCCTCGTCAACGCGCTGACGATCACGGAAACGCAGTTCCTGCGCGATCCCGCCCAGTTCGCGTTGTTGACGCGTCACATTCTTCCGACGCTCATGGCGGAGCGGGGGACGGACCCCGACCGCCGCCTCCGCATCTGCAGCGCCGGCTGCGCGAGCGGCGAGGAGCCGTATTCCCTGGCGATTTCGTGGCGGGAGACCGAGCCGGCCCTTCCCCGTGACGGATGGACTGTCGAGATCGTCGGGATCGACGTCAACAGAGAGATGCTGGAGCTGGCGCGCCGCCGGCTCTATGCCCGTCGGTCGCTCCGCAATCTCGATCCCGGCTGGATCCGACGCTACTTCACGCAGGCGGAGGGCGCGTTCGAGCTCGACGCAGGGCTTGCCGCGGCGGTGCGGTTCGAACGCGGCAGCCTGCTCGACGAGGGGACACTCGGTAGCGAACGGTACGACGTCGTTGTCTGCAAGAACGTCTCGATCTATTTCAGCGGGGAGACGACGCGTCGGCTGGTCGAGCGCCTGCACGCCGCACTCACCCCTGGGGGGTACCTGCTGCTCGGTCATTCCGAGTCGCTGTGGCAGAGGGAAAACGGGCTCGAGCTGATCGAGCACGAGGGCGTGTTCTGCTATCGCAAGGCTGCCGCAGCTCGAGTGGCGGCCCCGGCGGCGAACGTCCGCAATCCGGGGGCGGACGCCGACGCGTACCAGCGGCGGTACGCGGCCTGTCTGGACTGGGTCCGCAACGCGGACTGGCCGCGCGCCGAAGACGAGGTGGCGTCCCTCATCGCGTCGGGCGACGGGCTCGTGCCGGCGGAGCTGTTGATGGCCGGCATCCACGCACACCTCGGACGATACGCAGAGGCCAGCGACTGCGCGGAGCGCGTGCTCCGCCTGAACAGCCTCGAGCCGAAGGCGCACCTGCTCCTGGGGATGATTGCCGCGCGGAGCGGCCGATCCGACGACGCCATTGCCGCCCTGCGCCGCGCCCTCGATCTCGATGGGTCCCTGGCGCTCGGGTACTTCTGGCTCGGGAACCTGTATCGGGACCGGGGCCACATCGAGAGGGCCTGCGCGGAGTACGCCCGCGCGGTGACGCGGCACGATCACCGCGAGCTCGATTTCACGGAGGAATTCGCCGCGGACCTTCGTCCGGCTCAAATCGTGGATTTCTGCCGCAACAGCCTCGAACGGCTCAGAGGGACGTGGTGAGCTGGGTCGCCGCGGCCCTGCGCGGGTCGATTGCCGGACTGGTGTGGCTGGTCGCGTGGCTGCGGTCCGCCCTCCGCCGGATCGAAGGCGCGCGTGCGGACGCTGCCGAAGGCGGGACGGCCTCCAGAGACACGGGATCAGAGGCGGCGGCCGGCACCGCGCAGGTGCTGACGTGGATGCGCCACGAGATCCGCACGCCCATCAACGCCGTCGTCGGCATGGCCGATTTGCTGCTCGACGGGGATCTCGCACCGAAGCAACGCGAGTACCTGGGTATGCTGCGCGCCAGTGCTGATTCGCTCTCGCGGACGTTCGACGACCTGCTCGAGCTCTGTCGGATCGACGCGGGCCGCGTGACGCTCGACGCCCAGCCGTTCAACCTCCGCGAAGCGGTCGAAGTCTCGCTGGACCAGGTCGCGCCGATCGCCGCCGAGCGTGCCCTCGACCTCTCGTGCCAGATTGCACCCGGCACGCCGGCGACGCTGCTCGGCGACGTGAGCCGTCTCCGGCAGATGCTCTCGATCCTGCTGACGAGTGCCTTCCGCCGGACGCACGTGGGCGGCGTCACGATCGCCGTATGGGCCACCCCGGCCCCGTGCGGGCACGAGCTGCACTTCGCGGTTCGCGACTCGGGCATGAAGATCCCGGCCGCCCGTGCCCTCGGCGTGTTTCAGCCGCTCAGCGGCATTGTCTCGTCTGGCGACGTGGTGGCGGATGCGCAGGACCTCGGCCTCGCGCTCTGCCATGGTCTCGCTCGGCTCATGGGCGGCAGGCTGACCATGGGGCCCGATGACGGCCAGGGCACGACGTTCGAGCTCGTGGTCACGGCAGACGCGCCCGAGCGGGTGCTCGACGAGAGCCGCCTGCGGCAGCACGACTTCGCGGTGAAGGCCGCCGGTCCGCTTCGCATCCTGATCGCCGAGGACAGCGAAGTCGGCCGCGCGGTGGCGGTGGACACCCTGCAGCGGCTCGGCCACGCGGTGGATGTGGCCGGCGACGGCGAGATGGTCCTGGAGGCGCTCGAACGCCTGTCGTACGACATCGTGTTCATGGACCTGCAGATGCCGCGCATGAACGGGCTCGAAGCCACGCGCGAAGTCTGTCGGCGCTGGCCGCCGGCCCGGCGTCCGCGTATCATCGCGCTGAGCGCCAGTGAGTTGCCCGAGGATCGCGAACGCTGGGTGGCGGCCGGCGCGGACGGATGGGTGAGCAAGAGTCTCCCGACAGAGCAGCTGCGGCGCGTCCTGGACGGCGTCCTGCGACCCGACGCCGCCGAACGGCCCGGGCGCGCCCGGGTCACGCCCGACGTCGTGGACATGTTCCTGCGCGAAGGCTCGATCCTGCTCCTCGCGATGCGCGACGGACTCGAACGCGGCGACGCGGCGGCCGTCCAGCGCGCCGCACACACGCTCAAGGGCATCGCGACGATGATGGGCGCCGCGCCGGTGGTGAGCGATTGCGCCGAGCTAATGGAGGCCGTCTCCGCGGGAGAGTTTGCCGGTGCGACGCGAACGCTCGCGCGCATCGAAGGCGCGATGGCCGCGTTCCCCAGAATCCGGGCGCTGTCGGTCGCCCGCGCGTCCGCCGCCTCTCCCGGGCTCGCTGAATGAACGATCCGCTGCAGTCCGGCAAACGCGTCCTCGTCGTTGACGACGACCAGACGACCCGGACCATCACGACGGCTCTTGTCGAGGGGCTCGGCCACCAGTCGGAAACCGCGCGCGACGGCATCGAGGCGCTCGCGAAGCTTCGCTTGGGGGTGGACCTCGTGCTGCTCGACGTCGTGATGCCCGGCCTGGACGGCTACGAAGTCTGCCGGCGCATCCGCCAGGACCCGGCGGGCCTCGACGTGCCCGTCATCATGGTGACGTCCATGTCTGGACGCGACGATCGGATTCGAGCCGTCGAGGCGGGTGCGAACGACTTCATCGCGAAACCGGTCGACAAGACCGAGTTGCGGGTCCGGTGCGCCTCCCTTCTGAAGCTCAAGGACGCACAGGACGCGTTGCGCCGTCACCAGAGCCGTCTTGAGGCGCTCGTCGAAGAACGGACCGCGAGCCTGCGGACGGCCCTCGAGCAGATGGCCGAAGCGCAGCGCGTGGCCTATCTCGCCCAGCTGGACACGGTCGAGCGGCTTGCCATCGTGGCCGAATACAAGGATCAGGTCACGGCCCGGCATATCCGGAGGATGAGTGAGTACTGCGCCGTGATCGCGCGCGGGCTCAACCTGCCGCCCGGCGAGGTCGAATTGATTCTGCACGCCAGCCGGATGCACGACGTCGGGAAGATCGCGGTGCCCGACTCGATTCTGCAGAAGCCGTCGAGCCTCGACGGCCCTGAATGGATCGTGATGCGGCGTCACGCGATGATCGGCAGCCGTATCCTCGACAATTCGTCGTCCGCGCTGCTGCAGGCGGGGCGGGTCATCGCGCTCTGTCACCACGAGCGCTGGGATGGCAGCGGCTATCCGAATGGAATCGCGGGGGAAGAGATTCCCCTGTGGGCACGGATCTGCGCCGTCGCCGACGTGTTCGACGCCGTCACGAGCGAGCGGCCATACAAGCCGGCGTACTCGATCGATGAAGCGCTGAACATTCTGCGCAGCGGCCGCGGCACGCAGTTCGATCCGCAGATGGTCGATGTCTTCTTCGACAAGCTCGACGAGATTCTCGAGATCGTGGCGCTGTATCGCGAGCCCGACGAACCCATCGAGTAGGGGGACCAATGGTCCTCCGCCCCGAGGCGCCCGTGGACGCTCTCGCCTGAAGCCGGCGGGCCTACCTTTCAAAGGGACGCAGGTGGTAGTCCCGGTGCACTTACTGGCAGGCCGAAGCCGCTTCTACTGCAGCGCAACGCCTCATCCGCTTCGGGACCCTGCCGATGCCGGCATCTCCGGCAGGAATCGGGACCGATACTGTTGACGCACCGGATCTTGTAATGAGAGTCGCCCGGGGCCGGAGTGCTCCGAGGAGGCTCATATGAACCGCGACGAACTGAACGGTAAGGGCGACCAGCTCAAGGGCAAGCTGAAGCAGGCGGCCGGCGATCTCACGGACAACGCTCGGCTCCACGACGAAGGCGTGGCGGATGAGGCGTCGGGAGACGTGCAGGAGGGTTTCGGTCGTGGCCGCCGCAAAATCGGCGAAGCGCTCGAGGACCTCGGGGACAAGCTCAAGCGCTAATCGTTCTCTTCATCAACCGCAGTAAACTACCAGGGCAGGGACCGGCGTGGCCGGACCTGCCCTTTTTTCTTTCGGCCGGGTCCGAGTGGTCCCGTGCCCTGGCGTCACGGGCTTCCTCTTGAGCAGCGACACAGCCGTCACGGAGATCGTTCACACCGAAGGCCACCTCATCGACTCGCGCCTGATGACGGAAATCTTCGACGCGGTCGTCAAGCACGGTGCGAGTTTCGAGGTCGTGGACTTCAGGATCGGCCGGACGAACGACGACTTTTCGCGTCTCCAGATGCGCGTCTCGGCCCCGAGCGCGGCCACGATGCAGGCGCTGCTCGAAGAACTGCTCGAGTTCGGCTGCCGGACCGCCGCCGATCTCGATGCCGAGCTCCAGCCGGCCCCGACCGACGGCTGCGCGCCGGACGACTTCTATTCCACCAGCAATCACCACACCTGGATTCGTCATGGGGGCCAGTGGCTCGAGGTCGAGCGCCAGCGGATGGACGCGGCGGTCGTCATCGAACACGGCCGCGCCGCCTGCCGCAAGCTGCGGGACCTCCGCTCCGGGGACATGGTGGTGTGCTCGCTCGACGGCATTCGCGTCGTCCCCGAGTTCCGCGAGCGGGATCGACACGGATTCGCGTTCATGACGGGAGGGATCTCGTCGGAGCGCCATGTGGAAACGAGCGTGACCCGGATCGCCGACATGATCCGGGACGTGAAGCGCGCCGGAGGGCGCATCGCCTTCGTCGTGGGGCCGGTCGTGGTCCACACGGGTGCCGCCAGCTACTTCTGCGACCTCATCCGCCGTGGATTCGTCGACGTGCTGCTCGCGGGGAACGCGCTCGCCGTGCACGACATCGAGGGGGCGCTGTACGGCACCTCGCTCGGTGTCAGTCTCGAGACGGGTGCCCCGGTCGAAGGGGGCCATCGCCACCACATGCGGGCGATCAACACCATCCGGCGGGCTGGCGGGATTCGTGCCGCTGTCGAAGCGGGACTGCTGAGCTCAGGGGTGATGTTCGAATGCGTGCGTCACGGCGTGCCGTTCGTCCTCGCCGGCAGCATCCGGGACGACGGCCCGCTCCCGGACACGATCATGGATCTCGTCGAGGCCCAGGACCGCTATGCGGAGGCTCTGGCCGACGTCGGACTCGCCGTCATCCTGTCCACCATGCTCCACGGTATCGGCGTGGGGAACATGCTGCCGTCCTGGGTCAAGGTTGTGTGCGTCGACATCAACCCCTCGGTCGTGACGAAGCTGGTGGACAGAGGCTCGGCCCAGACGATGGGGCTCGTGACCGACACGGGCCTGTTCGTCCATCAGCTTGCAGAGAAGCTGTCGTAGGACGGGGCGGGTTCGCCAGCCGAACGGGCCAAGGTCAGGGAAAGGGGGGCCAGGGGCTTGCGCTCCGCTGCGGGTTTCTGCTATCTTTGCAAGGTTCTGGTCGGCTCTAGGACACCCTATCTAGGGCCGAACGTCAAGACTCGAACCGCTTTGCTCCCCTGATAATCGGGGGGCCCCCCGGCCGAAGCCGGGGTTCTCTTCCGAGCCGCTCGGGGGAGGCGGAACGTATCGCACGCGGACCGAGCATACACAACTTTATAGGGTCCATCAGTTCCCGGTGCCGGGCCGTTTCGACGGCTCCCTAGGCCTGGAACAACCACCGGTTCCGCGCTCTCGGCGGTTGAGCGCGTGGCCGTCGGCGTTTCTTGTTCTGTTTTCGCGTGCGTCGTCCGGGCGCGCGTGACTGGAGTTGTCCGAACGTGCCGACGATCAGCCAGCTTGTGCGCAAGGGCCGCGACAAGGTCCTCTGGAAAACCAAGAGCCCTGCGCTGCAGAACAGCCCGCAGAAGCGTGGCGTGTGCGTGCGCGTCTTCACCCAGACTCCGAAGAAGCCGAACTCGGCGCTCCGCAAGGTGGCGCGCGTTCGCCTGACGAACGGGATCGAAGTGACGACCTACATTCCGGGCGTCGGCCACAACCTGCAGGAGCACTCACTGGTGCTCATTCGCGGCGGCCGCGTCAAGGATCTGCCCGGGGTCCGGTATCACGTCGTCCGCGGCACGCTCGACGCGGTGGGTGTCGCGGGCCGGAAGCAGGGTCGTTCGAAGTACGGGGCGAAGAGACCGAAAACGTAGCGCGGGCCGTCGGCCCCGCGATTGAAGCGACGGTCGTAGGGCGGGGCTTCAGCCCCGCGACTGGTTAGACCGCTGATAGCCGGATTTGAGATATGCCAAGACGAAGAGAAGTTCCGAAGCGTGAAGTGCCGCCCGATCCGATCTACAGCAGCGCGCTCGTGACGAAGTTCATCAGCACGCTGATGAGCGACGGCAAGCGCAGCACGGCCGAGAAGATCATGTACAGCAGCATGTCGTCGATCCAGGAGAAGACCGGCGACGATCCGCTGAAGGTGTTCAAGAAGGCAATCGAGAACGTCAAGCCCTCGCTCGAAGTGAAGTCGCGCCGCGTCGGCGGTTCGAATTACCAGGTGCCGATCGAGGTCAATCCGAACCGGCGGCTGTCGCTGAGCATCCGCTGGATCGTGAGCTTCGCGCGGTCGCGGGGCGACGGCAAGACGATGCAGGAAAAGCTGGCGAACGAGCTCCTCGACGCGGCGAATCTGCGGGGCGGGGCCGTCAAGAAGCGCGAAGACACGCATCGCATGGCGGAAGCCAACAAGGCGTTCGCCCACTATCGCTGGTAGCCGTAGCGCGGGGCTTCGGCCCCGCTACGCACCGAAGAGTTTATGCCTAGAGAAACACCGCTCAATCGCACGCGCAACATCGGCATCATGGCGCACATCGATGCCGGCAAGACGACTACGACCGAACGGATCCTGTTCTACACGGGCATTACGTACAAGATCGGCGAAGTGCACGAAGGCACCGCGGTCATGGACTGGATGGAGCAGGAGCAGGAGCGCGGGATCACGATCACGTCGGCGGCGACCACGTGTTTCTGGCGCGAGAACCGGATCAACATCATCGATACGCCCGGGCACGTCGATTTCACGGCCGAAGTGGAGCGCTCGCTGCGTGTGCTCGACGGCGCCGTCGCGGTGTTCGACGCCGTGGCCGGGGTCGAGCCCCAGTCGGAGACCGTGTGGCGCCAGGCGGACAAGTACCGCGTGCCCCGCATCTGCTTCGTGAACAAGATGGACCGCATCGGCGCGGATTTCCGCCGCACGTTCGACCAGATCATCAGCAAGCTCGGGGGTAACCCAGTCGCGATCCATCTCCCGATTGGCAGCGAGGACCGTTTCCTGGGCGTCGTCGATCTCGTGCGGATGAAGTCGATCACGTACAAGGACGAGACGATGGGCGCCGACTATGTCATCGGCGAGATCCCCGCCGACATGATGGCCGACGCGAAGCACTTCCGCGAGCAGCTGATCGAGAAGGTCAGCGAGGCGGACGACAAGCTGCTCGAGAAGTACCTCCACGGCGAAGAGTTCACCGAGGACGAGGTCAAAGCGGCGCTGCGCAAGCGCGTCAACAGCTCGGTGCACACCGAGGGCGAGAAAGCGGAGCCCGCGTTCGTCCCGGTCATCTGCGGATCGGCGTTCAAGAACAAGGGCGTGCAGCTGCTGCTCGACGCGATCGTCGACTACCTGCCGTCGCCGATCGACGTGCCGGCCATCAAGGGGTTCGACCCTGACAAGGGCCTGGACGCCATCATCGCTCGTCCCGCGTCGGACGAGGCGCCGTTCTCGGCGCTCGGGTTCAAGATCATGACGGACCCGTTCGTCGGCCAGCTCACGTTCATCCGCGTGTACTCGGGTGTCATGACGGCGGGGTCGACGGTGTTCAACTCGACCAAGCAGAAGTCCGAGCGTCTCGGGCGGCTGCTGAAGATGCACGCGAACAAGCGCGAAGAAATCAAGGAAGTCTACGCGGGCGACATCGCGGCGGCCGTCGGTCTGAAGACGGTCACGACCGGCGACACCATCTGCGACGAGAAGCACCCCGTCGTGCTCGAGTCGATGAGCTTTCCGGAGCCCGTCATCTCGCTCGC
The DNA here is from genome assembly GCA_031361295.1 of Acidobacteriota bacterium. Taxonomy (GTDB): domain Bacteria; phylum Acidobacteriota; class Vicinamibacteria; order Vicinamibacterales; family 2-12-FULL-66-21; genus JALZOC01. The sequence goes on along the minus strand of JANMCN010000018.1, from coordinate 1,450 downwards.
GATCGAGCCCAAGACGAAGGCGGACCAGGAAAAGCTGGGCCAGGGGCTCGGCAAGCTCATGGCGGAAGATCCGACGTTCCGGGTGAAGACCGACCAGGCCACGGGCGAAGTCGTCATCGCCGGGATGGGCGAGCTGCACCTCGAGATCATCGTCGATCGCCTGAGGCGTGAGTTCGGCGTCGAAGCGACGGTCGGCCGGCCGCAAGTCGCCTACAAGGAAACGTTGACCCGTCCGGCGGACGGCGAAATGAAATACGCCAAGCAGACGGGCGGCCGAGGGCAGTACGGCCACGTGAAGATTCACCTGTACCCTGGGGAGCCCGGCTCCGGCTACGTGTTCGAGAACGAAACCACCCAGGGGTCGATTCCCAGGGAATTCATCAAGCCGGTGGACGAGGGCATCAAGGAAGCGCTCACGCGCGGCGTGCTCGCCGGGTATCCGGTCGACGACGTGCGCATCGAGCTCTACGACGGCTCCTATCACGACGTGGACTCGTCGGAGATGGCGTTCAAGATTGCCGGGTCGATGGCGTTCCAGGACGCGGCCAAGAAAGCCAAGCCGGTCCTGCTCGAACCCGTGATGCGGGTCGAAGTGGTGGTGCCGAAGGAACACATGGGCGACGTCATGGGCAACCTGTCGAGCCGCCGCGGCCAGATCCAGTCGCAGGAGGATCGCGGGGGCACGCAGATCATCAACGCGCGCGTGCCGCTGTCGGAGATGTTCGGTTATGCGACCGACCTCAGGTCGAGGACGCAGGGGCGGGCGACGTACTCCATGCATTTCGATCGCTACGAGCAGGCGCCGAATCACGTGAGTGAGGAAGTCGTCGCACGGGTGCAGGGCAAGTAATTACTGGTCGGGGTTCGGGGTTCGAGGTCGGGTTCAGGGTTGCAGGGTCGGCGTTCAGAACAATGAACCCGGAACCTGGAACCCGACCACGAATCCCCGAACCATTCGAACCCCAAACCACTGCTACGTTTTCCCCTGCACCCGTGCGACCACTTCTTCACTGACGTGGTTGGGTGCCTGTTCGTATCGATCGAAGTGCATCGAGTACGTCGCGCGCCCCTGCGTCCGCGAACGGAGGTCCGTCGCGTAGCCGAACATCTCCGCCAGTGGCACGCGGGCGTTGATGATCTGCGTGCCCCCGCGGTCCTCCTGCGACTGGATCTGGCCGCGGCGGCTCGACAGGTTGCCCATCACGTCGCCCATGTGTTCCTTCGGCACGACGACCTCGACCCGCATCACGGGCTCGAGCAGCACCGGCTTGGCGTTCTTGGCCGCGTCCTGGAACGCCATCGAGCCGGCGATCTTGAACGCCATTTCCGACGAGTCGACCTCATGGTACGAACCGTCGTAGAGCTCGATGCGGACATCGTCGATCGGATACCCGGCAAGGATGCCGCGCGTGAGCGCTTCCTGGATGCCCTGGTCGACCGGCTTGACGTA
>JANMCN010000278.1:0-9343 GCA_031361295.1 Acidobacteriota bacterium | reverse complement strand
GGGGCCCAACGTGCTCGGATCCGCTGGCGCGATCCAGGTGTTTCGCGATTTTCCAGGCGCTGAGCTCCCGCGGACGTGGTATCCCGTCGCGCTCGCGAGTCAGCTCGCCGGCGAGGATCTCGTGCCGTGCGGCACACCGGTGAACGTGCTCTGCTTCGACATCCAGGCCAGGTTCGCGACGACCTTCAACTTCTACATGGGCCTCGACAACAACGAAGGCCCCGGGCAGCAGGATCTGCTCGCCGTGATCCTGCACGAGCTCGGACACGGGCTTGGTTTCGCGAACTTCGTGGACGAGACCACGGGAACCCTCCTCGCCGGGATCCCTGACGTGTACTCGCAGTACACGCTGGACGTGAGCCGGGCGAAGATTTGGAACCAGATGACGGATGCCGAACGGAAAGTGTCCGCCGTCAATATCCGCCACGTGTCGTGGAACGGGATCAACGTCACCAAGGCAGTCCCGCAGGTGCTGGCGCCCGGCGAGCCCTCGGTCGTCGTGCTCAGCTCGCCGACACCGCTGGCGCTGGCGGTGGGCGACGCGTCGTTCGGCACGCCGCTGAGCGCCGCGGGCATCACCGGCGACGTCGTGCTCGCGGTCGATGCCGCCAATGCGGCGGGACCGTCCACGACCGACGCCTGCACCGCGATCCTCAACGACCTGACGGGCAGAATCGCGCTCGTCGATCGCGGCACGTGCGCCTTCGTGGTGAAGGTCAAGAACGCGCAGAACGCCGGCGCGATCGGAGTGCTCGTCGGGGACAACGTGTTCAGCCTGCCGCCGGCCGGACTCGGCGGGGCGGATCCGACCATCACCATCACCGCCGTGCGGATCTCCAAGCCCGATGCGACCGCGATGAAGGCCAGCCTGGCAGCCGGGACCGTGAACGTCCGGATGGGTCTCGACATGTCCGTCCTCGCCGGGACGGACCGCGTCGATGGATTGATGATGCTGGCGGCCCTGGACCCGGTCGCCCTGGGCTCGTCCATTTCGCACGTCGAGGCCGTCGCATTTCCAAACCAGCTCATGGAGCCGGCAATCAACGTGGATCTGACCTCCGCGATCGACACGCCGCGAGATCTCACGTCAAAGCTGATGACGGACATCGGCTGGTTCTCGGACCGTGACGGCATCCCGGACGGCGTGGACGCCTGCCTCGGCTCGGACATCCGCCAGACCGTGGTGATCGACAGCTGCGACTCCGGAGTCGCGAACGTCGTCACGCCCGACGGCTGCACCCTCTCGGACCTCGTCTTGCGCTGCTCCGCCGGGGCGACCAATCACGGCGAGTACGTGAGCTGCATCGCAAAGACGACCAATGGCTTCAAGAGCGCCGGCTGGATCAATGGGTACGGCGAGGGCAAGATTCAGAGCTGCGCGGCCCGCAGCAAGTAGGCGGCCCGACGGACGGATCGCACGAACTCTCGCACGACGTGAACGCCTCCGCGTGGGATGGTCGCGACAGCGGCCGTTTCCACGACGGGGGCGTGTGTCTCCTGCGCCTCCTCTGCCGGCTCGCGCGCACGCGGCCGACCCGCGGTCGAGAACGCGGGGGCGGCCGGCTCGGATCAGTGCTGGTCGGAGACCATCAGCGTGATCGCGGACGAGCCCGCCCCCGACCGGTACACGCGCTCGGTGGCTCTGCGGAAATCTGCGGGCCCCGCGGACGGGATGTCCATGAGCACCTGCGGGTTGCGATCGACCAGCGGGAACCACGAGCTCTGCACCTGCACCATGATGCGGTGGCCTCGTCGGAAGGCATGATAGACATCGGGCAGCTGGTATGTGATCGTCGCCGGCTGGCCAGGCACGAAGGGCTCTGGTTTTTCGAAACTCCTCCGGAACTTCCCCCTGAACGGTTCGCCCCTCACCAGCTGTTCGTACCCGCCCATCTTCACGGCATTCGCGCGTAGCGGCTGGCCCGGCGGGGGCACAGGGGTGGGATAGTCGTTCGGATACCTGTCGATGAGCTTCACCACGAAATCTGAATCCGTGCCCGTTGTCGAGACGTGCAGGTTCACCTGCACGGGTCCGGCGACGATGGTGTCGCGCTCGAGCGGTTCCGTCTGGTAGACGAGCACGTCGGTTCGCTGACCGGCGAACCGCTGATCCTCCGTCATGTAATCGCCGGTCATGCCTCCGGCGACATATCCGACATACGGCACCGGGTGGGTGGGATCGCTGACGTATTCGTCGAAGGCCGCGACGCCGGCCGGTTGAGACCTCGACAGCTTGCCGCCCTCATCGAAGTACAGCGTCGTCGGCCGCAGGTTGCGAGGCGGCCAGGCATCGAGCCGCCGGAACTCGTTGATGCCCGTCAGGAACATCCAGGCCTCGGGCAGCCTGGCGGGCTTGTCTTTCAGATACTCCATGAAGAATGGGAACTGGATGTTCTCGCGGAAGAACTCGCCGGTCTTGATCGCGAAGTCCAGGTTGCCAAGCGTCAGTCCAGTTCCGCGCGTCCAGCCGCCGTGTGACCACGGCCCCATCACCAGCATGTTCGGCGTCGCGGGGTTCTTCTCTTCGACGGCGTGGTAGACGCGCAGCGGGCCCATCGGATCCTCGGCGTCGAACCACCCGCCGACATTCAGGACCGCGCACTCGACGCCGTCCATGAACCGCCAGAGCGACCGTTTCTTCCAGAACTCGTCGTACGTCGTGTGATCGACGATCTCCTGCCAGTAGGCCGCCTTGTGGTCGAACAGTTCGGCGTTCATGCGCGACAGCGGCACCGGCGTGTGGAGGAAGAAGTCGTACATGTCCGCCGTGCCAGGGTCGAAGCGGAGCGCGGGCTTCGGCGCCTCGGGCGCGGTGCCGCGCGCCACGAAGCTCGAGTAGAACCCGAAGTTCGCGCCGAGCATGAACGCGCCGTTGTGGTACACGTCGTCGCCCATGTAATAGTCGGCGGTGGGCGCCTGGGGCGACGCGGCTTTCAGCGCGGGGTGCGAATGGATGATGCTCTCGGCCACGTGGAACCCGGGCTGCGAGACCCCCACCATGCCGGCGCGCCCGTTGTGGTTGGACACATTCTTCAGCAGCCACTCGATCGTGTCGTAGGTGTCGGTACTCTCGTCGACGTCCTTCGGGCCCTTGTTTGGATTGAACGGCCGAACCTGCTGAAACTCCCCTTCCGACATGTACCGGCCGCGCGCGTCCTGATAGACGAAGATGAAGCCTTCCTTCTGGAAGTGCTCGGACGGACCCAGCGCATCCTTGTAGCGGTCCGCACCGTACGGCGCCACGTTGTACGGCGTACGGGTGATGAGGAACGGGTACTGCCTCGAGGTGTCTTTGGGGACATACACCGACGTGAAAAGGCGGACGGCGTCGCGCATCGGGACCATGTATTCGTATTTCGTGTATGCGGCCCTGACCAGCTCGACGCCTGACGGAGCCGCGGCCTGCGGCCCGGCCGGAGCGACAGCCGGCGTGAGGGCCTGCGGGCGCGCGGCGAGTGTTGCCAGCGCAATGAGACAGAGAGCCGTGCCCAGACAGACGGTTCGTGTCGTTCGGTGCATGTGGGGATTATGTCCCGGCGAGACTCCAGGTACTCTTTCCGGGCCGCCCCATTGACACCCCATCCGATGGGAGCCATAGTTCCCGCCTTGCGATCATGATCGCGTGGGCCTCGCCGATCACCCTTGCAGCGACAGGGAGGCATCGCCGTGAGACATCACATCCTGCTCGCCGCTCTCGTGTGCGTCGGTGTCGGTTCTGAGCTGGGTGCGCAGACCTCGGCACGCGACGCTCAGGCGGAGAGAGTCTTCGAGAATCAGCTCGCCGCCATTGCTCCCCATGAGCTCCCAGATTTCGAGGCCGGGACGCGCGCCTACGATGCCGGCGACCTGTCGCAGGCCGAGTGGCGGTATCGCCTCGTGATAGCAGCGGCACCGGAGTTTACTCCGGCGATGCGAAGGCTCGGCAGCATCCTCATTCGCAGGGATCAGCGACAGGAGGGGCTCGCTCTCCTCTCTCGAGCGTTGGGCCTTGAACGGTCTCCCGAGAACCTGATTACGATGGCGCAGGCGATCGCGTACCCCGCTCCTGGCAGACAGGGGTCGGCCCTCGACATGGCTCGTGCGCTGGCGCTGGACCGCGAAGCGGTCGGAAAGCTCGGGGCTCGGCGCGATCCGAGCTACCTGTTCTTCCATGCCGGGGTCGCGATGTCGCTCCAGGATCCCGTTGAGCTTCAAGTTGCCGTCAACGAGCTGCAGAGAACGTACCCCGAGGAAGCGGCCACGCATTACTTCGCAGCCGTGCTGCATGCTGCCGAGGACGAGTGGACAGAGGCCGAGGACGAGATCCACGCGGCCGAGCGACGAGGCTTCTCGCATGAAGAGGCTGCCGCGTTCCTCCGCACCGGTGTGTCCACGAGAGCGCGCGTGTCGCGGTTGATCGATACGGGCGCGTGGCTGGTGCTCGCATGGGCGATCGGACTCCTGGCGCTGTTCCTTGCCGGAAGGGGGCTCTCTGCCGCAACCCTGCGGTTCATCCACAGCAGCGATCCCGGCGAGGTGGCGTCAACGCCGCAGCGTTCGCTCAGGCGGGTGTATCGGGCGCTGATCCGCACGGCCGCCATCTACTACTACATCTCGCTGCCATTCGTGGCTCTGCTCGTGGTCGGGGCCGCTGCCGGGGTGTTCTACCTGTTCGAGTTGATCGGCCGCATTCCCCTGCAGATCGCCGCCGCGGTCGGACTCGGCGCCATCGTCACGCTTTACCGGATGGTCCATTCCCTCTTCGTGCGTGTCCCGTCGAGGGACCCGGGCCGCTGTCTCGCGGCGGCCGAGGCGCCCGGCCTCTGGACCCTGACCCGCAGCGTGGCCGACACGGTCGGCACGCGGGCGATCGATGACATCCGCGTCACCCCCGGGACGGAACTGGCCGTCTACGAACAGGGCACCGCGCGCGAGCGTAGACATGACCAGGCTCGTCGAACGCTCATCCTGGGTGTCGGCCTGCTGAACGGCTTCTCGCAAGGTGCATTCCGGGCAGTGCTCGCGCACGAGTACGGCCACTTCGCCCACCGTGACACCGCTGGCGGTGATCAGGCGCTTCGCGTCTCGCAGGACATGATGAAGTTCGCCATCGCGATGGCACGAAGCGGCCAGGCCGTCTGGTGGAATGTCGCCTTCCAGTTCCTGCGTCTGTACAATTTCCTCTTTCGACGCATCAGCCACGGCGCCACGCGTCTCCAGGAGGTCCTTGCGGATCGGATTGCTGCGCACAAGTACGGTGCCGCGCAGTTCGAGCAGGGCCTCCGCCACGTCATTCGCGCGACCATCGAGTTCGACGCCGCGGCGACGGCGGAGATCCGGGACGCGCTCTCGACCCAGCGACCCTGCAGGAACCTCTATACGCTCGTGCCGCACCGCAGCGACGATCTCGAGCATCGCGTGCAGGATGCCATCGAGCGTGCCACGACCGAGGACGACACGCACCCGGGACCGCTCGAACGTTTCCGGTTGATCAGCGCACTCCCTCAGAAGTCCGACGCCGACGAGGCGGGACTGCTGTGGGACCTGTTCGCGGACCGGGAAGGCCTCACGAAGGAAATGACGTCCGCCATCGAAGAGAACGTGCGGCTCTCGGTTGTGGCAACCGTCTGACGACGCGGCGCGACGCCCTGCCGGGGCCGGGGATCGCTGGGCTCTCGCTCAGGCGCTGAGAGGGCTCGCCGAGCCTGCGCCTGACTGCGTCGCCCCGCTGCCTCAATGAATGATCTCGTCTTCGAGATCGTCCACGAAGTCGAGGTGAGGGATGTCGAGGTCCCTCACTGCGCGCAGCGCCAGATCAACCGCCCCTTGCCCGTCGGGCCGGTCGCGCAACTGCCGCCGGACCTGGCGCAGCGCGCGCAGGACGCGGGCCCTGTCGAAACGCTGCCCTTCGCAATGCTCGCAGTAGTCCATGACCTGCTCAGCATGTCACATCCATGACCGCCACGAATCGAGCCTCGGCGGAGGGGTCGTACGTGGCCGAGGCTTCAGCCCCGGCGGAGGGGGTTATACGTAGGGCGGGGCTTCAGCCCCGCCGTCGACGACGCGGAGTTGACGCTCCGAGCGACGAGCGATCGAATGCCGTCATCGTCTTCGGGGAGCGTCCGTCGCAGTGTAACGACGGTCACTTCGGGCAGTGCGCCGATCCGGATCGGCAGACCCCAGTAGTTCGTCCCGGGGCTGATGTACAGGAGCGAGCGTCCGACCCGGTGGGCGCCCATGGCGAGGTCGAGGAACGCTGACGCCAGGCTCCAGCCGAGCGGCGGGATCGAGAACTGTCCGTAATGGGTGTGGCCGCTCAGTGTAAGGCGCACGCCGCGTTCCGCCAGCTGCGGCCACAGCGCTGGATTGTGCGCGAGCGCGAGTGTGAACGCGCCGGCCGGGATGCGCGAGAGTGTGCTCGCGATGTCGGGGGCGGCCTCGCCACCGGCACCGTGGGGCCGCCCGATGCCGGCGGGATCTCCGGTTCCCGCAATCCAGAAGCGATCGCCTCCCCGCGCCAGGAGGCGCGCGTCATTCACCAGAACGGTCGCACCCATCGTTTCGAGACCTGCGCGCACCTGCGGCCATCCCGCGTAGACGTCGTGGTTCCCCGGGATCGCGAACACGCCCAGCGGCGCGGAGAGCGTGGAGAACGCGCGCGCGAAGTGCTCGATGTCCAGCGCGTAATCGTCAACCTGATCTCCGGTAATCGCGATCAGCTCAGGCGCAGCCTCCTCCACCGCATCGGCTACGCGTTGCAGATACCGATGCGAGGTGTGCGGACCGACGTGGAGGTCTGAAACCTGTGCGATCCGCATGCCCTCGAGCCCGGGGGGCAGATCCGCCATGCGCGCCTCCAGCTGCGCCACCCGCAGGCGCCGTGAGCCTGCGTATCCCGCCAGCGCCCCCACCGCAATCACGCCCGCGACTCCGAGCTCTGCGATCTGGCCGCTCCGGCGCGCCACGCCGAACGGCGCGCCGGCGGCAAACGCGATCACACCGGCCGTTGCCATCAGCGGCACGGCGAGCTGCACGTACCAGAATGGGCGGAACACCAGGAGCCTGATCGCCGCCGACGGATAGGCGCCGCTCAGCGCGCGCCTGAGAAACTGCAGCGGGACACCCGCGAAGACGACGGCCGCGAGTAGGAGCGTGAGCCAGCCACCAGGCAGCGCAGGCGCGAGGACCAGGCCCAGAAGGAGCCACCATGCCGCGCTCCATGCCGCAACGACCCGCAGCACGCGGTTGATCCACGACGAAGCCTGATCGTCCGCTGGTGCGTGAACAGCCGCCGCGTCAAGGGTGGATGGATTCGGGGAGGACATCAGGTCTGCGGGCCGTGCGGCGCACTCAGGCCCGCAGCACAATCTCGGAGTTAGACGGGCGGCGCGGTCGATTGGGTCCGGACTCTCGACACCTCCATCAGGGCCATCAGGCCACCGCCCCACGCATCGCTGTGTCGCGTGGTCGGGGGGCGATGACGTGCAGTCGCGGTAGTGCGTCTTGAAGTACCGCGCGCTTTTCTGGCCTTGGACGTCTGAGGCTGATTTGACATCTGATGCGTGATGTCTGATGCTTACGATGTGAGAACGACGTTGGATATAGACGATGACCTGCTGCAGGCGGCGAAGGAGATCGCCGCCAGCCGGCGCCTCACGGCGGGGGCTGTCGTGTCGGAACTGCTCCGCAAAGCCCTTCAGCCCGGCGATGTTGGCGCCCCCGTTCGGAACGGGGTCCCGATCCTGTCCCGCCGGTCCCTGACGCCGGTCATGACCATGCGACTCGTCAACCAGCTGAGAGACGAGTGACGCGGCCTGCCCTGCTCGACGTCAACGTGCTCGTTGCGCTGTTCGATGCCGGGCATGTGCATCATGAAGCGGCGCACGACTGGTTCGCGGACAACCGGCAGAGCGGCTGGGCGACGTGTCCGATAACGGAGACCGGCTTCGTGCGGGTGCTGTCGAATCCGGCTTCCGGCGTCACCGAGCGTGCACCTGCGATCCTGGAGAGCCTGCGCACGTTTTGCGCAAGCGGCCACCATCAATTCTGGCCGGACATTCTGTCGCTGCGCGATGCGTGCTTCGACCTGTCTATCGCCCAGGGCCATCGCCAGCTGACCGACATCTATCTGCTCGGGCTCGCGGCGAAGATGGGCGGCGTGCTGGCCACGTTCGACAGGGCCATCCCCCTCGAGGCGGTCAGAACGGCTGGCGCGGGCACGCTCGCGGTGATCGCCGTCGCCTGACCGACGATCCATCCAAAGTCTCTTCGCACACCCGCCATCGAAGGCGGCAGTTTCTGCGACGACATATTCGTGCCGCTCGGATTTATTGGAAAAACCGAACCCACCAAACTGGCGTGAGCCGTGCAGCGGCCGATGGAGTTCCGGACGATGTTAGGATTGGGGCGCCATGGATTTGAGCGAGCTCAAAGGGGACATGGATCGGGCGTTCGAAGCCGCGGATCAACGCTTCGAAGTGGTGGATCAGCGGTTCGAAGCCATTGACCGGCGCTTCGAGGCCATCGACCGCCGCTTCGATGTCGTCGATCAACGGTTCGATGCCGTGGACCGGCGATTCGACGAGACGTTCGCGTTCATTGTCTCGGAAGGGGAAAAGACGCGTCGGTACGTGCTCGAGGAGAGTGAACGGACGCGCCGGTACTTCGATGCCGTCGTCGAGCAGGTCACGTCCGAGCGGACCCTCACGCTCGACAAGGCCATCGCGGCGGACGAGCGCGCGGGACGGCTGACTGCAACCAATGCCGCCGACCACGTGGACTTTGGGTCGCGGCTCGACGATCACGAGCTCCGGTTGACCCGCTTGGAGCGGAAGGAACCGTAAGAGAGGGGTTCCCGCAGACGCGAGTGCACGCGGAGCATCATCCCCGATTTCCAGGCGAAGCCACTCTCCCGCCAGGCCCTTCATTCTCAGATCACATTTGCGTGACGTGCTCCCGGCCCTTACCGAGGCCCGGCGGTCAACAGACGTTCGGCGAAGTTTTCCAGGGTGTCGAGGTGGGCCAGTTTCGAACGCCAGCTGCGTGGAATCGCTTCCGCACCGTAATACGCTCCTGCGATCTGGCCGTACACTGCCCCCGTCGTATCGGCGTCGTCTCCCAGGTTCACGGCGAGCAGCGCCCCATCTTCGAACGACGTGCTCTTCGCAAATACCCAGAGCGCCGCCTCGAGCGATTCGACGACATAGCCTGTTCCGCGAATCCGGGGCGGTTCGTGATGCAGGAAGGAGCCGGCAGCAGTCTGGTGGATCTTTCGTGCCAGCGGCTCCCGATTCCACAGACCGGCCACAGGCGTGAACAAAGGGGCGAGAAGATCGTCCTTCGGGTGCCCCTCCAATGCGCCGAG
>JANMCN010000032.1:0-6533 GCA_031361295.1 Acidobacteriota bacterium | reverse complement strand
TCGCGGTCGCGCGCGCCGCGTCCGGCGTGGAGGTCGTCTATCACGTCGCGGCCATCTACCGGCAGGCAGGTCTTCGCGACCAGGAGTACCGCGCCGTGAATGCCGCCGCCGTCCGCACGGTCGTGGAGGCGGCCGCCCGCGCCGGTGCGCGGCGCGTGGTGCACTGCAGCACGGTCGGTGTCCACGGGGACATCGACCATCCGCCCGCGGCGGAAGACGCGCCTCTGAAGCCTGGCGACATCTACCAGGTCACCAAGCTCGAGGGCGAGCGGATCGGCAGGGCGGCGGCGGAAGACACGGGGATGGAGCTCGTGATCGCGCGTCCCACGGGGATCTACGGCGCGGGCGATCGGCGGTTGCTGAAGCTGTTTCGCGGTGTCGCCCGCCGGCGATTCCCGATCCTGGGCAGCGGGCGCATCTTTTACCACCTGACCCACGTCGACGATCTGATTCACGGCTTCCGGCTGTGCGCCACCGTGCCGCGCGCGGCCGGGCGTACCTTCATTCTCGCCGGCCCGGAGGTCACCACGCTCAACGAGCTGGTTTCGATTGTTGCAGACGAGGCGCACGTGCCCGCACCGCGGCTGCACATGCCGGTGTGGCCCTTCTGGACCGCGGGCGCCCTGTGCGAGGCAATCTGCACTCCGCTCGGGATCGAGCCGCCGCTCTATCGCCGCCGCGTGGATTTTTTCACCAAGAGCCGCGCGTTCGACATCAGCCGCGCCAGGGCGGAGCTTGGCTACAATCCGACGGTCGGACTCCGCGACGGGATCGCGCGCACGCTCGCGTGGTATCGGACCAGCGGCTGGCTCTGACGTCACTCGACGCGGCGCAGGCGGAGCTCACCGATCCCGACGAGGCTGGAGAGCCGCGATGAGACTCACGACGGCTGGATCTCGTCGTGCGGATCCGGGGTTCGGGCCTCGTGCGCCGGTATCATATGCTACGCATATCCGCATGTTGCACAGCCCGGCCTCGATGAGCGCGCGATGACGCCCATCGAGCGCGCACAGGATCAGCTCTTCGCGGCCGGCACCTCGGCGCGGGAGAAGTACGTCTCGCTCGTCGTGGGCCGTCCCGGCTGGCCGGCGCTGATTCGCCACGAGATGGTGACGCTTCTGTCGCAGCACGTCCCCGGCGCGCTCGGCCTGGCGCTGCGCAGGACGCTCTATCCCCTGCTGCTCGGATCGTGCGGCCGCAACGTGATCTTCGGGCAGAACGTCGTGCTCCGTCACCCGCACAAGATCCGGCTCGGCGACAACGTCGTGATTGACGACAACTGTCTCGTCGACGCCAAGGGCGAGACGAACGACGGGATCACGATCGGCAGCGGCGTGTTCATCGGGCGCAACACTATCCTGTCCTGCAAGAACGGGAGTATTACGCTCGGCGACGGCGCCAACGTCGGCTTCAACTGCGAGATCTTCTCCGCGAGCACGGTGACGGTGGGGCGCGACACGTTGATTGCCGCGTATTGCTACCTGATCGGGGGGGACCACGACGTCTCGGACCCGTCGCGGCCGATTCTGGCGCAGGCGCGCCGTTCGAGCGGCGTGCACGTCGGCGACGGGGCGTGGCTCGGCGCCGGCGCCAAGATCCTGGACGGCGTCACCATCGGCGACCGCGCGATCGTCGGCGCGGCGGCGGTCGTGCGCGACGCGGTACCCTCCGGGGCGATCGCGGTGGGCATTCCGGCGCGGATCGTCGGCCAGCGGGAAGGCCCGTCCCTGTGAAGCTGAATGTGCTCCAGGTCTGCGATCATCTCGGGTGGGAAGGTTCGCGCATGCACGGCGTCAAGCGGCTCTTCTCCTGGATGATCCCGAGGTTCGACCAGGACCGCTACAACGTATCGCTCGTCAGCCTGCGCCGGAAAGATCTGTCGGAGGAGACGCTCGAATCGTTCGGCGTCGACATCACCTATCTGCACAAGTCCAGGTTCGACCCGGCGACGCTCCCGGCACTGCTCAAGGTGATCGACCGCAGGAAGATCGACATCCTGCACCTCCACGGCTACGGCGCCACCACGTTCGGGCGGCTTGCCGGGGCCATGCGGCGGCTGCCCACCATCCTGCACGAGCATGCGAACCTGACCGACACGCCGTGGTTCCAGAAGATGGCTGACCTGTCGCTGGAGCCCGTCACGGACATCGCGCTGGCCGTGTCGCAGAGCACCGCGGAGTTCGTGATCCGCGCGCGCAAGGTCCCGGCGGAGAAGGTCAAGGTCGTGTATCTCGGCGTTCCCCTCGAGGAGTTCAGCCGGCTCCGCTCGCCGGACGAGCGGCGCGCCGCGCGCGAGGAGCTCGGGATCAGCCCCGAGGATTTCGCGGTCGGCACCGTGACGAGGCTCCACGAGTCGAAGGGCAACTCGTACCTGGTGGACGCCGCCCGCCTGGTCGTGAACGCCCGGCCGCAGGCGAAGTTCTTCGTCGTGGGCGAGGGGCCGCTTCGCGCGCCGCTCGAAGCGCAGGCGCGCGCGCTCGATCTGGGTGACCGCTTCGTCTTCGCCGGGTTTGCCCGCGACATCCCGCGAGTCGTGTCCGCTTTCGACCTGAGCGTGTTCCCGTCGCTCTGGGAAGGCACGCCGCTGACCGTGTTCGAGGCGCTCGCGATGGGCCAGCCCATTGTCGCGACCGACGCGGACGGATTGACGGACGTGCTCACGCACGAGCACGATGCGCTGATCGTCCCGCGACGTAATCCCGCGGCGCTCGCGGCTGCCGTCGTTCGCGCGGTCGACGAACCAGGGACGCGCGCCCGGCTCGGGGCGGCGGCACACCGGACGGGCGCCCAGTACGACATCGCGGCGTTCGTCCGGAAGCTGGAACAGCTCTACGAACTCCTGCACAGGGTCTCGCGCCCGACGCACCGCCGCGGTGCGCTCGCGGCCGACCTCTCGTTCCTCACCGGCAAGGCCCCCGCATGACCCGCGAGACCCGCACGGCGAGTGCGGTCCCGCAGCCGGTCCGCGTCCTGGGACCGGGCTTGATGCTGGTGACAGCCCTGCTCTGCGTATATGGGGGGCTCGCCCTCACGGTGGACTTTCCGCGGGCCGCGATGGGCATCCAGAGCGACGAGGCGACGTACTACATGATGGGGCACAGCCTCGCCGAGGACGGCGACCTCGCCTATCGGCGCCAGGATCTCGTGCGCGTCTGGCGTGAATTCTCCTCGGGACCGTCCGGCCTGTTCCTCAAACGCGGCCGCGACATCGTCGACGCGGGACTGATGTGGCGTCCGCCGTTCGTGTGGATCCGCACGCAGCCCGATTCCGATCAACAGCGTTTTTTCTACGGAAAGGCATTCGCGTATCCGCTCTTCGCGGCGCCGTTCGTGCGGCTCTTCGGCACGAATGGTTTCCTCGTGCTGCACGCGCTTCTCCTCGCGCTCGTCGCGTGGTGCGCCTACCTCTTCCTGCACGCGCGGATGAGCGCGACGCTGGCGTGCGCCCTGTCGGGGGCGTTCGTCATGGCGTCGATCGTACCGGTGTATTTCGTCTGGATTACTCCGGAGCTGTTCAATTTCGCGCTCGTCTTCCTCGCGTACTTCGCCTGGCTCTACAAGGAAGTCGAACAGCCCGCACAGGCGCCGCGGGGCACTCGGTGGCTCTTCGGCGGTTCGAGCGATCTCGTCGCCGCGTTCATCCTCGGCATCGCGACATTTTCGAAGATCTCGAACGCCCTGCTGTTCCTCCCCCTTGTCGGCTGGCTGCTCTGGCAGAGGCGATGGAGCCGGGCGGTCGCCGCCGGGGTGGTGTTCGGCGCGTGCGCCGGAGGCTTCTTCCTCGCGAACCTGGCAATCTCCGGCGAGTGGAACTTCCAGGGCGGGGCTCGTTCGACGTTCGTCTGGGAGTTTCCCTTCCAGACGCCGACGTCGACCTTCGAAGTCGGTCTCCCGATGGGCCGCGACCAGTCGCTCGCGGGCGTCATCTTCGATCGTCGCGTGTTCTGGACGAACCTGGCTCACAATCTGGCGTACTACTTCGTGGGCCGGTACGCGGGGATCGTTCCGTATTATTTCCCCGCGGCATTCGCGCTCGCCGCATTCCTGCTCGCGCCACGGCGGCGGCCCGGGTGGCAGTACCTCGTGCTGGCGGCCGGCCTCGCACAGATGTTCTTCTTCATCGTCAATCTGCCGTACACGTGGCTGGGCGGTGGGGGCTCGGTCGGGAACCGCTACTTCATGGGGGCGTACGGCATTTTCCTGTTCCTGCTGCCGCCCCTGACCCGCACCTGGGTGGCAGTTGTGCCGTGGACCATCGGCGGCCTCTTCACGGCGCAGCTGGTGCTGAATCCGTTCGTCACGTCGTTCCATCCTGGCGATCCGGCCAAGCACGGCCCGCTGCGCGGGCTTCCCGTGGAATTGACGATGGTGAACGACCTGCCGATCAACACGGAAGGGCCCGGCAAGGTCCTCGTGTGGTTCGGGGACAATCCGGGAGAGCGCGATCCCGGTTTCCAGATTTACTTCCTGGACGACAACGCGTACGGCCGCGAGACGGACAAGAGTTTCTGGGTGAAGGGGGAGTCCAGGGCCGAGTTCCTGATCAAGTATGCGCCTCGCGTCCCCGCCACGACGGCAACCGGGAAGCCGCTCAAGCAGCTCGTGCTCACGCTCAGTCCGGGCCCCGTGGCCACCGTCGTGACCGCCACCGTGAATGGCCGGACACAGCAGGTCCACCTCGATGGCACCCAGCGGATTTCCTTCAACCTCGACCGCGGATTCTGGTACCAGGCGCGCGCGTACGTCTGGGTCGTCTCGGTGTCGAGCAGCACGGGGTTCGTGCCGATTTTCAGCGGCGCCGACCGCGACACGCGCTTTCTGGGCGTCCGCGTGAAGCCGACGCTGATCGAATGAGCCGAATCGCCGTCGTCACATCGAGCCCGCCGATGGTCGAAGGGGGGCATATGGTCATCGCGCGATCGCTCGTGCAGGCGCTCCGGGATGCCGGGCATGCCGCCGACATCATCGTGACCCCCCAGAACCGGTTCGGGCGGCAGGCCGCCGCGTACCTCGCGACCTGGCTGACCGACGTCGGGTCGGCCGACGGCCATCTTATCGACCAGGTGATCAGCCTCAGGTATCCGAGTTACGCCGTGCGCCACCGGAACCACGTGTGCTGGCTCAATCACACCATGCGCGAGTATTACGACCTGTGGCCCCGGTTCAGCCACGGCCTCGGGAGGCTCGGACACGCGAAGGAGAGGACTCGACGCGCGCTCATCCACGCGGCAGATCGTCACCTGCTCACGAGGAACGTGCGGAAGCTGTTCGTTCAGTCGCGCACCGTCCAACAGCGTCTTGCCATGTGGCCCGAGCTGCGTTCGACCGTGCTGTATCCGCCTGCGCCCCAAAGGCCGTACCGGTTCGAACACTGGGGGGACTACATCTTCATGGTGTCGCGGCTCACTCCGCTCAAACGTGCGGACCTGTTCCTCGAGGCGCTCGCACGACCCGAGGCATCCGCGATCCGCGCGGTCGTCGCCGGCGAGGGCAGCGAGCGTGCCCGCCTCGAGACGCTCATCGGCCAGCTCGGGCTTGGCGGCCGGGTCACGCTCGCGGGCCGTCTGTCGGACGATCAGCTGCTCGAACACCTGGCGCGCTGCAGGGCCGTCTGCTTTCCACCGCTCGACGAGGACTATGGGTTCGTGACCGCGGAGGCGTTTGCCTCCCGCAAGGCGGTGGTGACCTGCCGCGACAGCGGCGGACCGGCCGAACTCGTGGAGGACGGCGTCAGCGGCATCGTCTGCGAGCCGTCGCCCGCCGGCCTTGCGGTCGCCTTGCAACGCGTCGTGTCCGAGGGGACGGCCGAACGCATGGGAGTGGCAGCGGCGGCCGCCGGCGCACGGCTGACCTGGGCCGAGGCCGTGAGGATGCTGACGACGTAGAATTGTCGGAACGCACATGTCCTACAAGTCACCACTCGAAGCCCGCCTGGCGAGGAAAGTCACAAAGGCCATCACCGAACATGGATTGATCGAGGATGGCGATCGCGTGATGGTCGGGCTCTCGGGCGGCAAGGACAGCTGGGCGCTCATGAACGTCCTCGACGTGCTCCGCAAGCGGGCGCCCATCTCGTTCTCGCTCATCGCGGTGACCGTCGACTCCGGGTACGAAGGCTACCGTCACGACCTGATCGCCGGCACCTGCGAGCGGCGCGGGTGGGAGTACCGCATCCAGCACACCGGCATCGGCGGTGTGATGGACGACCTGCTCGACGCAAACGCGACCCCCTGTTCGCTCTGCGCCCGCCTCAGACGCGGCGTTCTGTACCGCATTGCCGCGGACGTGGGGGCGACCAAGATTGCGCTGGGGCACCATCTCGATGACTTCGTCGAGACGCTGCTGTTGAACCTGTTTTTTTCCGGCAGTCTCAAGGCGATGCCGGCCCGCCTGGTCTCCGACAACGGCGAGCACGTCGTCATTCGTCCGCTCGTGTTCGTGACGGAATCGGAAGCGCGCACCTATGCGAAGGACGAGGGCTTTCCCATCATCAGCTGCTGTTGCCCTGTGTGCGGCGATCTCAGCCTCCAGCG
>JANMCN010000235.1:0-4651 GCA_031361295.1 Acidobacteriota bacterium | reverse complement strand
GATCCGGCGGAGCGGCGGCATTTTTGCCGTCGGCCGCCGGGAGTTTCGCGCCTCGGTCGTGACGCGCCCCTCGATTGACTGGCCGGATGCGCGCGAGGCGCGGCGGATGTCGTCGACCGAGCAGATTCTCTGGGCCCACCGCGTCGACAAGGAGTTGAAGGCGCGCGACCTGACGCCCGGAACGACGCTGCGCCTTTACGCCGACCTGCTGCCGGCATCCGACGGCACGGCCCCGTTTGCCATCCACACGTTCAACCAGATCACCGGCGGCGCCACGATCAATCCGAGGCAGGCGGCGATCGCGAACGACCACTTCGTCTTCACCGGGGTCGAGGCGGACGAGAAGCAGACGAGCATCGGCCGGGCGTTCGCGGCGAGGCACGGCCTGGAGAAGCCGTACTACGCGACGCCGGGAGATGGCATTTTCCACTTCTACTTTCCCGAGCAGGGGCTGGTGATGCCGGGCCAGTTCATCCCTGGCGCGGATTCGCACAGCCGCGCCTATGGGGCATACGGGGCCGTGGGCATCGGTGTGGGATCCACGACGCTCGGCTTCGGGTGGTCGACCGGCTACATCTACAGCACGCTGCCGCGGCAGCGGCGCGTCAGGTTCACCGGCCGCCTGCAGCCATGGGTCGGCGGCAAGGACATCGTGCTCGAGCTCCTGCGGCGGTGGGGCGCGAAACAGGCGCAGGGGATGTCGGTCGAACTCGTGGACGCGGACGCGCAACTGCCTGTGGCGTACCGCAACACGATTGCCAACATGATGGCGGAGGCGGAAGCGTTCAACGGCATCTTTGCGTCCGACGCCATCACCGACCGGTGGTATCGGAGCAAGGGATTTTCGGCGCTCCCATACCCGGCGGTGCGGCCGGGGGCCGACGCCGTGTACGACGTCGACGAGGTGGTGGATCTCGCAGAGGTGCGGCCGATGATCGCGAAGCCGTTCAGTCCCGGCAACGCGTATCCGGCCGACGAGGTCGCGCAGGAACACCTGTCCTTCGACAAGGCGATGATCGGATCGTGCACGAATGGCAGTTACGACGACCTGCTGCAGGCGGCGTTCGTCCTGAAGGCGGCGCGCGCGCAGGGGCTCCGGCGCGTGGAACGGGAGCTCGCCATTTTTCCCGGGTCCGGGGGGGTGGGGCGCCAGATTGAGGCTGCCGACCCGCGGCTCGGCGGCGAGTCGATCGCCGACGTCTTTCGCTCGGTGGGCGGGACCATCCGCCAGTCGTGGTGCGGTCCGTGTTTCGGCCAGGGCCCCGACGCGCTCAGCCCGGGCCAGCGCGCGCTCACGTCGTTCAATCGGAACTGGCAGAACCGCATGGGCTTCGGCGGAGAAGGCTACCTGGCGAGCCCCGCCGTCGTGGCCGCCTCGGCGCTGCTCGGATTCATGGCCCCCCCGTCCGCGCTGGGCCTGAAGTGGGATCCGGAACTCTTTGGCGTATAGCGCGCGTCAGGTCGACGCTTCCCGCACGCCGTCCTGCCGGTGCTCGCCTCCCGCACCGCCGAACCTGACCACCGGAGCGCAGCCGCTCTGGCACCATCTGAGAGGACGCCATGCCGTCGTTGATAGACCCGGAAATCTGGATCGCCTTCGCCACGCTGACCTTTCTCGAAATCGTCCTTGGCGTCGACAACATCATTTTCATCTCCATCCTGTCCGGCAAGCTCCCGCCGCCGCAGCAGCCCCGCGCGCGCAGGGTCGGGCTCGTCGGCGCCATGCTGACCCGAGTGCTGCTCCTGTTCTCGCTCGCCTGGATCGTCAAGCTCACGTCGCCGCTCGTCACACTGGCCGGCCGACCGATTTCGGGGCGCGACCTGATTCTGATCGGCGGCGGGCTTTTTCTTCTGGGAAAGAGCACGATCGAGATGCACGAACGCCTCGAGGGCGAGGAGGCGCACAGCACGGGTCGCCGCGCCGCCTCGTTCGTCAGCGTGATCGCGCAGATCATGCTGCTCGACATCGTCTTCTCGCTCGACTCGGTCATTACCGCCGTAGGGATGGTCGATGAAGTCTGGGTCATGGTCGCGGCCGTCATCGTATCGGCCGGGATCATGATGCTGGCCGCCGAATCAATCAGCGACTTCGTGCACAAGCATCCGACGGTGAAGATGCTGGCGCTCAGTTTCCTGCTGCTCATCGGGCTGTCGCTCCTGCTCGAAGGATTCGGCCAGCATATTCCCAAGGGTTACATCTATTTCGCGATGGGATTCTCGGTGTTCGTCGAGATGCTCAACCTTCGAATCCGCTCCGGACGGCCACCCGTGCAGTTGCGGGACCGGTACGCGGGTCAGGACCCGGATGCCGGCGCCTGAAACGGTTCAGGGTGGCGCGGCGTCTATAGAGACGGCTGGCCTCCGCAGCCTCCGTGGGTTTTTCGTTTCCTGAGGATTGCGTCACCATGACACGTCTCCCTGCTTCGCTGCTCGTTGCCTGCCTGACCGCCGCCCCCGTGTTCGGGCAGCAGCCGCCGGCATCCGCCCCGCCTCAGCCGCGCCCTGCCGCAGCCACCTGGCACGTCGATTCGGGGCACAGCTCCGCCGGCTTCAGCGTGAAGCACATGATGGTGGCCACGGTCCGTGGGACGCTCGGGCCGATATCGGGCACCGTCGACTACGACGGCAAGGACGTCTCGAGCATCAAGGCGGACATCACGATCGACGTGACACGGATCAACACGGGCAACGAATCGCGCGACAAGGATCTCCGGAGCGACGGGTTCTTCGATGTGGGCAAGTATCCGACGATGAAGTTCAAGTCCAGGCGCGTGCAGCCCGGCAGCGCCGGCCAGTTCCGCCTGGTCGGGGATCTCACGATGCACGGCGTGACGAAAGAAGTGACGCTCGATGTCGAAGGCCCGTCTCCCGCCGTCAAGGTGCAGAACGGCGGGTTGAAGGTCGGCGCCACCGCGACGACGAAAGTGAACCGGCGTGACTTCGGCCTGAACTACAACAGCATGATCGAGGCGGGGGCAGTCGTGGGCAACGACATCACCGTGACGATCGACATCGAAATCAACAAGTAGCTTCGTCCTCGGCCCGAACGCACGGGCCGGTCCCGATTACTGCAGGCGCTCCGGCAGCTCGGCGATCACGTACGCCATCACGCCGATGGCGGCCGCGCTTCGGGCCATGTCCACCGGGTCGATCTTGTCGACCGTGTCCGCCTGCGTGTGGTGGATGAGAAAATAGTCTCCATCCACTTCCAGCGACATGGCGGGCATCCCCGCAGCCTCGACGCTCGGACCGATGTCGCTCCCTTCGCCCGGCCCTGCAATCCCATCGGCCTGGATGCCGCGGAGCAGCGACGCGATGGCCACGACCTTCGCGTGTGCCGGCGGGCTGCCGGTAAAGCCGAACCCGGTGGGCCGGAAGACGCCGGAGTCGGACTCCAGCATGAGCACGTGGTTCGGGAGCTGATCCCTGTGACGATCGCGGTAGGCCTGGCCGCCGCGAGTGCCGTTTTCCTCGTTCGTCCAGAGGACGACGCGCACGGTGCGGCGGGGCCGCAGGTTCAGCTTCTTCATCAACCGCAGCGCCTCCCACGTCACCACGCACCCGCCCCCGTCGTCGGTCGATCCCGTCCCGACGTCCCATGAGTCGAGGTGGCCGCCCACGACCACGACTTCGTCCGGTCGCTCCCGGCCGCGAATCTCCCCGACCACGTTGAACGAGTCCGCGTCCGGCAGGAATTTCGCCTGCATCCTGAGCCGGACCTTGACGGGCGTGCCCCGATCCTGCATCCGCTGCAGCGCCTCCGCGTCTTCGCTCGTGATGGCGGCGGCGGGGATCTGCGCCACGCCGTCCGCGTACCGCAGCGCGCCGGTGTGGGCCAGACGCAGACCGGCCGGGCCCACGGATCGGACCAGGGCCGCCACCGCGCCGAGGGCCGCCGCTCTCGACGGTCCGGTGGAGCGGAACTGGACGGTCTCGCTATACGTCGTGAACGGCACGTTGTACACGACGATGCGCCCTCTGACCCGATCCCGGGCGGCATCGAGATCTTCGAAGCTGTGCACGACGATCGTGTCCGCCTCGATCCCTTCGGGAGGCGTGCCGATGCTGTTTCCGAGGCCGAGCATGACCATCGGCCGGGGCCGCGGCGCCATGATCTCCGCGCTCTCCAGACCCCTCACCCAGTGGGGCACCTTGACCGGTTCGGTGTGGACGTTCTCCAAGCCGTCGCTCTTCATCTCCTGGACGACCCAGCGAATCGTGTCCTCGAGCGACGCCGATCCGCTGAGACGATGGCCGAACGTGTCGGTGATGAGGGCGAGCCGCTCCCACGCGAACCGACTCGACATTGCCTCAGCCACGAGCCGGGACGCGGGGTCACGATAGATGTCGAGCCAGTCCTGCGCACCGACAGCCCGTGGCGTAGGGCCCTGGGCAAAGGGGACCGCCAGCAGCACCGGCAGGAGGGCAACAGTTGCGAGCAGGCGGCGGATGCGCATCCCGCTATTCTAACGGCGGCGGCGGGGACGGGAGAATGGCTGAAGTACGAAGGCTGAAGTTCGAAGGCCAAGTGGCAAGGCCGAAGTGTGGCACGTGGCACGTGGCACGTTGCACGTGGCACGTTGCACGTTGCACGTGGCACGTTGCACGTTGCACGTTGCACGTTAGAGCGCCACCCGGTGCCGGCCGCTGT
>JANMCN010000027.1:0-5359 GCA_031361295.1 Acidobacteriota bacterium | reverse complement strand
ACCTCGCCACGCCGTGCTGGACGGCGGGGCTGAAGCCCGCCCTTACGTACTGCGCGGAATCGGGATTTATCTCTTCTGCGACTCGGAGACGTCGGAAGCGATCGTGAAACCCGTGTTGGCCGCCGGCACTCCCGCGTAGATGCCTGTCTGGAGCAGCACCTCTTCGAGATCGCACAGCTCCAGCTCGCGCTCGAGGCCGGCCGTCACGTGCAGGCGGAACTCCTCCCATCGGCCAAGCGATGCCGTAATCGCCAGGACGAGAAGGCGACGCATCCGGACGTCGAGTCCGGGCCTGGCCCACACGCTGCCCCAGGCGTAGCTCGTGATCAGCTCCTGGAAATCGTGTGTCAGAGGAGTCGTCGAGCGAAGGGCCCGATCCACGTGCGCGTCCCCGAGGACCGCGCGGCGAACGCCCATGCCGGCCTCCGCCGGGGACGAGGTGGTTGGCCCGAGGAACGCCGCCAGCAGGGCGGAGAACGCCCGCGGCGTCTCGAGATTCGACAGATGCGCGGCGGGCAGCTGCGCCACGCGTGCGTGCGGCATCCCGGCGGCAAGTCGAGCGCCATGTCCCGCCCAGGGCATCGACACGTCCAGTTCGCCGCAGACGATGAGCGCTGGTACGCGGATGCGTGCGAGGTCCTCCGTCATGTCGTGATCGCGGATCGCTGCGCAGCAGCCCGCGTAGCCGACGGCGCTGGTCGCGAGCAGCGTCCGCCGCGCGGTCGCCACCGCCGGAGGCTGTACGGCGAGCAGCCTCGCTGAAAAATACCGTCCCATGGCGGTGTCGGCGATGGGCGCCATCCCGCCGGCCAGGACTGCCTGGCGACGCGCCTCCATGACGTCCGCGTCCGGCCGGGCCGAGGTATTGGCCAGCACGAGCGCTGTCAGCCGTTCCGGCGCATGGACCGCCAGCCACATGCCGATCATGCCCCCGAGCGAGAGGCCGCAGAACGCGACCCGGTCGAGCCCCAGCGCATCGAGGAGTGCGACGGCGTCACGGGCCAGCACCTCGACGCGGTAATCGCCCGGGGCGACGCCGCTCGCGCCGTGACCTCGAATGTCGTATCTGAGCACGCGGAAGCGGGAGGACAGGTCCGCGGCCTGCGCGTCCCACATGCCGTGATCCTGCCCGAGCGAATGCGACAGCATCAGGACGGGTCGATCGTCGCGCCCCTCGAGGCGGTAGAACGTCGTGGTGTCGTGGAGCGCGAGCAGGGGCATGACTGTATCGAAGCTTATGTGTCGCCAAGAAGCTGGCGTCGCAGCCGCTCCGCGACGCCCAGGTATTCGTCCGGGTCTTCGAGCGTCGAGAGCTCAGCGGGTGTCAGCGCCCGCGCGACCTGCGGCAGTCCCGCAAGGACGTCGACGAATCTCCGGCTCCCGGCCGCGGCCTCGCCCGCCGCGGCGCGGATCAGGCCGTGCGCCGCCTCGCGCCCCATGGACCGGGCGAGCAGCATCATCGCACGCTCGGCGAACACGGTGCCGCGGGTCGCGGCGATGTTGGCCCGCATGCGGGCCGGGTCGACCCGCAGGTTCTCCGCGACGTGCTGGAGCGCCGACAGCGCGGCGCCCGTCGCCTGCACGAGCGCGGCCACGACCGGGCCTTCGGCATGGCCGCCACCCACCCCGCGTTCGTGTTCCTGAGGCATCCCCGCCAGGAAGGACGCCAGCAGCCCTGGCACGCGGGTGGCCGCCGCGATGGCAATGGCGCACCCTGCCGGATTCTGCTTCTGCGGCATGGTCGAGGAGCTCCCGCCAGGCTCCGCCGCCTCGCCTGATTCGGCCTGCATCAGGAGCGCGATGTCCGCGGCGATCTTGCCCATCGTGCCCACATACACGGCACACGCCGCGAGGAGCGCCGCCAGCCGATCCCGGTGCGCATGCCAGGGGCCGTCCGGGACCGGCAGGCCGAGCTCCCGTCCCAGTCGCGTGGCGACGTCCAACCCGCGATCGCCGAGCGCCGCGAGCGTACCCGACGCACCTCCGAACTGCAGCACGAGCGCTTCGTCGAATGCCGCCATCACGCGCCGCCACCCGCGCGCACACGCCGCATGCCACCCGGCGGCCTTCAGCCCGAAAGTGATCGGCGGGGCCGGCTGCAGCAGCGTCCGCCCGAGCATCACCGAGCCGGCGTGCTCATCGGACATCCGGCGCAGCGCCTTCACGAGCCTGGCGTGATGTCGCTCGAGGAGCGGTCTCGCCTGCCCGAGGCACAGCACCAGCGCCGTGTCGGTGAGGTCCTGGCTCGTCGCCCCCCAGTGCACATATCCGGCGCTGCGCGCATCCAGCGTCCGGACCCGGCCGGTGAGGGCCTCCACGAACCCAATCGCGATCGTCCCCGACGTTCGCGCACCCACGGCGATGGCGCCCACATCGAACGCATCGCGATCGGCGGCCGTGGAGATGGCGTCCACCGCGTCGGCGGGGATCACGCCGGCGAGACCTTCCGCCCGTGCGAGTGCGACCTCGAACTGCAGCATGGCGGCGAGCAGGCTGCGATCCGAGAAGACCCCGGCGAATGCGTCGGTCGTGCCGAGCGTGTCCAGCAGAGTGAAGGTCATTCGCCTCGATCACACATCGAAAAACACCGTCTCATCGCCGCCCTGGAGGCGAAGGTCGAACACCCATCGTCCCTGATGCTGCGGGTCCGGGGAGGCCATGAGGGTGTCACGCCGCCCAGCGGGAACCAGGGCGAGCACGGCGTCGCGCTCGACAGCCGGGTCGCCGAGGAAATACACCCGGGTGTGGATCTGCCGCAACAGGCCACGCGCAAAAAGGCACACGTTGACGTGCGAAGCCTGGACGCCTCCCTGTCCGTCAGGGACTCTCCCTGGGCGGACTGTCTCGAACTCACACGTACCGTCCTCGCCGGTTGGCAGTCGGCCGAACCCGCGGAAGGCGGGAACCGGTCCCGACGGATGCGGGACAGCTTCGACCCCGTCGCCATCCACCTGCCAGATTTCCACCAGCGCATCCGGCACGGGCAGGCGGTCGCCGTCGGTGATCCGGAACTGCAGCGTGATGCGCTCCCCCTTGACGGATCGATCGGCGACGCGGCCGAGCGTGCGATCCGCCGCCAGTCCGAAATGAAAGAACGGGCCGACGGTCTCCGAGGGCGTGGCGACGAGTTCTCGATCGTCGCGGCTCATATGCGCCCCTCGAACGGCGTGGCGGCGCTGCCACGCACGACGATGTCGAAGCGGTAGCCGAGCGCCCATTCGGGAGACGTCAGCGAGAGGTCGAAGTGCGACACGAGCCGCTGGCGCGCCTTCACGTCACGGATCGCATGGAGCACCGGGTCGAGGGGAATCAGCGGGTCGTCCGGGAAGTACATCTGTGTGATGAGCCGGGTGCGGAAGCAGCAGCCGAAGATCGAGAAATGAATATGGGCCGGGCGCCACGCGTTGTCGTGGTTCCGCCACGGGTAGGCTCCGGGCTTGATCGTCGTGAAGTGATACTGCCCCTCCGCGTCGGTGATCGCGCGGCCCGCGCCGCCGAAGTTGGGATCGAGTGGCGCCGGATGGTCGTCTTTGGCGTGACGATAACGGCCCGCGGCATTCGTCTGCCACAGCTCGACGAGTGCCTCTCGCAGCGGACGGCCGTCCTCATCCATCACACGGCCTGCGACGACAATCCGCTGCCCTTGCGGCTCGTCGGGATACTGCCGCGTCAGGTCGTTGTCGCGCTCCCCGATGGGAAAGGCCCCGTACACGGGCGTGTTCAGATCCGACATCGCGTCGGGCAGCCGGATGAGGGGCTGGTTCGGCGCGCGGCGCAGCGTCGACTTGTACGGCGGGTACAGCAGGGGCGGCTGGCTGCCGGATACGTCCGGTCGAATCACGCTCATGTCCGTTCGCCTCACGATGAAGTGTGACACACCCGAATCAGTGTCGGCCTGCGGCGGATGTGACGGAGCGACCCGTGATGATCGCGCACGATCCGGGCGGGCAGCCGTCCGACGGACGCTCCGCCTATTCCGCGACGTGCCCGACGCCGTGCGCGCGCGCGGTGCGTTCGTTGAGATCGCGCAGCACGGCCAGTTCGTGCGTGGACGGAGCCGCCGTGGCATCCACTCGCGGCGCGAACCGGACCGGCCATCCGGTATTCTCGCTCACCTGGTCCCGGGTGACGCCCGGATGGAGCGTGGTGACCTGAAATTCCATCGACTCCGCATCGGGCCGCATCGTGCAGAGATCGGTGACGATCAGCGCTGGGCCTTCCGTGCGCACGCCGAGCGCGCGGCGCTCGCGGCCGCTCGGGCCGTGCCCGAGCGACGTGAGGAAGTCGAGCGTCCGCACGAAGGCGCGCGGGCCGTGGCGCATCACGATGAAAATCCGCTCGCAGTTGGTCGCGATCTCCGTGGCTCCTCCGCTTCCGGGCAATCGCACTTTCGGGGAGGCATAGTCGCCAATCACTGTGCTGTTCAGGTTCCCGAACCGATCGACCTGCGCGCCGCTCAGGAAGCCCACCGTAATGCGGCCGCCCTGGAGCCAGTATTGAAACAGCTCCGGGACCGAGACGGTCGTCAGGGCCGTCTCGCAGAGCTCGCCGTCGCCGATCGAGAGCGGGAGCACGTGCGGCCTCGTTTCGATCGTGCCGGACTCGTACACGAGCTTCAGCCGCGGCGCATGCGTCAGCCTCGCCAGGTTGCATGCCGCCGACGGCAGCCCGATGCCCACGAAACAGACGTCCTCGTTGCCGAGGGCCCGCGCCGCCGCCACCGTCATCATCTCGGACGCGGAATACGTCATGGGCGTCCATCCTGCGCGCTGCGCGCATCGGGCCGGCCGATCGCCTCAGCGACCCAATCGAGAAAGCGGTCGCGGTCGCGCGAGATCTCGTCCCACCGGGTGTAGAACGCGTTATCGCGGGGGTAGTAGCCGTGCGCGTACGACGGCCTCGCGCCGCCGGGCACCTCGACAATCGCCCCGACGCTCCACGAAGGCAGCACGGTGAGGTTCGCGCCGGTCGAGTGCAGGTCCTCGACGATCTCCTCGACCGTGACGACCGTCCGCCGCGCCGCCAGCACGGCCTCCTTCTGCACCCCGATGATCCCGGCGATGAGGACGTTGCCGTGCCGATCCGCTTTCTGCGCATGGATGATCGTCACGTCCGGACGCAGCGCCGGCACGCATGCGAGCACCTCCCCCGTGAACGGACATACGACGGACGTGATGCGGGGATTGACGCGCGGGAGGTCTGAGCCGATGTAGCCCTTGAAGAAGGCTGATGGCATCCCCGCCGCGCCCGCCGCATACGCGTGCGCCATCGCGGCGTGACTGTGTTCTTCGATCTCGAGCGCCCTCGGCCACTGATGTTCCACGGCGTCGCGGAACCTGTGGAGCGACCCGACGCCGGG
>JANMCN010000202.1:0-4285 GCA_031361295.1 Acidobacteriota bacterium | reverse complement strand
ATCGGCGCTCAGGAAAGGCGCGATGCAGCCGGGCAGGGGCAGTCTTGGCGAGGTCCTGCCCGATTCGATCCGTCAGCTGTTCGGCCTCGCCGCGACCGCCTTCGAGGCCTGCGAGGCGATCGGCTGGGCGGGGCCGTCAGGCCGGCCGTTCGAGTGGCGCATCTGCCGGGTCCCGGACGCCGCGGCGGCGGTCAGCTTGGCCGCTGACGCATCGCCAGCCATCCCCATGGCGGACCGCTTTGACGCGCTGCCGGACGGCGGAGAAGTGTCCCGCTTGCCCGTCACCCGGTGGATCCAGGGACCCGCTGTCCCGGATGAGCGCGAGGACGGCCCAGCGGATGCGTCGATCGTCGGGACGCTCGT
Source organism: Acidobacteriota bacterium (assembly GCA_031361295.1). Taxonomy (GTDB): domain Bacteria; phylum Acidobacteriota; class Vicinamibacteria; order Vicinamibacterales; family 2-12-FULL-66-21; genus JALZOC01. The sequence goes on along the minus strand of JANMCN010000202.1, from coordinate 3,922 downwards.
TCACCGCCTCTTCCAGCACGGCGGCGATCGCCAGGCGGAGGAGGCCTCCGGTTGTGCGGCGCTTGCCGGCGAGCTGCTCACGGCCGAAGAGCGCACGAGTCTGATTGATGCGGGAGCGACGGTCGAGCGCGCCGTGGCGCTCTGGCGGCAGATGCGGGGCCGGGAGGATGTCGCGGCGCTGTGGTCGGGCGGGCAGCGGCTCTACGAGGTGCCGTTCTCGCTGAAAAAAAATCCGGACGGGGAGGGCGGCGCCACCCCCGTGGTGCTCCGCGGCACGATCGACTGCCTGCTGATCCGGGACGATGGATCGATTGTGGTGATTGAGTTCAAGACGGGCCGTCCCCGCCCCTCCCACCAGGTCCAGCTGGCCGTCTACGAGGAAGCCGCGCGCGCGCTGTTTCCCGGGGCGCACGTCGAGTCGCGGCTGATTTACGGCAGCGAGGGCTGACGATTGGCGTGACGATCTATACCATTGGGCATTCGACCCGATCCGCCGAGAATTTTCTCGACCTCCTGCGGGCGCATGCGGTCCGCCAGGTCGCCGATATCCGAAGCATTCCCGCGTCCCGGCGCCATCCGCACTTCGCTCGCGAAGTCATGACCGAATGGCTCGCCGCCGCGGGCGTGTCATATCGCCACTTCCCGGCGCTCGGCGGGCGCCGCCGGCCCCGTCCGGATTCGATCAACACCGCGGTGCGCCACGCCGGGTTCCGCGGCTACGCGGACCACATGGCGACGGAGGAGTTCGGGGAAGGGGTCGCCGCGCTCCAGGGATTTGCCGAAGCAGGGCTGACGACGGTCATGTGCGCGGAAGCGGTGTGGTGGCAATGTCACCGCCGGTTCCTTGCCGACGCGCTTTTGGTGGGTGGTGTGACGGTTCTGCACATACTCTCCGACGCGCCGCCGAAGTCTCATGAATTGAGCGACTTCGGGCGAGCTCGGAATGGAACGGTCATTTATCCCGGACTTCTGTAGCCTGGAGGGGTCATCCGGCACTGTCCCGGCATGCTGCGCGGGAATGCGTCGAACTCGCGCTAGTGGAGGATCTTGGGGGGCGCGGGAACCAAAACTGAAAGCGCGCGGTCTAAGAATGTATCTGGCGTCAGGATTGCATCGACACTCAACGACGGGAGGTGCGTATGGTGGTTCCCTCAGGTGCGCTGAACTCGGTAAGACCGACGACAACCGTGTTCGAGCTCGAAGCGCTCGAAGGGCTGCCGTGCGGCTGCGTGGCGGCGGCCTATCGCGCCCGTCCGTGGGATGTGGCGGTTGTGTCGCTCGAGGCCAAGGGACCCCACTGCATCCTGCCGGCCCATGCCAGCGGCCAGGTGCTGCGGCTGGGTGATCCGGAGGAATTCGCGGACGAAGACGAGGCGGAGGAGTAAGCGTTATTTCGCGGCGTTCAGCCCAGCCCAGCGGCGCGCCCGCTCTTCAGCCTCGACCCGGGTCCTGCCCACCAATATCACTGATTGCTCCGGTTTCCCGTCGGCACCCTCCAGCCACGCGACCCAGTGGGGGCCTCGCGCTTCACTGAGGATCACCGTCGCGGACTTCAATTCGGCCATCCGTGCATCGTACACCGCGCCGGTGGTGCATTCCCCAGAAGATCTTGATTGCGTAATAGAAAGACGTTCTCGTACAATTCGAAGGTTTGGCAACGGCCCCGGCGGCCGAGAGGAGTGCAGTCTAGATGGCTTTGACCTGTCCGAGCTGCGGGAACGACCAGAACTTTCTGGTCAAGACCCTGCAGATGCACGTCGTTCAGTTGCGCGACACCCGGGTAGAGGCGAACGAAGAAGGGCGCCCCGCGGTGATCGAAGTGCTGTGCGACGAGTGCGAAACGGCGTTGAATTTCGCGGATTTCGAGGAAGACGTTCGCAACGAAGTGCTGCTGACCCTCGGCGCCCGCTGATCCAGCTAACCCTCCCCCGCTTCGGCATCTTCGAAGTAGTCGCATTCGGGGCAGATCCACTCACGGATCACCCGCACCACCCCCGCGTGTTCCGCCGAACCCGGGATGTCCCGCACGCTCAGGCGCATCGTTTCTCCACAGAGCGGGCATTCCTTCATCGGTCGATTTTAGCATCCGGTCCGGGCCATTCTTGACTTCGCCCCGGGCCGCTCCTATCGTTAGCCCGTGGGCGGTATCCGTCCTGCAGGGCACTGGAACGAAGCACGATGCGTGACTACTACGACGTGTTGGGGGTGGCGCCGGGCGCGGGAGCCGACGAGATCCGACGCGCGTACCGGCAGCTGGCGCGGCGCTATCACCCCGACATCTCCGGCGACGACAAGGGGGCCGCGTTCCTCGACGTGTCGCGCGCCTACGAAGTGCTGCGCGACCCCGAGCGGCGCCGCTCGTACGATGCCCGTCTGCGGTCGGGGACCCGCGCCGACTGGCTGGGCGACGAGGTCGCGATTGATTTCCCGTCCGTCTCGAGCGTCCTCGACCGCATGCGCGACTCCTTCTTCGGCGGCCCGCGCGAGTCGACCCTGTCGGCCGAGATTGTCCTGACCCCTCAGGAAGCGTTCTGGGGCGCGCAGGTGCCGCTCCACGTGCCGCTGCGCGGCACCTGCCCGCGCTGCGGCGGCCGCGGCGAGGTCTGGTCGGACTGGTGCGCGACCTGCGGCGGCGGAGGGGAAGTCACGACGACCCACGACATGCGCCTGCGCGTGCCCGCCGGCGTGCGCGAAGGGGCGCGGTTCAGGTTCAGCGTTTCCCCCCGCGGGGCGCCGCAGACCCTGGTCGACGTCCGTATCACCATTCGCTAGGTCCGCGCCATGCGTCCGCACCTGCATCTGCTGGGCATCCTCCAACTCGTCTGGGGCGGGATCGGCCTGCTGCTCGGCGTCACCCTGCTGCTGCTCGGCATCGGCGCTGTCGCGATCGGCATCACGGCGTCGGACGAGCGGATGGCTGCCGGCGTCACCGCCGGTGCGTTCGCGCTGGGCGGCGTCGCGCTCCTCGCCGGCGGCGGCCTCAATGCCTGGGCCGGTCTGTCGATCGGCCGTCTGGAGCCGCGCGGCCGCACCACCGTACTCGGCCTCGGCGCCCTCAACCTGTTCCTGCTGCCGTTCGGTACCGCTTTGAGCCTGTACGGATACTGGGTGCTGCTGCATAACGAAACGCGCCGCGCATTCCTGCGGCCCGGTAACTGACGAGGCGCTGGTGACCGAGAATCGCAGGACGTCGTTCGGCGTTGACGAAAACGTGGCGGCGGCGTTGGCCTACAGCCTCGGCTGGCTGAGCGGCATCGTCCTCTACCTGGCGGAGCCGGCGAACTCCTTCGTCCGGTTTCACGCGCTCCAGTCGACGTTTTTCTTCGGCGCCGCCTCTGCCGCCTTCCTCGTCTGCCTCGCGATCCCGCTGCTTGGCTGGATCCTCGCCATCGTCGTCTTCTACGGCTCGCTGGCCGTCTGGCTGCTGCTGCTGTTCAAGGCCTACAAGGGGGAACGCTTCAGTCTGCCGATCGTCGGCCGGATGGTCGCCGATCGCCTGTAGTTCCGGCACGCCGCGCCGCGTCCCGGGTACAATGTCAGACGACACACCATGAATGCAGCTGTTCCAGAAGCCGCGGTGCTCGACGCGCTGCGTACCGTCCGCGATCCCGATCTGACGCGTGACATCGTCTCGCTCAAGTTCATCCGCAATCTGAAGATTGACGGCGGCCAGGTCGCCGTTGGCATCGTCCTGGCGACGCACGGTGCGCCGTACCGCGACAGCTTGCGTGACGCGGCGCGCGACGCGGTGGCGCGGATTCCCGGCGTGACCAGCGTGGCAGTGGAGATGGGTGTCCAGGTCCGGTCGACGACGTCGGCCGACCCGGCCGGCAAGGCGCCCGTGCCCGGGCTCAAGAACATCATCGCGGTCGGCGCCGGCAAGGGGGGCGTCGGCAAGACGACCGTGGCGGTCAACCTCGCG